>CAZXPD010000021.1:0-40000 GCA_964643065.1 uncultured Gammaproteobacteria bacterium | reverse complement strand
TTAATAAACCTCTAAAAAAAGAGATTTATTGGTGCAGTTTTATTGTATTAAAGCCTTTAGTTAAAAGTCAAGGACGCTTATCCGTTTTTGGGCAAAACAGCTTCAAAAATCCACTTTTAATATGATGTCTCCAAAAGCCGCTTTTAACTTTTTAAAAATCGAATGTAAATAATTTTTAAGATTATCGGCTCATGCTATCAATTTTTTTCTTGAGCGTTTTTTAGTAATATAGATTAAATTTTTTATACGTGGATTTATAATAAAAATTCAGGAAGGAGTAATATAAATGAGAGTATCTTTCGGTGAAGCCGTAATTCCGGCAAATCTTCAATACAGCGCTATGGGAAGCGAAGCAAGCGCAACAACAAACGCAGCTTTGCAGTCTGTTTCAAACACTATGGTTGAAATTCCTCAAACAAGTAATATCTTAGTTACCGTTAATAATAATCAAAAAGTTCAGGAAGAAAGAGAAAGAGCAGGCACTTTGGCTCTTGGGACAATTGGCGCACTCGGCGCGCTCGGGCTTGCCAAACTTGCTTCAAAAGCTGATCCTAAAGCCGGTTCTTCATTCGCAAACATGACTAAACAGGCTTTTACAACAATTGAAAACGGTCTGAAAAGCAGCTCAAGAAACATCAGATTAGCAACAATAGCCGCAATCGGCTTTGTCGCAATGGTAGGCGTCGATACTCTCGCAAAGGGAATTAATCAGGAAATTATCTCACCTGTCATTGACACATCAATCGATGTTCTTACCAAAACAAGAGAAAAAATTTCAGCTCTGCTGAACAGTTATAAAGGATAACAGATTAATACACTAAAACCACGTTTAAGGACTTCAAAGAAGTCCTTTTTTCTTTAAATTAATTTATTAGTATAATAAAAAAACCATGTACGATATTGCAATAATAGGATCCGGTCCCGGCGGTTATGTAGCCGCCATAAGAGCTTCTCAATCGGGGGCAAAAGTTGCGTTAACAGAAAAAGATTCTATCGGCGGGGTTTGTCTCAACAAAGGCTGTATTCCTACCAAAACCATTATTGCAAGTGCAGATAAGTTTAAAGGAATTAAAAAATTTCAAAAATTCGGCATATCTGTCGAGAATGCAAGCTTTGACTACGAAAAAATCTTTGACAGAAAAGAACTTATTGTTTCACAAATCAGAAAAAACCTGACAAAACTGATAAAAAGCAAAAACATCGATATAATTGAAGGAACAGCTTCAATTGAGAACAAAAACACATTAAAAGTCTCTTCTGCAAGCGGCATTGAAGTTATTGAATTTAAAAATCTCATCATATCAAGCGGTTCAAGACCGCTTCCGCTTGAAGGGCTGGAAATTGACAATGAATTTATTTTTGACACCGACGGAATTCTTTCTTTAAAAGAACTTCCGCAGAATGTTCTGATAGTCGGAAGCGGGGCAAACGGCATTGAATGGGCAAGAATTGCGTCCTCATTCGGTAAAAATGTCACTGTCGTCGAACTTGCTCCAAAACTTTGCCCCATGTTCGACGAAGAAATATCAGACAGGCTTGAAAGACTTTTTAAGAGAGACAAAACAGCTTTTTACACCGGAACAAAAATCGAAAATATTAATGGCAGAGAAGTTTTTCTCTCAAACGGGGTAAATTTAAAGCCCGATATAATTCTTCTGACAGCGGGCAGACAGCCTAATTGCGAAATAGAAGGATTAGACAGGCTCAAAATTGTGAAAAACGGCAAATACATTAAGGTTGATAATAATTTAAAAACCAATATAGGCAATATCTATGCAATAGGCGACGTAACGGGAATTTTGCCGCTTGCTCACTGCGCTTCGCATCAGGGCATAAAGGCTGTTGAATATATTCTTGAAAAAAAACCCGCAAATATAAATTACAATGCAATTCCGAAAATAATCTGGGGCAATCCCGAAATTTCCTGTATCGGCTTAAGCGAAAAAGAAATTTTGAAAGAAAATTTAGAATACAAAAAAAGCATATTCCCGCTGAGCGCAAATTCAAAATCCTTTATTGAGGATGAAATAGAAGGTTTTATTAAGGTTCTTGCAAGCAAAGACAAAATTCTGGGAGTTCATATAATAGGCAGTCATTCGGATTATCTGATTCAGCAGGCTGCAGTTGCTATGGCAAATAACGTTTCGCCCGAAGATTTTACCGAAGTTGTATTTTCTCACCCTTCTGCTTGTGAATCTCTTCATGAAGCGTTTTTAGGCATTGACAAAGGCTTTTTGCATCTTTTTCAATAACTTTTCAAGTTTATAATAAAATTCAACTTAATATTTTGTTACAAACTAGCAACTTTTTTCATGTTGGCTTTTTAAAGTAATATGAAACTCCTCTATAAACTTCATATTATTCAAACCCAAAAAGCCTTCTGAATCAGAAGGCTTTTCTTTTAAAAAAACTGTATTGCTAATTATCCTTCTATCCCTTTAGGATAACCTTTTAATTCTTTTTGGTATGTTTTATACAATGTTTTTTGCAAGTCCCACAAAGTGCCGTCCAAATCTCCTATTAAATCGACTGCATCTCGAGGTGATTGTTCGGCAACTGCTAATACCCTTTTTGTTAACAAGTCGGATAATTCTTGTTGTTCTTTTTTCAAATCTATGACAGGCTTAGTTTCTTTGATTTCTTCCCCAAAAGTTGGTTTAAAATTCGCATGATTAATTTTAATTCCGCTAATTCTTGGTATCATCATAACTTTCCTCCAAAATTAATTAATTGCATTTTAATATAAGCAGATAAATTTTGAATTAAATATTAATATTATTTTACATAGTTTTTACCAACGAATTTTATTTCGTGATTATTCATTATTGACATGTTTTCTTAAAAGAATAGAATAATTCTTACAGCTTAATCTGAGGAAACAAGGGTGAGATTCCCTGACTGGCCCGCAGCCGTTAAAGTCGGAACACTTGGTTAAGGTGGTTTTACGAGTACTTCGGAAACAAGGAGAGTAAAACGCAATTGAGGGGTTTGCTTCATAAAATTATTCCACAGCGGCTTTCAGCACGCATTTATTAAGCTCCTCTTTGCCGAAACTTATGAACGGTGTAACTTTAAATACAAATATTAACCGTACGGCAGTAAGACAGCAAGCTCACATACGAACTGCGGGATGTCCGCACGGAATACCTGCCGGAGCTTGTCCTATATGCTCGGGCATGGGCGGAGGCGGAGGCGGTGCGGTTAAGAAAAAAGAGAAAATTCCCGGTCTTATGAACTGGGATGAAGCTTTTGCAGAATGGTCAAGATTGAAAAGAATAGCCCAAAGGAATCAGGATAATCTTGCTTTAAGCGAAGCATCAAGACTAAATAATCTTTTAGCGCAAAGGCTTTCTGAATTAGCTGTTTCGAACAAGATTCTCAATTTCTTTTCTGCTTTAAATTCACAATCACTGACAATTTTGAGAAATCTTATTCAAAACATACGCACCGGTATTCTTGATGCCCTTAAACAAAATACCGCAAAACTTGCGGAATCACTTAAGAATCTTGTAACCGATGCTTTTAAAGGTATATCAGCAAGTCTTGCCGCCGGCATTGAAAACATTAAAAACAAAGTTGTGCAAACAATAAACACTATAAGCGCAGCGGCAGATAAGCTGATAGCGGTTTTGGGCGAACAAATAAAAGTTTTGAAAGAAATAATTTCGGAAAATTTTGAAAAAATAATTAAAAGGCTTTCCAAATACAGAACTTTGAACGGATTATCCAAAATTTTATATGAAAAATTCGTCGATTTAGGGCAGTTTTTAACCCAAAACCTTGAAGAAATTAAACAAAAATTAGCGGTTTTTTTGAATTTTTTAGGCGAAAAAGAAGCAAGAGAAGTAAAAAAGAGAACCGCAAAATCTTACAAAAAGAAAAAGAGAAAAAACAAAGAAGGAAATAATTAATGATAAACCCGATGCCTCAGCCTGTGCAGGCAAAACCAAAAATAAACGCCAAAGAATTTAATATGACGCAGGACAGACAAAAAAGAAATCTCGAGCTGATTAAAGAAGGGACAATTGTAAACAAACTGATTAAAGACGAGGACGGCAGGTTTTGTCCCGATGTCTATATACCTCAGGAAGTATCCCTTCCGAAGGATTTAGTTGAACCGAACAGAGAAAAAATCTCGAAAAATTTATGGGACAATCCGATGCTCGGACTTACTCTTGCTCCTTTATCCATACTCGGCATTGCGGCATTGATTTCTAAAGGAAGCTACAGGGCTTGTAAAGAAAGCATTGGAAAGCTTTCCAGCTCTAATCTCCCCACTCTTGCCCGAAACATGAACCTTACAAAAGAAGAGCATTTTGTAACTTATGTTGCCCTCCAAAACCCTTGCCGTAAAACAATTCTCGGAGCAATGGGGGTATTTCTCTTCTCTTCGTTAGTTTTTATTATGAAAAATTTTGCGGACGGATTTAAAGAAATATGGGTCAAAAAACAGGATGCTGATATCCAAAGAGACTTGCAGGAAAAGCTTATTGACGTTGAGACAAGAAGTTTTGCAGGCAAGAATAAAGTTATAAATTATCTGCTTTCCAAAATTGAAAAGGATTTAAACCAAACTGCAAATTCCAAAGTTTCTTTTAAAGGCTCAAATACTCAAAAAAATACCGAAAAGGATACAAAAAAATTTAATAATGTTCTTTACCTGCTTGGAGGAGCGGCAACTTTATTGTCATGTTTAATTCTTGCTAACTATACCCGCAAAAATATAGCCAAAATATCAAACGAAATAGAAACTTTTTCTTCAAGAAAAAATCTGGAATTGGATTCGATTTTAACCGGAAGCGGAAATACAATACCTGATACCGAAGAACTTGTTCGTATATATACTTTTCTCAGACGCTCCCCCTCCGAAATAAAAGAAAATCTTCAAAAAACAGCTTTTTCAGATGAAGAAAAGAAAGAAATATTGAACAAAGTTGAGAAAAATCTTTCCGTATTTCAGGAAGCCCCTGTCACACTGGGCGGTTTTCCGAATAAAATATCGTATTATTCATACATTCAGGATATATCCGGGCACTTCTACAACATGTTTATAGAGGGCACTCCCGTAACACGCAATCTTTTCCTTGCTTTGGCAGGTGTTTCCGGTGCCGGATATCTAGGCTCAAAATATGTCGAAGCCGTGAAGGAGGTTCAGGTTAAAAAAGCCAATGCTCAAACAGAATACGAACTCCATGACAGACTTGTAGAGGTGGAGATTAAAAACTTCCTCAAGAAAAAACTCAGCTCAGTAAACCCCATGGTTGAAGAATACAAAAAATATGCCGTTGAACATCCTGAAGACAGAGAAGAACTTAAAAAAAGATACGGCACTGTCCTGAATGAAATCAAAAACGGACCTCCGTTTGTTTATAATTAATTTTTGATTTTGAATTATTGCTTTGAAGATTTCGGCGATTAAATTTTTTAAAGTGCTAAAATCTTGATAATTCCCTGTTTGTCAGGTATAAATTATATACGGAAACGCAAAAAAGAAGCCTGAAAATTGGAAATTTCCTGCAAATATATTGAAAATTATTCCCTAAAAAAACATACCACTTATAAAATAGGCGGTAATGCCGAAGTTGCGTTTTTTCCGAAAGATGAAAAACAATTCAGGCAGGCAGTTAAATATGCAAAATCCAATGCAATGAACATTACCGTTATAGGCGGAGGCTCGAATCTGCTGATTTCATCGCAGGGAGTTAAAGGCGCCGTCATAATTACATCTGAAATGAACGGGTATGAATTCCTTAGCGGCAATGTCATAAAAGCTTGTTGCGGGCTAAAATCGCCAAAACTGGCAAAAATCTTGCAGGAAAAAGGGCTTTCGGGGTTGGAATTTTTGACAGGAATCCCGGGCACAGTAGGCGGAGCAGTTACAATGAACTCTTCTGCATTAAAACAGTCAATTAAAGATACTCTTATTGAGGCAGAAGTTTTTGATTTAGAAGCAGAAGAGATAAAGGTCTTTTCTAAAGAAGAATTGAAACTGAATTACAGAACTTCTGCATTGAAAGATTCAAATCTTGTGTTGTTAAGCACGGTTTTTGAACTTAAAAAATCAACCCCTGAAAAAGTTCAGGAAAAAATGAATGAAAATTTGCTCTGGCGAAAAGAAAAACATCCCCCCATGCATGAACCTAACGCGGGAAGTATATTCAGAAACCCTGCAGAAGGAGTTTTTGCCGGTGAGCTCATTGAAAAAGCCGGTTTAAAGGGAGCTGTTTCGGGCGGAGCAAAGATAAGCGAAAAACATGCGAATTTTATAATTAATTCGACGGACGCAACATCCTTAGATATTTCAAGGCTTATGTTTAAAATGTATAATGAGGTAAACAGTAAATTCGGATACAAATTAAAACCCGAAATTAAATACACAGGAATATTCACAAAAGAAGAAGAGGAAATATGGAAAATATTAAATTCGAATTAAAAATACCGCTTGATAAAAAAATAGGTGTCCTGTGCGGCGGTCTGTCGAGTGAAAGAGAAGTGTCGTTAAGGTCAGGGAAAAACTGCCTGGAAGCATTGAAAAGACTGGGATATAAAAATTCCGAAATTGTTGACGTTGACAGAAATATTGCCCAAACCCTTTTAGAGAAAAAAATTGATGTTGCATATATTGCTCTGCACGGTAAATACGGCGAAGACGGATGTATTCAGGGTTTGCTCGAAATACTCGGTATCCCATACAGCGGGAGCGGTGTTATGGCAAATGCAATAGGAATGAACAAAGAATATACAAAAAAAATCCTTAAAACAGAAAATATTCCGGTTGTATCTTCTGTAATCGTTTGTTCTGTCGAAGAGCTTGAAAGCATAAAAAACAAATTGTCTTATCCACTGATGATAAAACCTGTTTCGGAAGGCTCAAGCATAGGCATGACTAAGGTAGATACCCTTGAACAGCTTGAAAAAGCATTTATTGATGCTCAGAATTTTAATCAGGAAGTCATGCTTGAAAATTATATCGAAGGTAAATCCTTAACAGTAGGGGTTCTGGACATAGAAGGAAAAACCATCGCAACACCTGTATTGGAATTTAGAACCAAAACAGGATGGTATGACTATGAAAGCAAATACACGGAAGGATTAACGGAGTTCATACTTCCGGCAAATATTTCGGAAGAAACCGCTGAAGTAATTAAAAAACACGCCGTTAATTCGCATTTGTCAATCGGAGCTTTCGGGATGAGCAGAGTTGATTTTATCCTGAGCAACGATAATAAGCCTTTTGTGCTTGAAATTAATACAATTCCGGGAATGACGGATTTAAGCGACTTGCCTGCTCAATCAAAAGAAATGGGAATTAATTTTGACCAACTTGTAGGTATTATCCTAAACAGCGCCGTTAAAACAAAAGAAATCCAAAAATCAATGACACTATCCGCTAACGTAAAGTAACCTTTAGGGACTGCAAACCTTATGAGGAAAAAGTCTCAGAAAAAAAACAGAAGAGCTAAAGAAGAAGATATCTACTTAGCCCGACATAAAAAACGGCTGCAGTTTTTGAAAACACGCCGTAATTTTCAGCGTACTCAAATAACTTTGGCAAGAACCCGCATTTTGCTGAGAATTCTTGTTGTAGTTCTTATGTTTTATTCTTTGATAAAGTTTGCATCACTTCCTCAGTGGTATCTAAATCCTGCATTGTTTAATGTTTATCCGAATAATTCACTTCAAATTAATGGCAACCAAATAGTATCGACGATTAAAATTATTGAAACCTTAAGAAAAGTTCCTTTACCCCCCAAGCCTGTTTATCTAATCAACACAAACGTAATGGAACAAGCTCTTTTGGATTTACCTCCGGTGAAAAAGGTTTATATAAGGAGATTTTGGTTTCCTGCAAGGCTTAATATAGCAATTCAGGAAAAAACACCTGCGCTTGCCGTGGCTCCCACGCCAAAAGTCCCCCCTATTGCAGTTTTCACTGATGATGCAACTGTCATAGGCAAGGAATATCTTCCGCTTAACTACAAAGGCACTGTTTATAAACTGCTGACATACGATGACTATTCAAAATGGCCCCCTAAACATGTCAGATATTTTATGGAACTGGCAAAACTTCTTGAGGACTCTTCAGCGCAAAAACTTGTCTATCTTGATATACGAAACCCCGATGATGTTTATGCCCAGCTTCAAACAATCCGCGTAAGACTTGGGGAACTGGATCCGCTGATATTCTCCAGAGCTTCCAAAATTAAGGATGTTATAAGCGAAGCTATGAGAATTAAAGATGAATATGAAGTTGACTATATTGACCTGAGATGGGAGAAATCCGTCAACATTAAACTAAAGGATAAACAAAAGGATGACCTTTCGGATATTACGGATGAAACCGCCGACCCAGCTCAGCCTGCACCGCAGAAAAATCAAAGGCAGAATTAAAAATTATTCAACGTTTATGCTTCTACATCAAGATTTATTGATAAATAATTCAAATTCACCCGCATATCTCTAATGTCATTATTTTCTGTAAAGATTGGAATGCTGAAGTTTTGGGATTTTTCACTGTTCATCTTTGAGATTTTTTTCTCTATTGCTTTGACTACGGACGATTTTTCTTCGTTCGAAAAAATATCCTCGGGTTTTAACGCGAATAATTTTTGAAGTCTTGATTGCTCCTGAGGAAATCTAAAAGACAGTTTTAACTCTTTTTTATCGCTTAAAATATCTAACAACGGCTTAAGAATATCTTTTTCCAATTCATCGTTAAATGTGCTTTTATATTTAAAAATGTCCAGCCAAACAGGTTTATTCAATATTTCTTTGACATCGCTTTCTGCGCCGGTGATTACTATACGTTTAGACCTTCTGGACTTTTCATCTATTTCATCTATGAAATAGAGCTCATTTAAGTTATCTCGATAATCAATATTGATTTCATAATAAACTTTTCCCTTTGAGCAGCCTCCTTTAGGGCTTATATCTTTTTTTATTTCTATACTTTTAAAATTCGGGCTTTTAAATAAGTTTATTTTCATAATAACCTCTTGATATTTTAATCTGATTCTTCAGCCAAAAGCGCTTTTTTAACGGCAATACCCCCTGCATAACCTCCCAAACTGCCGTCATTTCTAACAACTCTATGGCAAGGTATTAAATAATGTACGGGATTTTGACCTATTGCCATTCCAATTGCCCTTGAGGCTTTGGGATAATTAATAACTTCACCAATGGCAATATATGGTTTGGTAAAGCCTTTCGAAATATTCAATAATGCCTGCCAGACCTTTATTTGAAAATACGTTCCGACTACATGCACTTTGACAGGGGATTTAACTGAATTTGAATAAAAAATGTCATTTATAATGGGTGCGGTTTTAGCGTCGTTTCTTGTAATATTTGCCTTTGGCCAGCGTTTGAGGAATTTTTGAATAATTTCATCTTCTGATACCGCTATAAAGCGCAAATCGGTAACGCCTTTATCGGAAAAAGCTAAAAGCACCTTGCCAAAAGGGGTTTTGTTTATGCCGTAAATAATATCCACACCCCTGCCGAGACTTTCACGACCGTAGAAAGTAATCGTTTCCCATGTGACAGATAAATTTTTTGTTTTATTATTTTTCATTGCGTACAATTATTTTTCCTAACAATACCCTTTATAATTTATCTCACTGAGATAAAAACTCGTGAAAAAAAATATTGCTACTTAACAACAAATGATATTACAAAGAATTTACACTTTTAGCTCATTAGAGCAATTTAGCCTGCTCATAAATTCTAATGCTGTTTTTTCAGGGCTTTCCGCGTTTATTAACGCCCTGACAACAGCCAGTCTTGAAGCTCCGCTGCTTATAACATCCTGGCAATTCGACAAATCAATTCCCCCGATTGCAAAGCAGGGAATATTTATGTTCTGTGAAGTCCATTTGACATAATCCAACCCGACCGCTTCCCTGCCGGGTTTTGTGGGAGTAGAGAAAACAGGTCCTACTCCTATATAGTCCGCGCCTTCATCTTGCGCTTTTGAAGCCTGTTCGATGCAGTGTGTTGAAATTCCTATTATTGCATCTTCGCCGAGAATATGCTTTGCACTGCGAATATCAATATCATCCTGCCCCAGATGCACCCCGTCAGCTTTTAAAATTAGCGCAATGTCCGGTCTGTCGTTAATTATAAAAAGAGCATTATATAAAGCGCAAAGCTCTTTGACCTTTCTGCCGAGCTCGATAATTTCTTTTGCAGGGGTATCTTTTTCTCTGAGCTGGACTATGCCTACGCCGCCTTTAAGCGCCGAGGCAATTTTATCAAGAAACTCGTCCTGAGATTGGGCGTATTTTCTGTCTGTCACCAAATATAATTTTTTATCCGCAAGACGGATTTTTTTAATCTTTTCTGTAAGTTTTTCGTGCATTTTTTTCTCCAAATCATATGATTTGTACCTTATATCTTCACAAGTTTTTTTAACGTCTTTTTCATCAAGGGCAAATTCTTCAAGAACCCTTAAAGCCTGCTGAAGCCGTTTAAAATTGGCTTTATAAATATCAAAAAAATCAGATTTTTGGGATGGATTCGGAATTTCCCTGCCGATATCTTCAACAGAATCTCTCTCTTTTAAAAGAAAATTGTATTTGCCGTCATAAATTTTGCAAAGCTGATGTCGCAGGTTTTTAAGAGGTTTTGTCAGTTCTTCTTCTTCAAGATAAAAACGTCCCAACTCTTCAATAACTCTAAGAGCTTCGCAAGCCCTGTTTAAATTCACATCAATAATTCGATAAAAACTCATTTCAACGCAATTCCGGAAATCGCCTTTTTTATTTATCCGTTTAGCTCATGACACAACGGTCATTTTATGATTAAATTATACTCTAAAAGGTACGGTATTTTTTGAAGGAATCATCGTTTTATCTCTTACCTTATTTATCGGCACAACTCGGTGAGCAGTTTTGTCAGACGGAGATTAAACTTGTTTAACAGCTTAAAAGATAAATACAAAAAATTTGATAACGACGAACTTGTTATAAAATCTCAGCAAAATGACCGTTTAGCACTTGAAGAACTTTTAAAACGCAATCAGAAAAATATTTATAACACACTTTATCATCTTGATCCCAAACGAACCGATATGTCGGATTTGGTTCAGGAAGCAATGTTCCGTGTCGCAAAATCCATAAAAAGCTTAAAAGAACCCGGCAAGTTTAAAGTCTGGCTTAATCAGATAATCACAAATCTCTTTTATGATGAGCTGAGAAGGAAATCCAGACAGCTTCCCACGCTTTCAATGGACTATAATGCTTATGATCATGATGAAGAAACTTTAAGCAAAACCAAAGATATTGCAGATACTGCAAAACTGCCTGATGAAAAGACTCTCGGGCGGGAATTGAACAACAAAATACAGGAAGCGGTCGATAACTTACCGGAACAGTTCAGACTCGTTATCGTCTTAAGAGAAGTGCAAGGATTAAGTTATGAAGAAATCGCAGAGATAACTAAAACGAACATTGGCACTGTAAAATCAAGACTTGCGAGAGCAAGGGCAAAACTTCAGGAAAAAATGAAGCCTTATTTGGAATAAAGAGGTCTGTTAATGCGCTCAGGAAACATTTGTGAAGATATTAAAGCTTTAATTTCGGCTTATATTGATAATGAATTGTCTAACGACGAATATATTAAAGTCAAAAATCATCTGAAAGAATGTAAATCCTGTTTATCAAGCTACAACGAACTAAAAAATCTGTCCTTAATGTTTAAGAAAAATTGCCTTAAAAATAATACATGTAAAAATTTAGCCAATAAAGCAGCTAAAAAGGCTTTTGATAAAAATGAAATTAAATGCGAAAAAGTATTCTTTCTTCTCTCCTCATTCATAGACGGAGAGATTTCTGTTTGTGAATACTATGAAGTTGAGAACCATTTGAAAAACTGTCTCAAATGTAAACGCAAATACAATAATTTGGTTAAACTTTCCAAAGCTGTAAAAGGAGCTTTCAACAGCAATATCATAAAAGAAAATGTGGTAGAGCTTTATCACAACGGTCAGTATTGCAATCTGGTCAGTCAAAAATTGTCACTTCTTTACGATGAAAAATTGGTTCAGGCTGAAAAAGAATTTTTGCTGGAACATATTGATAACTGCCCTGAATGCCAATCTAAATCTGAAATTTTCACAAAAGCAATGCAGCCGCTAAAAGCTTATTTTGAAACTGATTTTTCAATCAAAGAACAAGAACTTGAAGTAATCTGCAAAAAATCCATCCGCAGAGCTGCTGCCATAAGACAGAAAAAATTAATCGTTTCTTCTGCGGCAGCAATGATTTTAACGGCTTTTTTGGCATGGAATGCAACATACTTTACAGGGTCAAATTTTCAAAAATATAATACAATAAGTAATAACGGTACTGAAGAAATTCAAAATAACGATTATTCAAAAGCGGAAAATCTGCTTTTTAAAAAATTCCGCGCAAAAACACCTGAAGGGGTACTAGCCAATCTTTATGAATATTAGAAACAAAAGAACGTTAATATTATTGACTTTTTTTGCCTCGGCATTGCCGGCTTTTTCGCAAAAAGAAACCTTTATGATTAAGTGGGAATGCCTGCATTTATCACCCGTTCAAAACGGTAAAATACAAAATATTGACACTGAATGGCGGCAAAAAAGCTCTAAAATACTGCCTAAACTCCATCATTATCAGGAAAAGCTTCAAGAAAAACTCTCAGACCCGAATGCAGATGAACGAGAAATTATAGAGCTTCAGGAAAAAGTATTCAAAGAAAAAGAAAAACTCCAAAGAGAAGCCCTTGAGAATTTTTTGTCGAAAAAAAGAATTTTAAATAATTATCAAAAAGAAAAACTGAACAAAATAATAAAATAATTTTTTAAGGGAATTATGCCTGAAATATCTGTTTTAATGCCTGTTTATAACTCTGAAAAGTATCTTGGGGAGGCAATCGAAAGTATATTAAACCAAACATATGAAGATTTTGAATTCTTGATGCTTTACGACAAATCAACGGATAAAAGTCCGGAAATAATTAATTCTTATAATGACAGCAGAATTAAAATTATAAATTGCAATTCAAAAGGACTTGTTAACGCATTAAATATCGGCGTTGAGAGAGCAGAAGGCGAATTTATAGCCAGAATGGACGCAGATGACATAAGCCTGCCGGAAAGATTTCAAAAACAAATTGATTTTTTGGAAAAAAATCCGAATGTCGGTATATGCGGAAGCTGGACAGAGGAATTCGGGGAAGTTCCTTCAAGAATTTTTAAATACCCGAGTGAACCTGACATTGTTAAGGCAAAGCTCTTTTTTTTCTGCGCCTTAGCCCACCCTTCGGTTATGATGAGAAAAAGTTTTCTGGAAAAATACTCTCTACGCTACAACGAAACTCAAAAACAGGCGGAAGATTATGAACTTTGGCAGAGATGCAGTTTTTATTTTGATATTGCTAACCTTCCCGAAGTGCTTTTGAAATACAGAATAACTTCAGCCAGCAAAGTTCAGAGCAACATGAACTCAATGAAAGAAATATTAAAAGAATTAGACAGAAGAAATTTGGAAGCAATGGGAATAAACCCTACAACCGAAGAGCTGGAACTGCATCAGGCAATTTGTCCATTAAGACTGCCGCCTATGCCAAACGATGACGATTTTAAATCCAAAGCTGAACAATGGCTTTTTAAGTTAGATACAGCTAATAAAACAGCTAAAAGGTATCCTGAAAAAACATTTTCTGAACTGATAGAAGAAAGGCTCACTGCTGTTTTCAGGGTTAAATAATCTTAATACCCTGAATTTTCGTTGTACCCCTGTTCTTCCGGCAGAGGAGGTGCTGACGCACCGGAATCACCGGATTGCGAGGATTGCCCGCCTGAAGGGACGGGAATTGGAGGACTGTTATTTGGGGCATTTCCGCCGGTTTTATTTGTGCCGGATTGTGCAGGATTATCACCCTCTGCATAAGTTTCCGTCGGAACATCAAGGCTGTTGGCATCGTAATATTGACCGTTTGTAGTGTCGTAGTTCCCTGAATCATAGGAAGTATCTTGTTGATTACCGGAATTTTGGTCAAGCACGACAACATCGGGATAGTAAAAATCGTTGGGAGCCGTTTTGGCAACAGCAGTTTTCATGTATGTTCGCCATGCTATGGCAGGAACAGTTCCCCCGGTTAAATTGCTTGTCGGAGTGTTGTTATCATTCCCTACCCACACTCCGGTAACTATTTCCGGTGTGAATCCCACAAACCAAGCATCTCTGTAATTATCTGTTGTTCCGGTCTTACCTGCAGCAGATCGTCCAATGTTTGCTGCTCTTCCCGTGCCTATTTTTATAACCTGTTTCATCATTTCTACCATATTTGCAACGGTCTTACTGTCTAATACCCTGACAGCACTTGGATTTCCCTGATAAATAATTCTGCCGCCCGGTGTTTCAACTCTTTCCACACCGTAAGGTTCTATCTTCAAGCCTCCGTTTGCAAATACACCGTATGCGGTTGTCATGTCTATCAGCTTAACTCCGCTGGATCCCAGTGCAATTGTTGCATCGTGAGCAAGAGGTGTACTTATACCAAGGCGTTTTGCCATATTTATGGTTTCCAGAACTCCCACGTCTTTAATTAATCTGGCAGCAATAACATTTGACGAAAAAGCCAAGGCTTTTATGAGCGGCATTTTACCTCTGTATTTACCGCCGTAGTTTCTCGGCTGCCATTTGGCAATGCTGAAAGGCGCATCTTCATAAACAGTTTTTGGAGTCATTCCTTTTTCCATGGCAACGGCATATACAAAAGGCTTAAATGACGAACCCGGAGGTCTGATTGCCTGAGTTACCCTGTCAAACTGACTTTCCGAATAGTCTTTGCCGCCGACATAAGCAAGGATTTTGCCTGTATTAGCTTCAAAGGAGAATAATGCACCCTGCTGATAAGGTTTTGTCATACCCCATGCCGCAAGATTTTTGGAAATTGCATTTTGGGCGGCAAGCTGGTCATCATAATTTAAAGTTGTATAAACTTTATAGCCGCCTTGAATTACTTCCTGCTCAGTTATTCCGGCTTTTTCATCAAGCTCTTTCAAAATATAATTAACAAAATAAGGAGCTTTGTTCAAAGAATAAGGTTTATGCGTAGGATTTAACACTATAAAAGCATTATCAGCATTTACCATTTGAGTTTTGGTAATAAAACCCATCTTTAACATTCTTTCTAAAACCTGGTGTCTTCTTGCTTTTGCAAGTTTTGTACTTTGATACGGTGAATAAATTGACGGCGCCTGTGGTAAACCCGCTATTAACGCTGCTTCATCCAATGTTAAATTATTTACCCTTTTGTTGAAATAAATCTCAGCTGCCGCCGCAGCTCCGTAAGCACCTTCACCCAGATAGACATTATTTAAGTACATTTCCAGAATTTCATCCTTGGGCAGGGTTTTTTCCAGTCTGTAAGCAATAATCAGTTCTTTTAATTTCCTGTCCATGGTTTTTTCACTTGAAAGAAAAAGTATTCTGGCAAGCTGCTGCGTTATGGTGCTGGCCCCCTGAACAACTCTTCCGGCTAATATATTTGAAAAAACCGACCTTACGAGTGCGGCAGGATCAAATCCTCTGTGTTTATAAAAGTTTTTATCTTCAATAGATATTACAGCCTTTTTAAGATTATCGGGGATCTCGTCAATGGTAACTTTTTTGTACCTGAAAGCTCCAAAAGTCTTTATAACCGTTCCGTCACTCGCCACAACCTGCGAAACAAGACTGGGCTGATAATCCTTAAGCCTCGAAATAGGGGGAAGAGTATTTAAAAATAAATAACCGGCTGTTGCAGCCGCTGTCATAAACGCTAAAAACAAAACAAGAGTAACCAGACAAGAACCGTTTTTATTGTAATTTTCCATATAGCACAGTCTTTTTTCATTAATTATGTAACAGCTATATTATATGACAGAGAAAAAATTTTTTATAAAAGTTTACATTTAAATACTGTCGGAAACAAAATATTTACGGTCTTATATCCTGTCTTTATGGTTGCATTGAAATGCTCTGTTATCGAACAAAATACACCCGCTACAGTATTTATCACAAGGTTCCAGATGAATAATCACATCAGAATTTTTAATTGTCGATTCAATTTCACTTTCAATAGAATCACAAATATCATGTCCCTGTTTAATTGTCATATCGGTAGGCACTTTTAAACGCAGTTCAATCAACCTCGTTGCACCGGCTTTTCTTGTTTTGAGGCTTTTAATCTCTATTACTGTATCTGAAATATATTTTGATATAGTTTGGTTAATTTTATTTTTGTCTTCCTCAGGCAAAGAATAGTCAACAAGATTATTTATTGAGGTTTTGCAAAGTTCGTAACCGGTCTTGATAATTATAAACGCAATAAAAATAGCTACAAGAGGATCTAAGAAAGTAAGACCGGTCAGTTTGATAAGAATTAAACCTGTGAAAACGCCAAAAGAAGTATAAACATCAGTTCTTAAGTGTTCTGCATCTGCAAGAAGGGCTATTGAATCGGATTTTTTTGCCACCTCTAACAATTTCCTGCTGACAAAAACATTTACAATAACGGAAAAAAGCATAACGATAATGCCCGCCGTTGTTTCAAGATGCTCTTCCACTCCGTTGGTGAGTTTCATAGCACTTTCATAAATAATATAAAAAGCAATTAAAACTATCAGCGCGCCTTCAACCAGCCCTGATAAATCTTCAAATTTTCCGTGACCGTACTGATGTTCTTCATCCGCAGGTTCTGCGGATATTTTCACAGAGAAAAATGCGATTATAGATGCCAAAAGATCGGCAAACGAATGCGCCGCTTCCGAAATCACACTGACACTGCCGCTCAAAAAACCGACTATAAGCTTTGCCGTAATCAAAAAAGTATTTGAAATGACGGAAAGCAAAGCTGTTTGTTTTTTTTCAGCAGCAAATTCAGACATTTATAACCGGCTCCCTCTTTAAATTTGGAACGAATTTAAATTATAGCATATGGAGTGGTATTTAAATCAATCAATTTTATATAACCTGCATAGCCGTAAAGCCTGCTATTAAAAAGAACAAAGCTAAAACAACTAAATTTGTAAAAAGATATTTTTTAAAAGTCAAAAAGAATATTTTTAAATCAAACCATAAATTAAGATTGTTTTCATAATCAGCATTGAGCTTAAATCTGTTTTCGTAAGAAATTTTTTCCCTGCCGTGCAGCAGCGCCCAGCCTGTTATCCCCGGCTTCACCATGTGTATTAGTCCCTGCGGAATTTGCTGATTATTTTTTTGGAGATAATTAAGCACAAATTGATGTTCTTCCTGAGATATAGGTCTTGGTCCTATATAGCTCATTTCGCCCTTTAAAATATTAAAAAATTGAGGGAACTCATCAAGAGAGCTTGACCTTATTAACCTGCCGATTTTTGTAATTCTTGGATCATCAGTTAAAGTTCTGACCCCTCCGCCCTTTTTGTCATTATCCGTAAACATTGTTCTTAGTTTGTAAACTTTAAATAATTTACCGTTTTCACCAACTCTTTTTTGTATATAAAAAGCGGGTCCTTTTGACTCCAGCTTTATTAAACAAATCAGAACAAACATTATAGGCGCCGTTAGCATTAAAACTATCGAAGAAAAAATTACATCGGCAGTCCTTTTAACTGCAAAATAATAAAAACCTTTTCGCACTTCATATGAGTTATTATCTGTTTGTAAAGCAGTTATTTGATTATTATGCAGGTTATTAATCATATTTGTTCAACTGTTTTAAACTTTTCTATTATTAATTTAAAAATTATAGCACGGATATCCGACTTTATAATCCTAACATGAAATATTTAATGTTTTTTCTTTATAATACAAAAACAGTAAAGGAATTAATTTGTATGTCAAAAAAAGAAAACAGAATTACAGAAGTATATACAGGAGCATATGCCAGCGGAAAATCCGAAATTTCAATCAACAGAGCTCTTGATATCCACAAAAACAATATTC
This sequence comes from uncultured Gammaproteobacteria bacterium, assembly GCA_964643065.1. Taxonomy (GTDB): domain Bacteria; phylum Cyanobacteriota; class Vampirovibrionia; order Gastranaerophilales; family CAZEDP01; genus CAZEDP01. Next base: position 22,055 of record CAZXPD010000021.1, on the reverse strand, counting down.
CGGTTGTCTTGGTTGATCTTGATACGGTAGAACCGGCATATACTCTGCGTCCGATAAAAAACAAACTTGAAACCTTCGGTATAAAAGTAATTACTCAGGAAAATTATTTCGGTTTGGGTGAAACCGGAAATGTCCTCACCCCACAACAGATTAACTGTCTTCAAAATCCTGAGAATCTTGTGATTGATGTAGGGTACGGTGCAGGAGGTCTTGATATACTTGAAATAATTACACATATTGAAAAAGAAAAAAATCTTAACATTTATATTGTAATTAACACTTTCAAACCTGAAACAAGCACTGTTGATGACATTGTTCAATATATAAAATGGACTAAGGGAACAACTCCGTATATGTGGAAAAAGTTTGCCGGAATTATCAGCAACAGTCACATTGGAGATAACACAACAAAAGAAGATATTTTGAGCGGACTTGTTAAAACTCAAAAAGCTTCTGAAATAACAGGTATTCCTATTTTTGCAGTTTCAGCAGACGAAAAATTTTTGCATGAATTCGAAAGCAAAACTATTGACGAAATTCCGGTTTGGTTTTTGAAAAGATTTATGCCCGAAGCTCTCTGGTAAAAGAACTTAGCATAGAACAATCCGCACTCTGAAAAGAAAGGTTTCTCTCTTAAGTGTATAATTAAAGAATGAAACCTCCGATAATTCAAAATAATAACGAACTTCAGGGAAAAAAATCTTCTGAAATCAAAAAGTATGTGCTGAAAAAAGCATCGTACAAAGCTGAATTTAAAATAGACTATCAAAACGAACTCAATAAAAGTCAGTTTGAAGCTGTGTCATCAGTTGAAGGACCGCTGCTTATTATCGCAGGAGCAGGAAGCGGCAAAACACGGACTCTTGTTTACAGGACAGCTTATCTTGTTGAAAGCGGGATTAAACCCGAAAATATTTTGCTTTTAACCTTTACGCGAAAAGCCGCCAATGAAATGCTCAAAAGAGCTTCGACCATTCTTGATTCAAGATGCGAGAAAATCTCAGGAGGCACTTTTCACTCATTTGCTAATATTATTCTTCGAAAATATTCCAATGCTTTGGGATTAAAAAATTCTTTTACCATTCTTGACAGAAGCGACTCCGAAGATGCCGTGAATCTTTTCAGAAACAAATTTATTGAAAACAAAAAAATAAGATTTCCCAGAAAAAGTACTATTTGTGATATTTACTCAAAAGCAATAAACAAAAATTCGTCTATAAATGACATTATTGAGCGGGAATTCCCGCACTTTGATTACTGTATTGAACAAATAACCGAAATATGCAGCTTGTACAACGCATATAAAAGAGAGAATTCACTTCTTGATTATGATGATTTGTTGATTTATTTATTAACTCTTCTCAAATCGGAAGAAGCGGTAAAGAGAAGTCTTTCCGACACTCACAAATATATAATGGTTGATGAGTATCAGGATACAAACCAAATTCAGGCTGATATTATTAGAGAGCTTGCATTTACGCATAATAACGTCGCTGTTGTAGGTGATGATTCCCAGAGCATCTATTCCTTCAGAGGCGCGAATTTCAAAAACATTATGGACTTTCCCAAAACTTTTCAAAATACAAAAATCATTACTCTTGAAGAAAACTTCAGAAGCACAAAAGAAATTCTCAATCTCACCAATGAAATAATTGCTCAGGCTAAGGAAAAATATCCCAAAAAATTATTTTCAAGGGATAAAACGGGAGATATTCCCGCACTTGTTTGCGCAAAAGATATGCAAACCGAATCGGAATTTGTTTCGCAAAGAATTTGCGAACTTATAGAAGAAGGAATTTCTCTTAAAGATATAGCGGTTTTATCAAGAAGTTCGTCTACAACCTATAACCTTGAATTAGAGTTGAATAAGAGAAAAATTCCCTTTAAAAAATTCGGCGGCTATAAGTTTTCTGAAACGGCTCACATTAAAGATGTAATAGCTCATTTGAGAGTAATTCTTAACCCTGATGATAAAATAAGTCTAAACAGGATTTTATTGCTAATTAAAGGGATAGGAAGCTCTACAAGTTCCAAACTTATGCCGCTGTTTTCCGAAAAAAATCCTGCAAATAATTTAATGATTACTGCGGGAAATAAATTTAAAAATGAAATATCAAAGCTCCAAGAGCTTATAATACGTTCGAAAAATCCTGATTTGTCCTTATTGGAAATAGTTTCAGCGGTAATAGAGTACTATCTGCCTTATTTTAAGGAAAAATATGATGATTTTAACAAGAGGGAAAAAGATTTGGGGCATTTTCTGGATTTAGCCAAAAATTATAAAAGTCTCGAAAGGTTTTTGAGTGATATGGCGGTTGAGCCTCCAAATTCAAGCGTTTTAGATATTGAAGAAGGTTCAGTAAAAGATGAATATTTAACTCTTTCTACTATTCATTCGGCTAAAGGTTTGGAGTGGGACACAGTCTTTGTTATCGGCGCAGTAGAAGGGAAATTCCCTTCCATATACGCTTTTAACAATCTTGAAGATTTGGAAGAAGAAAGGAGGCTCTTTTACGTAGCCTGCACAAGAGCCAAAAATAATCTCTACATTACTTATCCGATTGATATGTTTGACCACGCAATGAATATAACCCTGTCAATGCCGTCAAGATTTGTCGAAAACATTGAGGATTCGCTTCTTGAAAAATGGCTTGCAGCAGCAGAAGACTGATAATATAAAAAATCACAAAATCAATTGATTCACTTTTAAAGAAAAGGATTTTATAATATTAATACTTTGATTTTTCGGATAAATATTAATGAGCAAAATTAGAGCCTTAGCCATAATAACAGCATCTGCAATTTTTTCGGGCATAACCGCTCTTTCGGTCTTTGCTTCGGATATTTCATCACAAAATGAACAGTATTTTTTAAGCAAAATAAAAAACAATAAAATCGGTTATATCTCAGTTATTCAGAAAGAGAAAACAAGTGACGGCAAGTCACTTATTATAACCGACAGATACTCCGAAAACCAGTTTAAGAGGCTCGGATATAGCGTTAAAGCATCAATTACAACTCAATATACAGAAGATAAAGAAGGTAAGCCTGTTTCTTTTTCGGCAATAATTGAAGGAATAGGTGAAGATACAAAAATCAAAGGCGAATTTACGTCTGATAACAAATTGACAATCACAACCGAAATAAACGGAATAAAAAAGGCCGAAGAAATAAACCTTTATAACAAAAAAATCTTGTTTCCCCATGCAATAGAGAAACTTTTTAGAGATAATCCCGATAAAAATCTTATAGAATACTTTACCGTTGATCCCGCAACCGGCGGAAGGATTATAAATGTTTCTTCAGAAAAAATATCAACCGAAAAAATTCCTTCTTTAAGCGCGGTTGAAGAATTTTCGAAATATAAAACCGTTATTGATCTCTTGCCTAACGTTGAAAATTTTGAATGGAGAAACAGCAACGGTAAGATTGTAAGAGAAATTTCTTCAATTTTTGATATGGAAGAAATTGCCGTTAATAAAGACAAAATATTTGATGCAACGGGAGATTCTGATTTATTTTATCAAAGTTTAATTCCGGTGGATGCTGTAATTAAAGATCCTTTTAACTTGGAAGATGCCAGTTACAAAGTTGAAACCAAAAATATAAGCCCCGAAGATATTTTTGTCAATGATGACAGACAACGTGTTATTCAGGTAAAAGGCAACATAGTTTATCTGAAAGTAAAAAATGAAGCAAATAAGGATAAATTTAAATATCCTTTCAGTACGAAAGGATATTCTGAATATTTAAAATCAGGTCCTTATATAATGCCTAATGAAGAAGATATCAAAAATCAGGCTTTATCTTTGGTCAAGTCAGAAAAAGACGCTTATCAAATTTCTAAAAAATTTGAGAAATGGGTATATGAAAATATCACAAATAAAGATTTTTCGGTAAATTTTGCTAATGCCTCTTATGTGTATAAGCAAAAAACGGGAGACTGCACCGAACACTCCATTCTGTTAGCTTCTATGCTAAGAGCAGTCGGAATACCGTCTAAAGTTGTTGTAGGTCTTTTATATTCAAATTCACCGGAAAAGGCTTTTGTTTATCATATGTGGGTTAAAGCCTATGTAGGGAAATGGGTTAATTTAGATCCGAGTTTCCCTAACGCAAACTTTTCACCTACACATATAGCACTTTATGAGAGTCCTTTAAATAACCTGAACGACAAAACCGACATTATTTTAAAGGTAATAAAAAGCCTCTCGAGCTTTAAAATAGACGTTCTTGACTATACCAACAATCTTAAACAAACTGCAAAAGAAAAACCGGATATCATGCCTGTCAACGAAAATGCAAGTTTATCTTTTATTAACATCTTCAAAAACAGCTCTGCGGGAACAAACAGCATTAATACAGCAAAATCAAACGGTGAAGGATTAAACACAATATCCTTAAGCGGAAAATCCGACGGATTAAACAAAATGGAACTTGCAAAAGGCGGAAATGAAACCAATAATATGAAATTGAATGGGAATACAAGTGAAATAAACAAAATCGGACTTGCTTCAGGTGATGCTGATTCAGGATCCAATAATCTTGACCTTGAACAAAAAACCCCTGATTATTACACAAACCTTGGTTTCTACGATTATGCGGCGGGCAGAATCAGTCAGGCAAGAACTGATTTCGAGAATGCAATCAAAATTCTGCCCTATAATGATGATTTTTCTTATATAAATTTATCGGTTAAACTTGCTTCACTCGGTTTGTTCGAACTTAGTGAGAAATGTCTTAAAAATATTCAGGACAGCCAAATATGGAGCAATAAGGTATTCAGCATAAAAAAGATTTATTTCCCGAAAGTCAGATTAAGTACCAATACCGAAACTCTTTTAGCTGAAGCAGTCAGCAAAATTGACTTTCAAAAATCTTATGACGAAGCCTTAAACAGTCTAAAACAAAATAAAAAATCTTATGATAAGTACGATTGGGCGCATTTTATACTTGCTAAAGCCTACGCCTCCAAAAAACAGTATAAAAACTCAGTAGATGAACTTTATCAGGCATTAAAAATTAATCCCGAAAATCTTAATTACAGACTGGAACTCGCCAGGGTTTTTATACAAAAAAAAGATTATACTTCCGCAACGGCTCAACTTGATTTCATTTTTAACTCGAGTGTGAAAGACAAAGAATTTATTCGGCTTGCAAATTCTGAACTCCTGTTTATAAAATCCCAGAAAAACAAGGGCGATAAAGTCAGAAGCCAATATTTCCTTGCGCAATACTACCAAAATAAAGGCGAAATCCAAACGTCTGCGGATATTTTAAACAAGCTCGTCGAAAAGAAAAGAGTATCCGATTATGTATATCAGGAATTAGGCGATATTTACCTTATCCAAAATAACCTTAAAAAAGCCGAGACCAACTACCGTGAAGCATTAAAGCTGAATAAAAGGAATTATAAGTCTTATCTCGGACTTGGGAATGTTTTTATAGAAGAAAATCGTTACAAAGATGCTCTTTCTCAGTATAAACAGGCTGAAAGAATTAATTCGGAGGATATTGACGTAACATTGGCTATGGGAAAAGCATACAGATTTCTTTCTCAAGAAGAATTGTCTTATAAATATTTTGAGAAAGTTCTCGGCATAGATCCGTCCAATGTAACCGCAAATTACAACATGGGAATCATTGCGCTCAACCAAAAAGAACTTCTTTCAGCCGAAAGCTACGGTAAAAAATCTTTATCGGCAGACCCTTATTTTGTTAACGGCTGGACTACTCTGGCAAAAATTTATTTTGAAAAACAAAATTATTATCTCGCCAAGATGTATCTCTCGGCGGTAAATTATCTTTCACCCAACAATGCCGAGTATTATTACAACATGGGCTTAATAGAAAAAGCTTCAGAGAATTATTCCTTGGCAGCCGATTATTTCCAAAAAGCAACCGAACTGAACCAAGGGTTAAAAGAAGCTTCAACTCAACTTAATGAATTAAGTAATCAATAAAAACTTTTAACTGTTTCTTTCTTCAGGACAAGGCAGGGTACTTGAAACTGCGGCAATAATTCTTGAAACATCAGGACTCCCGAGTATTACTTCAAGAATTAAATTCGGATTAATTATAACTGTTTTCTTATATTCCATGTCTTCAAGATCAATAATTTCAAGTTCAACAAAATCTGCACCTATGTATTTGAGCTTTACATATCCTGCATTTGCTCCCCATCTCATAAAGACGATTTGTTTTTCTAAAGATTTTAGTTTTTGAATTAAATACATACCCCGAAATCACCATTATTATTTTCTAATCTATTATATATTATGATAATAAAAATATTTATTTTCCACTTTCTTAAGTTTTATTTAATATTTTTTTAATTAAACAGTTTACATAACAAAAAGGACAATATAATGGACAACAATATCCAAGAGGCTCTAAAGGCTTTTCAGGAAGGCAATTATGAAATTGCGGAAGCCAAACTTACGGAAATACTCGAAAGCGATGCTGACAATCCCTATATTTTAAACAACCTTGCTACTGTATATTTGAAAACAGGGGATTTGGACAAAGCAGTCGAAATATACACAAAAGCTAAAATTATAAACCCTGCCATAGCTGAAATATATCTCAATCTTGCTGATATTTATTACATTAAAGGAGAGTACGACATTGCAATAGAAGAATTAAGAGAAGGAGCTCAAATGATTCCTTCCAATCCTGAAATTATGCTTAAACTGGGTGTAATTCTTGATAACGATTGTCAATTTGATGAGGCTATTGAAGAGCTGGAAAAACTGACAGACTTATTCCCTGACTATAATGAAGGCAGGTTTGCTCTCGCAAAATGTTATTTTGAAACAGGGAATTATGAAAACGCGCTTTTTGAGTTTGAAAAACTTCTGGATTCTGTTCCCGAAAATCCAAACGTTCATTATTATTTGGGTCTCTCTTACGGTGCATTAAACAAAGTGGATGAAGCGATAACCCGTTTTGAGATAGCGGTGGACTTTGACGAAAATATTGTCGATGCTTATAAACAGCTTGGAATTTTATCAGTTTCAAAAAGGGATTTCAAAAAGGCAGTGGATAATTTTAACATTTATCTCGGAAAAATCAGCAATGACGAGGAAATAAAAGAGCTGAGCAATACTATTGAACAGCTGAAATTAAGAATTCCGCTTTAGAGGATACGGGAAAAGTCTGTTTTTTTGGAAAAATCGGCTTTTTCCGTATCCGACCTTGGAAAGGTGAGAGGCAATGGCGGCGGCGAGGAGCCGTCGGTTTTGCCTTGACACTAGATCATGCAAGATGCGAGAAAAATGAATTTTTCCGCATCTTCTAATAATTAACCGTAAACTCAAATTCTGTTAGTTTTATTTTTGTTTTAGAGCTAAAATTTTCTAAGACAATATATAAGAGGAAATTAATGATGAATAAAAAGGTTAATTCGCTAGTTTTGGCAATAATCAGTTTTTTGCTTGCGCAAAACTTATGTTTTGCGGCTGTAAACCCTAACCTTTGTCCTGCCGAGCCCTACCCGATAAGCAACAGCTTTACAAGAGGACTTCAAACTATACTGGGTTTAAACTTTTTCGCTAAAAACACGGCTCAGGCAATAATAAAAGCTCAACTAAAAAATACGGCAAAAGGGAATTTTCAAGTAAAGGTGCATCCTTATAGCGCTTTTGATTTGACCGCAGGTAAATTAAAAAGCTTTGAAGTTAAAGCTGATGATTTTTCAATGGAAGAAATTTATGTCTCTCATATTGAAGCTCGAAGCCTTTGTACTTTCAGCTATTTTGACCTCAAAAAAAATCCGGTTGAGCTTTTAGCTCCGGTATATCTGGAATTCAAAGGAACTATTACTCAGGATGATTTGAACAAAACTATTTCTGCCCCAAAAAATAAAGAACAATTCTCAAAAATAAAAATCAGCCTGTACAATGCCGATTTAAATCTGGTAGATTTTTATGACCCCAGAATTGACATAAAAAATAACAAAGTTTATTTTTCAACTAAGATACATTTTTCCGGTATGCCCAAATACCTGACCATACCTCTCAACGTAGGTGCGGAACTTGTTCCGTCAGGCAATAAAATTAAAATGCAAAATCTTGAAATCATCTCCGGCAGTTTGGGCAAAGCTCCCATAGAAAGATTAATGGAAATAATAAGCCCTGCAATATTTAATTTCAGAGAACTGGAAAAAACAGGCGCAAAAATTAATCTGATTAATATCTGCGTAATAGATGATAAAATAGATGTCAGAGGTACAATCTGGCTGCCGCCGGTAAAAAATAAATTTTAAAAGAGTTTTAAGATGAATATTAAAAAAAATCTGATTTATTTATTGCTTTTTGTGTTATTTGCAGTTGCAGCCTTTTTATTTATGAACAATTCACCGCAAAAAAACTCTTTTAATGTTTACTTTGTCAAAGATGAAAAAGTCCTTCCGCTTAAAAGAACAATAAACCCAAGCGTAAACGGGAAAATCAGCAATTTAAATTATGCGATCGAAGAACTCCTTAAAGGACCGACCGTAAAAGAATCCGCTCAGGGTTATTTAACGGAAATACCTTTTGCAACAAGTGTTTTAAACATAAAAGAAAATCCCGAAAGTTTTATAATTAATCTTTCAAACGATTTCCAATCCGGCGGGGGGTCGTTAAGCATGACTCTGCGTTTGGAACAGTTAACAAAAACTGCTTTGGGAACTGCCGAGGGTAAAAAAGTTTATTTGTTTATCAACGGTAAAAAACCGGAATACATAGGCGGTGAAGGATTAATTGTACCCTCTCCCCTCAATAAGCAAAAGTAAATATTGAATTATTTTTTACCTGCAATTAATGCGGCAATTCTTGCAGCACCGAAGCCGTTGTCTATATTTACAACAGAAACATTTGAAGCGCAGGAATTCAGCATGCCCAATAGTGCCGAAATTCCTCCAAAACTTGCCCCGTAACCCACGCTTGTAGGGACACCTACGACGGGACAGTTTGCCAATCCTCCGATGAAACTCGCCAAAGCCCCTTCCATTCCGGCAATTGCAATAATCGCTGAGGCGTTTGATATTTTTTCAAATTCTTTAAAAACTCTGTGGCTTCCTGCTACTCCACAGTCAGCAAGCAAGTCGGTTTTTACTCCTGCGGCTTTTAAAGTAATTAAGGCTTCTTCCGCCACAGGCAAATCGGCAGTACCCCCTGTTATTATCAAAACATAATTTTCGATCAATTTTTCGGGGAATGTCCCGAGACTGATTATTCTTGCTTTTTTATGATAAACCGTATCAGGAATATTCTTTTTGACGTATTCAGCGGTTTCTGCAGAAGCTCTTGTTGCAAGAACTATTTTATTTTTAGAACCCAGTTCCTTCAAAATATCAACAATATGGCTGTCTTCTTTTCCCGGACAATAAATCACCTCAGGGAAAGAATTCCTTAGTGCCCTGTGATGATCTATTCTTGCAAAATCCATTTCCTTATACGGAAGTGTCTTTAATTCTTCCAGAATTTTATCAATGCCAATACCGCCTTCTTTAAAGTTTTTCAGCAGTTCTTCAAGATACTTCAAATTAATTCTGCCCGATTTTAACTCAAAAGTATTATATCAGCTATAAAATAATTCATAACTATTTACATAGCAGGAGCCGGTTTGTAGAAGACATACCTTTGCAATTCTTTAAATCCAACTTTTTGTAAAGTTTCGGGAATTTTAAGATCTGTATGTGTATATTCAAGTTCACCAATTATTACCATTCCGCCTTTTTTTAAATTTTTGTGCAAGGCATTTGCCATAATGTTAATTTGAACAGTCTGATTTGGCTTAAAATGATGCCACATATTCCTGCACAAAATAATTGACGGTTTTTCAAAAGGTTTTTTGGCTTCAACTAAGAAATTCCCGAGTGAAAAATTAACCCATTTTTGAAGACCGGAGGAAACATTATATGCATTTTGATCCGAGCTCATACCGGCTTCTGTAAAAACTTTGCTAAAAGGTATTTTTTTAAATTTATGCCCGTATTCATATCTTTCTCTCCCGTCAATTATCAGGATACCTCTTTTAGCTGTATCTATCATTTCGGGTGAAATATCAAATGCATTTATTGGCAGGAAATTCTTAGCGCCATTTACCAAATCCTGCAAAAAAGATAATGCAAAAGAATATGGTTCAGCACCTGAAGCACAGCCAAAACAATGTATTTCAGCTCCATTTGGGAAGTATTGTTTTACAAGTTGGGGGAAGCCGTGTATAAAATCCCTTGCCAGCCAGCTGTCAGTTCTGTGTAATTTTCCGTCACTGCATAAAACTCTTACATGCTTCATAGCACTAAAATTAACTTCTTTTCGAGGATAGGAACTCTGGATATTGAAGTTATTAAACCTGACAGGATATACAGACAGCAATTATCTTCTCCTAACAAACTCTATACAAATTAATATCTAAATAAAGAATCTAAATAAAGATAATTGCTAAAAAAACAGTAAAACATTACAAAACTTTTACAAATGCGCTATTATATTTGTTTTAATATAATAATGCATCTTAAAAGAAAGCTAATTTATATAATATTTTTCAGTTTGTTATACACAAGTTCAAACGAGCTGTCCCAATCCAAAGGCTTTGGCTGTCTGATAAGCTCCATGCTGTTATACCATGGTGTTTCAGAGCCCTCAGCAAACCAGCGGTAATCCGGCAAATGAGGTAAAAGTGTCCATACTTTTTTATTAAGAGCGCCGGCAATATGAATAATCGATGTATCGGCAGAAATCAGCAAATCCAAACAATCAACCGCCGCAAGAGTATCCGTAAAATCGGAAAAAGTGTTGCCTATATTAACAATTTCCCCGTTTCGTCCGAGTTTTTCAATTTCATCCGCTCTTGCATTTTTCTGCAATGAATAGAACTCAATTCCTTCCAAAGAAGTTATTCTTTGGAATTTTTCGGGAGAGATTGTCCTGTTATTTTCCAATGAGCTGGAATTCCAGAATAACCCGACTTTTAATTTTTCATTATTAAAATATTTTTCCCTGTACTGCTCTCTCTTTGTGACATCGGATTTTAAATAGCAGTTCGGAAAGGGAACATTATTTTCATCAGTCTTAAATGCCCAAGGCAGGCTCATGAGCGGAATTTGGAAATCAGGCATTGTTTCATACCTGCTGAGTACGCCATCAAAAATTTCAGCACCGAGATTGTTTTGACAAAAAAGATTATATAAAGGATTTTGTACGCTGAACAATACTTTCGCCCCCTTATCCCTCAGAAGAGGTAAGTATCTCGAAAACATCAACGTATCGCCGTAGCTGAAATCTTCCGCAGAATAATAAACATAAACGGTTTTGCCTTCAAGCGGTTCAACACCGCTCCATTTAGGACATTTATCCGCAGGCAGTTTAAGTCTGTGGTGAGGAAGTATTTCAATTCTGCTTTCTAAAAGTTCCCATCCCTTTAGCATTTCCCTCATTATAATATATGCTCTGCCGAGATTATATCTGACTATGACGTTATCAGGGTTCAGCGCATAAGCCGTTTCAAAATAGCTTTTTGCAGCGGGAATATCCTCGCCGGAAGAATATAAAACACTGCCCATGTTGTTGTTTGCTTCCCAAGTCGCGGGCATTAATTCGTGGAATTTTTCAAAAAACAGCTTTGCTTGAGGAAAATTACCTCTTATAAAATACTCATTGCCCAAAAAGTGGTATGGTTCAGGAAAATTAGGATTGATTTTGAGCGATTCGTTAATATAATTCATGCCAATATCATATCTTTGGGCTTTAAAGGCTATGACGCCAAGATAAAAAAGCGCCAAATAATTATTTTTCTCATAATCCAATGCTTGTCTGAAAGATTGTTCAGCTTCTCTTAAAGACCCTCTTTTGAGATATTCCAGTCCGATATTTATATTATTTTGTCCAATACTCATGCCAAATATTTGATTTGTTAATTTAAGAAAATTATAAAATTAAACACTTATCAGGCAAACTATGTAAAGATTTAAAACGTAATAATTTCTAAAAATATGCATGATTTTATTTATTGAAAAAAATGTAAACTTAAAATTCAAACACCAAAACAAGAAAAAATCTTCTTGTTGATAAATTCAACATTCACCTTGTTTTTTATCTCTTAATATTTCTTTAAGAAGGGTTAATTTAAAGCAATAATTACGCATTTTTTTACTTTATATATATATATAGTATTTAATTTTACAGTTCGGGAGAAATTTTACAGCAATGCTAAACCAGCCGAAAGACCGCATAGACAGATTATTAATCCAGAAATATGCCAATCTTAAAACAAATAACGTAGAAGAAAACAAGGCTATTCCCGCTGAAAAGGTTCTCGATGCAATGCAAAAGATGGCTCAATATCACAGAGCTATGATGGAAGCCAAAGAAATAAAGAGAAAAGTTAAGATTATACAAGATAAAGTTGAAGAATCGGCTGAACTTCTGAAAAAACTCCAGGCTGTTCAAGCTGCCACTTAATTGATTTTGTTCAAAATTGCTGTACAGAAGCCGGAAATGAGTTTTTAAACTATTTGTCGCCATTTCCTTAAATAAAAAAATTGGGGACTTTTGGCTACAAATTGTGGCCACATGGACGCTTAAACATGCTTTATACTGTGAATACAGGATAAAGTTACTTTAAAATGAGGTGTTCATGGCTAAATTACCGAATTATAAACTTGATTTATCTAAAATAGAAATTCTTTTGAAACAAAAATTTGAAAAAGTACAAAATGCAAATGAGGATAATTTTGCGGCATTGACAGCTGACGGGAATTTTAAAGATTCAGGTAAAAAGGCATCAAACTTTCTGGCGAATGCAGCAAAAGTAATAACCAAGTTTTATCTTGGCTCTGATATTGCAGGACGCAATCTTGAGCAGGATACGGACGGAAGTTTGAAGCTTAAAGAAAATATTTCAGTTTCAAGTATAGTTTCCGGCAGTATCAGTACAAACTCTTTAAATGCATCAAGCCTAACCGGAATTGATGCCGATGACATAACCGAAGGCTCGGTAAATAAATTCTATACCGATACAAAAGCAAGAGCGGCAATATCATCAAGCGCAGCAGGCATTTCTTATACAAGCTCATCCGGTGTTATAAGCCTGACATCCAATTATGTTATTCCCACAACAACCGAAAAAGCCAATTATGATAGTGCCTATGCAAACAATCACACTCACGGCAACAAAACTAATCTTGATTTAATAAATCAAAGTCTTGCGACAACTGCTTCGCCTGCTTTTGCCGGCGGTTCCATAATAGGCACAAGTTCGGCTATATTCTCCCTGAAATCCGTTGCAGATAATTCTCCCGTATTAAGACTTTATGAAAATAATGTTCTTAAGGGTCAGGTCGCATACAGGGCTGATTTGGATGCTCTTGAGTTAAGAAATCCTCAAACCAACGGCGGAGTTGTAAGTTTGCCCGATTCTGGAACCGTTACTATTGACGGCGGAGGAACAAACGGTCAGGTTTACATATCAAAAGGAAATCTTAAAATTGGCAGTACTTTGGAAGGTGTTCTTAAGGCCTCTTCCGGAACAGTCGGCGGCAATGCAACAACAAGCGATTTGCCGGATTCAACCGATAAAAGGTACTGTACCGATGCTCAAAAGACAATAATCAATAATACATCGGGGATAAATACCGGCGACGAAAATACATCGTCAATCAAAACAAAACTTGGAAACGCATCGTCTTCAAATGACGGTTATTTAACCTCGGCGGATTGGAATACATTTAACGGAAAAGAGCCTGCAATAACTAAAAATACGGCTTTTAACAAAAACTATGAAACATCAACATCAAATATAAAAATGGCGGGAACTGTTTCTGTAGGGACAACCGATTCTATAGCCAGAGCAGATCACGTTCATCCGTCTGATACATCTAAATTAAGCCTCACAGGCGGAACCATTTCCGGAGATTTGAACGCATTTTCACGACTTCAGCAGTCTGTTGTTCTTCAAAAGCTTAAATCTATTGTAACTTCGCCGTCCAATATAAAAAGAGTTATATTTTTTGATGAAACAGGAGCAACGATAACTTTAAAGGATAGGTCAACAAATCTTGCCAATGCAACTTTATCCGCAAATGCGTCAACGCTTTCGCCAAGTGTAGAAGGAAATTGCAGAACTTTAAATTTTGACGGTTCAACATATTTTGAGTTTTCAGACTCAAATGATTTAAGTTTTAATAGCTTAGGAGCAGAATTAATAACAAACGGCTCTTTTATGACAGATACAATTGGATGGTCGTCTTCAAATGCGACTTTAGAAAGTGTGGGTAGCGGACAATCCGATAACTGTTTAAAAATAACAAATACTGCTGCAAATTATGGCTATACCTACCAAGCTTTTACAACTGTTGTTGGACAAACTTACAGATTAAGTTTTTATGAACAAAACGGTACTTTTTCTGCGTATTTTAGAGTTGGAACTACTCCGAATGGTACCCAGAATTACCCTAACACGGGGGCTAGTTTTGGAACTTGGGGCAATAAAACAGTCGAGTTTACAGCAACTGCTACAACAACTTATGTGACTTTTGCTGTTAATACACCTGTAATTGGTTCGTATATTTATATTGACGAAGTAAGTATAAAGGCTGTTCTTGACAGTCCGTTCAGTATCGTTGCTTTAATTAACCCAAATACTATATCTAGCTCAACGATTTTGGGGAAAAACACATCGTATAATCGTGAATGGTACTTGTCATTTACATCTACAAAAAGATTTATCGCGGTGTTTTATGATGAAAGCACAGGTGGAAATATTCAAACATACACAGATGTTAGAAATGATGCCGATGTTGGGTTATGGCGTTCTTATTTTATGACTTATAACGGTTCTTCAAATCCTTCAGGAATTAATTTATATTGTGACGGAACAGTATTAACATCTATAGATGCAGCTTACAGCGGTGCAGGTGGAGCGTATTTTTCAATGGAAAGTTTAGGGGCTTCTGTTTCAAACACTATTAACGGTGGTACAAAAGGAAATTCCAAATACGGATTTATAGCCGTTATTGCAGAAGAGCTTTCCGCATCCCAAGTTAAAGATATCGATTCTCTCCTTAGAAGTTATATAGGCTTGGATACGGCTTATTTATAAAAATATATTAATAAAACTTAATATTTTGCACGCTTACTAGCAACTTTTATTTTTCTCTGTTTTTTAATCTTTTATCCAAAAGATGTTATTAGAGAGAGAAAAAGGAAAAAAGTTATGTTAAGGATTCAAGGATTTAATCCATCGTTGAAATCGAATTGTTTACAGAAAAACTCAAACATTCAGAAAAATATCGGAAACATTCAGTCTGAAACAGATGATTTGCATTTTAAGTCTATTCAGAATTTAAATCCCATTGAGCAAAAAGCTTTTGCTTTGGCAACAGACTTTCTTATTAAAGGTAATAAAGCATTATTTACTGAAAACGGAGCAGCAGTTTCACACAAATGTCATAGAACAGCAATGCAACTTTTCGAAAAAGCCCTTATGTCTGTTGAAGCATTGCCCGATGATTTTTCGAGAAAAAGTGGGCTTAAAATACTTTCTATGATTAAGTTTGCACATACTGCGGAAACGCTTCCTTCAACGGGTAAAGAAGCCTTAACTAATTGTTTGGCTGCTCTCAATGTGTATAGCAATTTATTAAAAATGACAGAAAAAGGTACCCTTGCACATGAGTTTGCTCTTGAAAGCAAATTAAGAGTTCTGGCAAAAATAGAAGGCTTGAACATTTCTGAAATAAGCATATTTGCCTAATTTTTGTTGTCAAAAAGACAATAAAGAATACATGCCCTTTTCTATATATTCTGCGGCTTTATACAGGCTTTCAAATCCAACTGTATAAAGGATAATCAGCAGTATGAATATGCCATAGGGTGCGAGTTTTTCGTAGCTTCGGGCAAGGCTCTCAGGCATAAAAAATTTTAGTATGTTTGAACCGTCAAGAGGCGGTATCGGCATGAGATTAAACATAGCCAGCATCAGGTTTATTTTTACTATCATATGAAGCAAATACACCAAAAAGTCCTTTGGAACTAACTGGGCATTAAGGTTATGGGCTAAAAGCACCGTTAAAAAAGCCGTCAAAAATGCCAGAATAAAATTGCTCAAAGGTCCTGCAAGCGCAACAAGCATGAGTTTGAATTTGCTGTCTATGTTATCGGGATTAATTAAAACCGGCTTTGCCCAGCCAATGCCTATAACCAGAAGCATTAAAACGCCTAAAGGATCAAGGTGAGCAAAAGGATTGAAGCTGAGTCTTCCCTGAATCTTAGGGGTTTCATCTCCGAATTTATATGCGGCAAACCCGTGCGCCCACTCGTGTATCGTTATACTTACAAGCAGAGGAACCAATAAAATTATTACCGCTATAAGAAATTTTAAGGGGTTTGTAAGAAGAAGCTGCAAAAGCCACATTAGTAACATAATTAAATTTTCCTCAGATTATTGATGATTAAAATGATATTATAAAACTAAAATTTTTATCTAAGAAGATGGTAAAATCATTATATCGGCAGACTTGGGAAATTCAAAAATGAAAAGAAAAATCAGTTTGTTTGTTATCCTAGTTATTCTCTTTTTGCCCATAGTAATTTATAATTTGCAAAAATCTGTAATAAAACCGACAGAAACAAGTACTTTCGCGGCAGAGAATTTGAAGTTCCCAGGTATTATTGAATTCAGCTCCAATCTTTGCCTGGAATGCAAAGAGCTTGAAAAGGTTTTTGAACCTCTAAAAGAAAAATATTCCGGTAAATTAAACATTACAGTTATAAAAATAAACTCTTCGGCTGAATTTAGCGGCGAATTAATGAAAAAATACGGAGTTATAACCGTTCCGACAGTTATTTTTCTTGATAAAAACGGGGAAGTGATAAGAAAAATCGAAGGAGCGGAAAAGCAAAATTTGCTTGAAAAGTATATGAAAGAAATTTCGGATGGATAGTTTATTAGTAACCTTAAATCAACAGTTAAATACTAATTCTGTTTTGTTTCCTTGTATACTGGCATTTTTGGGCGGGGTTATCAGCTCTGTTTCGCCCTGCACTGTCGGACTGCTACCCGTTATTGTCGGCTATGTGGCAGGGTATTCAAAAGACGACATTAAAAAAATTTCAATTCAGCTTTTGTTTTTTATCATCGGTTTATCATCCGTGTTGAGTGCCGCCGGAATTATTGCCGCAGTTGCGGGGAAAGCCTTTGGTTATCATGCAGGGGATATCTGGGTATTATTAATGGCTTCATTAATTTTTATTATGGGGTTGAACCTTTTAAACGTAATTGAAATACCTATGCCTGTGCTGTTAAAAAAATTTCCGACAGGAAAAACAAACAGTCTTGTGATTTACCCTTTTACCGCCGGCGCGGCTTTTGCTTTTGCGACAACTCCGTGCTCAACGCCGATGCTTGCCGGAATATTGGCTTACGCATCATTAAAAGCCAATCTTTCGTTTGGCTTCTTGCTTTTATTTCTTTATTCATTAGGTCAGGGAATTGTCATTATTGCAGCCGGAATATTTACATCCATTTTTAGAAAAATTCTCTTTTTTAGAAAATATTCGGGTATTCTGGTTAAAATAGGCGGAATTGTACTGATTTTGGCTTCGATGTATATGTATTTAAGCGTGTTTGAAATCATTTAAGATTTGAGGGTTTTTATATGAATTTAAAAGGAAAAGATTTTATATCGTTAGGGGATTTCAGCAGTGACGAAGTAAATCACCTGATTTTGAGAGCGGAACAATTAAAAAATGAAAATAAAAACGGCATTGAACATAAGATTTTAAAAGGCAAAACTCTTGCCATGATATTTGAAAAGCCGAGTTTAAGAACGAGAGTGAGTTTTGAAGTAGGAATAAACCAGCTTGGCGGCAGTGCTGTCGTAATAAAGGGTGATGAAATCAGTCTCGGCAAAAGAGAACCGATTTGTGACGTGGCAAGAACAGTTGAAAGATATGTAGATGCTGTTATGATAAGAACTTTTGCTCACGAAAACGTAACAGAATTTGCAAAATATGCAAAAGTTCCCGTTATAAACGCTCTTTCCGACAGCTCGCACCCGTGTCAGATTTTGGCGGACCTTCTGACAATAAAAGAAACTTTCGGAAAACTAAAAGGCTTGAAGCTTGCTTATATCGGAGACGGAAACAATGTCGCAAACAGCCTGCTTTTAGGTTGTTCTCTGACCGGAATGGACTTTTCGATAGGCTGTCCGAAAGGATATGAACCTGACGGCAATTACTTGAAAAAAACTGAAGGAATAAGCGTTAAAACAGGCTCTAAAATTTCTGTCTTAAATAATCCGCAAGAAGCTGCTACGGATGCAGACATACTTTACACCGATGTTTGGGTAAGTATGGGACAGGAAGAAGACAGAGAAGAAAAGCTCAGGATTTTTAAGGGTTATCAAATTAATGAAAAACTTATGTCATTTGCAAAGAAAAACGCAATAGTTCTGCACTGTCTTCCCGCGCATCGAGGTGAAGAAATAACAGCCGGAATATTGGAAAACCATGCCGGAGCAGTTTTTGAACAGGCTGAAAACAGGCTTCACGCTCAAAAAGCCGTGATGGCAGAGGTTATGGGGTAAATTTTACCGTTCGGTAATATTTTGACTTTTTTGGGTTAAAAATCAATTAAGTTTACCGTACGGTAAAAAATATTTTATTTTACACAAAAATATGTTATAATTTACCGTACGGTAAATTATTAAGGAATTAATGTGTTTTTCTCTTCAACCAAAGAATTAGGCGAATTAATAAAAAGGGTTCGTAAATCACAAGGTATGACTCAATCAGAATTAGCCGGAGCATGCGGAACGGGTGTCCGTTTTATTGTTGATTTAGAAAATGGAAAACCTACAAGTGAAATTGAAAAAGTATTGCTGGTTGCGACGATGCTTGGAATAAGACTTGAAGCCATAGAACCGCAAGGATTTAATTCATGAATAAGAAACTTTCTGTAAGACTGTATGGAAAACCGGTAGGAATTTTGGAGCAGGATTTATCGGGAAATATGAATTTTCGATATTTATCTGATGCCGTGGGTTCTCTTTCCTTGAGTCTGCCCTTGAGAGAAGAACCTTATCCTGATTTAGCCTGTAAAGCGTACTTTGGAGGTTTATTACCGGAAAGCGAAACAATAAGAAAAGCCATAGGCAAACGGTTTAACATAAATCATAAAAACGATTTCAGCTTGCTTCAAGTTATAGGATATGATTGTGCAGGCGCTGTGTCATTTCATAAAATTGATGCTCCTATCACAGAAACTGAATTTGTTGAGCTGCAAGGTTATCATATCAGTGAGAGTGAATTGGCAGATCATATTAATTCCTTGCCGAGTGCCCCGTTGTTTTTAGGTTTTAAGGATTTAAGGCTGTCATTGGCAGGTGTTCAGGATAAAGCTGCTATAAGTATTATTGATAATAAAATTTCCATACCGAAAGACGGCAGTCCTACCACTCATGTACTTAAACCTGCTGTATCTGGATTTGAAGAAATTATTGAAAATGAATACCTCTGTATGAAAACAGCTCTTAAGCTTGGTTTTGATGTTCCTGATGTGCAAATAAGGCAGGCAAAAGGCATAAAATACTTACTGATAGAGCGCTATGACAGAGTAATCAAACAACATAATTTGATTAAACGCATACATCAGGAGGATTTTTGTCAGGCGCTAGGCATTGTTTCAGCATATAAATATCAATCCGAAGGCGGTCCGGGCTTTAAAGAATGTTTTGATTTACTGAAAATGATTGCATATCCTGCTATTGCCAGAAATAAACTGGCAGAAAGAGCTGTATTTAATTTCTTAACAGGGAATACAGACGCGCACGGAAAGAATTTTTCACTTCTTCACAGTGACAAAGGAATTGTTCTGTCACCTGTTTATGATGTTCTTTGTTCTCAAGTTTATCCGAGCTTGTCTAATAAAATGGCTATGAAAATTGGAGGATATTACGAGTTTTCAAAGGTTTTTCCCAGACATTGGGAAAAATTTTGTCAACAAATCGGTTATTCTTATCCCCAAATAAAAAAAATTATCATTAAACAAGCTGAAACATTGCCCAAAGTTTTGGAAGAAGAAGTTGAACGGATGAAGGAAGATAAACTGCCGTGTTCAACTGCAAAGAAAATTCTTTCAATTGTTGAAAAAAATTGCGATGTGACTTTGAAGAGTTTTGGGAATAAAGACTAAGAGACAACAAATCCATGCTTGCTGTCTCTTAAAAGATATATTAAAAAACTGACTTTACTGTTTATTTGCTGCTTCTTTTGCGGCTTTGCTTTCGTCAATTATTTTTTGCGAAAGGTGAGCCGGGACTTCTTCGTAATTAGAAAATTCCATAGAGAATACTCCCGCGCCGCTGGTCATTGAATTTAAATCAGGAGCATATCTCAGCATTTCCGCCATAGGTATAAGAGCTTTGACGGTTTGAGTATTTCCTTCAGCGTCAACACCAAGCATTCTTCCTCTTCTGCCGTTTAAGTCGCCCATGATATCGCCGACGTTTTCTTCGGGAACGGTTATTTCAACGTGCATAATGGGCTCAAGGAGAACAGGTTTCGCATCAACTGCACCTTTTTTATATGCCATTGAACCTGCTACCTTAAATGCCATTTCGGAAGAATCAACGGGGTGAAAGCTTCCGTCATAGAGCACAACCTGAAAATCTACCATCGGATAACCTGCTAGCACGCCTTCGAGAAGCGCTTCTCGAATGCCGTTTTCAACAGCCGGAATATATTGTCTCGGGATGGCTCCGCCGACGATTTTATCGACAAATTCAAAGCCTTTGCCTTTTTCAAGAGGATGAAGCTCAATCCAGCAGTCGCCGTACTGTCCTTTACCGCCTGATTGTTTCTTGTATTTGCCCTGCACTTTAACATCGCCAGTGATTGTTTCTTTATAAGGAATTTTAGGAGTTTCAAGAAGGACTTCTACCCCGAATTTTCTTTTGAGTTTTTCTATGGCAACTTCAAGGTGAACCTGTCCCATACCTGACAAAATCATTTCTTTTGTCTGTAAATCTCTGGAAATCTGCAGTGTAGGATCTTCTTCCATTAAACGCTTAAGACCTGACTGAATTTTATCTTCGTCACCTTTGCTTTTCGGTTTAATTGCGAAAGAAATTACCGGCGTTGGCTGTGAAATAATCGGAATGATTACGGCATTTTTTTCATCGCTGAAACTGTCGCCCGTTTGGGTTTCTTTAAGTTTTGCCACCGCAACTATATCGCCCGGAACTGCTTTTGGAGCAGGTTCATGTTTTTTGCCGACAAGATGAAGCATCTGACCGACTCTTTCTTTGGATTTTTTAGTTGAATTATAAACGTTGGTATCGGAATGGATCTCACCCGAAAATACTCTGATGATTGTCAGCTGTCCTGCGTATGGGTCTGCAAGTGTCTTAAATACAAGTGCCGATAAAGGTTCTGATGCAAGAGGCTTTCTAATAACTTCATCGCCTGAAGAACTTTTGGCTTTAATTTCTCCTCTGTCAAGAGGCGAAGGCATATTTTCGGCAATAAAATCAAGAAGCTGATGAATGCCAGCATTTTTTGTTGCCGCGCCAAACAATACAGGGACTATCTGACCGCTCTGTACACCTTTTTTGAGTGCGCGGGATATGTCTTCCGCACTTAAATCCTGACCTTCAAGGTATTTTTCGAGAATTTCGTCATCGCATTCCACGATGGATTCTATCGATGCTTCTCTTATACTTTCCGCTTCGGATTTAACGTCAGCAGGGATTTCACCTTCTGTAAATTTTCCGCTTTCGTTAAATTCAAAATTATAAGCTTTCATTTTGAGAAGATCTACTATGCCCTTAAATGAAGCTTCTTGCCCTATCGGCAGCTGAATTAAAACAGGCTTGCCTTTAAATGTTGAATTTAAACCTGCGACCACCTTTTTATAATCTGCATTTTCTCTTTCGAGTTTATTAATAAATATGCAAAGGGATATACCCATTTCCTGAGCTTGTTTTACAAGTTTTGAAGATTGGATTTTTAGTCCGTCTATGGCATCAAGCAAAATCACCGCACCGTCCATAGCCTGAAGACAATTTC
>CAZXPD010000020.1:0-40304 GCA_964643065.1 uncultured Gammaproteobacteria bacterium | reverse complement strand
TTCCCTAAAAAAGTATGCTCAAAACCCTATGTTTTCCATAGGTTTAGCGTATGTTAGCGTTCTAAGTTCTTACAAATCAAAAGATTTTTTTAGAATTTAATACTTAAAGTCTAAAAAAACCGAAATGTAAATTTTTTATACATTCTAATCAATTATGATAAGAAATTTTAAGCAAATAATATGTTAATTCTTGAAGGTCGAAACCATGTAATAATCAGTTTTTTCATGAATTAAGCCATAGCTTGAATAGAGAATTTTTAGTCAACGAATCAATTACTATACAAATATTTGTCATATTTCATGACATAAACTATAATGATTTTAAATTTTCTAAGTAGGCACTGATTAGGTAAGGGGAGGAAATTAAGTCGAAATTCCCGATTTCAGGTAACGTCAATGAACAAAATTACCGAAAATATTATCAGGGTAACAGGGGAAATAGATACATCCAAAGTAAAGATTGTAGCTGTCACAAAGTTCGTTGAAGTTTCGGAAATTATAACCGCATATGAAGCAGGTATAAGGAATTTTGGCGAAAATAAACTTCAGGAGATTGAAAGAAAAAGGGCGGTTTTGCCTGAGGATATTGAGAAAAACATCAAATGGCACTTTATCGGACATCTCCAGACAAATAAATCAAAAAAAGCAGCGGGAAACTTTGACTTAATCCACTCGGTTGACACTTTCAAACTGGCTCAATGCCTTTCGGAAGAGGCAAAAGCAAAAAATACAATCCAAAAAGTATTAATTCAGGTAAATATATCAAAAGAAGAAACAAAATACGGTTACGGCAAACTGCAGCTTAAGGAGGAAACAGCAAAAATAAAGGAACTCGGCTCCATAAACGTAAAAGGATTGATGACAATAGCGCCGTACACAAATGATGAAAACTTTTTAAAATCAATATTCGGGGAGTTGAGGGAATTTAGAAACGAACTTGAAAAGGAATTCAAAGTAAATTTTCCCGAATTGTCAATGGGAATGAGCAACGACTACAAAACAGCGGTTCGGGAAGGAGCAACAATAATCAGGTTGGGAAGCGCAATTTTCAGATAAAAGGCAATTAATTAATGTTTGATAATAATTTAGTAAAAGATAATAACGGAGGGCAGAAAGTGGCTGGAATAGTTAACAAAATCAAAAATTTTATCGGCGTGAGCGATGAGAACGAAGACGTTTATGATGAGCTTTATGAAGCCGACGGTGATTATGAAGAATCTCCAACGTCTAATCCGCTTAGCGGTTTTCGCAGGAGGTCCAATTTGAAAGTACTTTCTCACCCGAATTCTAACGGCTATGAAGTAATGGTTATGGAACCGCGCTCTTTTGAAGAGTCTTTGGAAATAGTTAACAGCTTAAGACAAAGAAAATCTGTCATTCTTAACCTCCACTTGCTTGATACGGAACAGTCACAGAGAATAGTGGATTTCCTCTCAGGAGCAACCCACGCTGTTGACGGTCACCAGCAAAGAGTAGGAGACGGGGTTTTTATTTTTACTCCGTGCAATGTTGCAATTTCTTCAGAAACAAAAGAATCAAGAGTTCTTAAAGACGCATTTTGGAATCAAGCACGTTAAAACAGTGTTGACAGCGGATGAGGGTTAAAGCGGCGAATAGAGCCGCTTTTCTTTTTGTCCTTTTTTCTAATAATTGGATTAACTAATTTTTATATACTTATTGATAGACATTTATGTTTACTGTATCTTAATTAAATTACTGTTGGGGTTTGCCATCTCATCTTTTAGGTTTTAGAGAGTTACATTTGTTTATTAAATAGTTTATTTTTGCCGGAAGTTAATCAGATTATCCAAAATGATTGAAGATAAAGAAAAAAAACTTTTATTTATAGCTGAAAAATTTGGTGTAGGTCACGAAAGACCTGCCGAAGAAAAAATAATTCTGATTAACACTCTTGAAGACTACCCTAATGATGAAGCGGTGGAACTTCTGAACTACTTCCTGTCAATAGAATCAAACCCTGAAGTGCTCCTCCATATTGTTAAGCTCATCGGAAACCACAATCAAAGGAACTCTGCTTTTAATCTTACCGAACTCCTTCTCTTTAAGGAATCTGAGCGTAAAAATCTCGCTCCCAAAGAACAATACCTCAAAGTTCGGTGCATGATTGCAACAATACTCGGTAACCTCAAAGATTACAGTGCCGTTGTTCCTCTGCTCTATGTACTTAACAATAAGGACGAAAATTATAAACTCAGACTCAGCGCCGCGGAAGCATTGGGGCGTATTGGCGATAAATATGCCGTTGCTCCCCTCATAGAAATTGTAACCAACGAAGAAGAAAAATCAGTTTATTTAAGAGAATCAGCCGCTAAAGCATTAGGAATGCTCGGCGACATCAGGGCTGTTGACCCGATGGTTGCAGTCCTTGAAGCTAAAAAAGGCATCGTTGATAGATTTACTTTTTTAAAAGAACGTATTATTGAAGCATTGAGTAGATTGGGGTTTAGAAGCGACAAAGCAATAAGGGTTTTAACGGAATCTCTGAACGACGAGTCTCCCTATATAAGATTAAGCGCAGTTGATGCACTCTCAGAGTTGGAAGATAAGAGGGTTACGGAACTACTTGAGCCTATGATCTTTGACGATGACGAAGATGTTGCCCGCGGAGCCGTTAATGCTTTGTACTCAATAGAAGGCACGGATTATATAGTACAGTTTTTAAAAAGGGACAACCTTCCTAGCTGGTGCAGGGAAGAAATAGAAGAACTGCTCGAAAACGAAGAAATTGACGAAGATGAAGATGAAAACTGATAAAGAAGTCAAAGCCATTGTCCTTTTATCAGGCGGGCTGGATTCTACAGTGAGCCTTGCCTGCGCTCTCAAAGAATCGCAAGTGATTCTTGCTCTTACTTTTGATTACGGACAAAGAGCAAATGAGCAGGAAATAAAGGCATCTGCCAAAATTGCTGAGTATTATAAAATTCCGCATAAAGTCATAGTCCTCGACTGGCTGAAAGAAATAACAAAAACATCACTGGTGGATACTGAAAATAGTCTTCCTCTGCTTGAGGCTAATCAGCTAGATGATAAAAATGCCGCAGAAGATTCTGCCCGAAAAGTTTGGGTGCCTAATCGAAACGGGCTTTTTATAAATATAGCAGCCTGTTTTGCTGAAAGTTTGGACTGCAGTTATATATTTTTCGGGGCTAACAAGGAAGAAGGCAAAACTTTTCCCGATAATTCATTAAAATTCGTCCAAAAAATCAATAAATCCTTAAAGTATTCCACTCTTTCACAGCCTAAAGTACTCGCTCCGCTCATTGGAATGACAAAAAAACAGATTGTAAAAACGGCTGTACAAAGAAATGTTCCGCTAAATCTAATCCGAAGCTGTTACACTGATGAAGAAAAACACTGCGGCAAATGCGAATCCTGTCTGAGGCTTAAACGAGCGCTTGAAGAAAACAAAATTGACGGATTTTTGACTGATATTGTTATGAAGTAAAACATAATGCTGATAATAACAAATTCAATTGAAGTTTTGCTAACAATAATATAAAATTTTCTTATGAAATTGGAGCAGATAAAATGACTTGGGACCAACTAATCGGGGTGATAGTTATTTATTCTGTTCACTGATAATATATAAATAACTGCAAATGATGTAAAATTAAGATTGTAGAAAAATATCAGGACAAGAATTGAAATCTGCCGAAGAAAAAATTGATAACTATAAAGATATCAGAAGAAATTTATGGAATGCTTTTATAGTTTTGACAGGAGGAATGGCAACAATATTGATTGATTTAAACCATCCTATAAAAATTATTTTATTAATAGTTGGCGCAGTCTTTGAATACGGGCTAATGTCAAATATATCGAAATGTAATAAAATTATAGACAATTTAATCTTAGAACTTGATAATTGAGGAGTCTGAAAATGAGTATTTACGACATTATCAGTATTATAGGTGCAGTCATACTCGGTTATTTTGGTATCAAAATTATAAATGACAGCACAAAAAGTTATAATAAAAAGCCCAAATGTCCAAAGTAGCTTTAAATGGACACGAAAAAAGCACCTCAAAAAAAAGAACTCATACTGCTTGTAACCGTAATAGAAGCAATACTATTAGGAATTGCCTTTTTATGGTGTTTTTTGGCAAAAATTAACCCCTTTAATCAGTTTTTTATTGATTTTTCAAATATGCTTTACGGAGCAGCAGGAGCTTTTGTGCTGTTGGGAACAAATTATTTTTCTTTGAGCTTTCTTTCCGAACATTTTGATTTCTTTCGCAGGCTAAAAGAGGTTTACGGCGAATTATCGGTTATAGCCGTCAATATTGATATCCCTTCCGCACTTTATTTGGCTGTAATATCAGGCTTTACGGAAGAATTTTTCTTCAGGGGGCTGCTTCAGCAGGAATACGGAATTATATTAGCTTCCGTTCTGTTCGGATTGTTTCATATTGCTAATGCTAAAACTCTTGTTTACGGGATTTACGCGGGGACTGTCGGGTTTTATTTGGGATGGCTGTTTATTTTTACGGGCAACCTGCTTGTACCTGTTCTGGTGCATATTTTGAACAATTATTTTGCTTTTTTACATATGAAAAAGTATTATCAAGAGAACTTAATTAAGGAATCAACATGAAAGATAAAGAAATTTCGTTTATTGCAACTGCTATCGGCAGTTTGCCCCATACTGATACACAAGAAGCAGTCAATCTTGTATTTGATTATCTTCCCGATTGCCCGCCCATTCCTCAGCTTGCAAACGTAAATCCCCAAGAAGATATGACCTCCCAGTTTTCAGAAAATATTCCGGGAATTGTCTATGATAAAGATGACAAACGCTGGTATATGGACAGCGAAAGCGAGGATTTTTGGGAAAAGTTGGAAGATTTTTATACCGATTATTCGGCAATCGTTGAAGATAATAATAATGATGCGCTTGAAAAATATGCAGTTTCAAGCCAATTTATGTCATCAATGCAGCATTTCCTTACAAAAATCAGTGAAACAAAACCGAAAGTAATCAAAGGGCAGATAATTGGTCCTTTTACATATGCCACAACCCTTGTGGACAGGGATAAAAAATGCGCATATTATGACGAAACGCTCAAAGACATAATTATAAAAGGTCTTACTCTAAAAGCTCTCTGGCTTGCAGAACAATTTAAATCAGCTTCGCCCGATAGCAAAATCATTATTTTTATGGACGAACCAAGTATTTCGCAGTGGGGGACGTCATCTTTTCTGACTATTAAAAAAGAAGACATAATTTCAGATATTTCTGAAATATCCTCCGTTCTTCAAAAACGAGGGATTTATACCGGAGTTCACTGCTGCGGGAAATCCGACTGGTCAATAATTACTGAAAGCAAGGTTGATATTCTAAATTTTGACGCGTTTTTCTTTGCCCAGAGTCTTTCTCTGTATTCGAAGGAAATAAATAATTTCCTTGAAAACGGCGGCTATATTGCGTGGGGTGTTGTTCCCACTCTCGATATCGAAGCTCTTGAAAGTGCAACAAAAGAAAGCCTTTTGCAGAAATTTGAAGAAGCCGTATCCTTTTTGACGGACAAAAACATCAGTAAAGAACTGATAATTCAATCCAGCCTTATTACGCCTTCCTGCGGAGCGGGAAGTTTAAATACAACACAGGCTCAAAAAGTAATGGAACTAACTGTAGAAGTATCGGAAACAATAAAACAAAAGTACCGTGTGAAAAATTCGGTTTGAGGTCAAAAATATGATTGCTTTATATTTTGATTTACAGGCATTTACGGCATTTATTATTTGCTTGTTTATCAGCTTTGTTTTGTATTTCAAGGTTGAAAATTTAAAAGAAAAAATTCTTTCTATAGGACAGTTTACCTTTTTGCTGTCATTTGCGCTCAGCCTTGTTTATGCAGTTTTAAAACTCTCATATTTAAAATGCATTGAGGGCTTGGGAACAATTCTGGCATTTATAATCCTGTTAAACTTATACAGCGTGCTGCTAAATATTGGATTTAGGCTTTATTTGAGGTTTAACAGCAAATAACAGTCTCTTTGAAATACTTTTATAATTAAAATGCTTGCAAACCTGATATTTCCTGTAATCAGATTTTTTTGCTCCCCTCCTTTAATAATCATCTATAATCATTTATAATTAGTTGAACTAAGGATTTTTAGAAAGCGGATTCTTGAGAATTTAATGTAATGATAGACAATAAAGATAAACAAATTATTGCAAAACTAAAAAGTCAATTCAAAAAAGAATTCGATGATTTTAAGGGTATCTATTTTTACGGTTCCAGAGTCAAAGGTACTTACCGCAAAGACAGTGACATTGATATAGTTGTTTTATTTGAAAAAGTTGACAGAGACAAAAGAATGAAAATATGGAGTATTGTCGGTGAATTAGAATACAAATATGATGTTTTTATTGACCTTCATCCGATGACAAAGGAAGAATTGGAACAAAATCCTTTTTATTACGATCAGGTAGTCAACAACGGGATTTTCTATGAAGCAGCATAAGGACCTTCTTATTAAAAATGCTTTCGAAAAGGCTGATGAAGCCCTGATAAGCGCAAAGTTAAATATTGACAATAACCTGCTTACTGCTGCTCAAAATAGAATATATTATGCCGTTTTTTATTCAGTAGTCGGACTTGGCTACAATGAAGATTTTATAACGTCTAAACACAGTCAGCTTTTAGGGTGGTTTAATAAAAAATTCATTCACGAAAATAAAATTTTTAATAAAAACATGTTTAGAATTTACAAAGAAGCCTACGAAAACAGAACCAAAAGTGATTACCAGTTTAGCTGGAAACCAAATAAGCAAGACTTGTTAAAAGATATACAAGACGTTGAAATATTTGTTAAAACGCTAAAAGAACACATTTATAACTGAGGAGCTCATGACAGCAACAATAGCCGTAATCGGAAAAAGCGGAAGCGGGAAAACAACCTTTGCAAAAGCACTGCTGAATTTTTTAAACAGTGATTATCCTGACAGGTCGGTTTTACTTGTTGACTGCGATTTGACCGGAGAGCTTTCAACCAGTTTCGGGGTGGATATAAACGACACAATATGGAATATAAGAGCCGGCGATTTTAAATATAAGACACAACTGCCCTATGTTATGACAAAACAGGAATATATCGACTGGACTCTTCAGGAGACACTCATCAGCCTTTATGGGGAAACGGATTTAATAGTTGCAGGACCTCTTTTTACAAAAGAATGCAGTTGTTTTGCAGGGGGATTAATAAATTCTGCACTCGCAAAGCTGATTTCAGGCTATGACTTCGTTATTTTCGACAGCGAATACGACCTTGAATATCTCAGGAATTTGACCGCATACCCTGTTGATACTGCCGTTATAGTCTCACTCCCAACATCCGACGGTATTTTTACCTCATTCAAAATCAAACAGTCTTCTATTTTAAACTGTTCGCCTGGACAAATCGGTTTGGTTCTCAATAAGGTTCAAAATTCTGCTTTGCCATTTGAAGTTTCAAATCTTTGCGATGAATATGACCTCGATATAATCGGAATCTTACCTTATGACAATGCTTTGGAAAATAATGCAGTTTCAAGAGTATCGACCTTATTGGAACAAAAAGTTAAGGAGCTCGTTTACAGATTGAATTTGCCGAAAATTTAATATAAGGGATATAAAAATGCTGATTTTAGGTGAAAAAACCGCTAAAAAAATAAAAGACTCTCTTGCTTCGGAAGTGAAGAAATTAAAATCAAAGCCCTGTCTTGCGGTTATAATGGTCGGAAATAACCCCGCCAGCGAAATATACGTTTCAAAAAAAGAAAAATCCTGTGTTGAAATAGGCATGGCGTCAAAAGTTATTAAGTTTGACGAAAATATTTCCCAAAAAGAGCTTGAAAATGAAATTGAAAAATTAAACACCGATAAAAACGTAAACGGCATTCTGGTCCAGCTTCCTCTGCCCAAAAAAATTAAAACGGAAGAAATACTGGAAAAGATACTTCCTCAAAAGGACGTTGACGGTTTTCACCCCGTAAATGCCGGTATGCTGATGAAAGGGCTTGAGCCTTATGCTGTTCCCTGTACCCCGCTTGGAATAATAAAACTCCTTGAGGATAATAATATTTTAATAGAATCAAAGCATGCCGTTATTATCGGACGCTCAAACATTGTAGGAAAGCCCCTTGCATGTCTTTTGCTGAATAGAAACGCAACTGTAACGATTTGCCACAGCAAAACGAAAAATCTGAAAGAAATTGCGAATACTGCCGATATTCTTGTAGCGGCAATCGGAAAAACCGGATTTGTGACGGGTGATTTCGTAAAAGAAGGCGCCGTCGTTATTGACGTAGGAATAAACAGAACTCCTGAAGGCAAAGTCAAAGGCGATGTAGATTTTGAAAGCGTTGAGCCGAAGGCTTCCTATATAACCCCCGTGCCGGGAGGGGTTGGCGTTATGACGATTGCGGTTTTATTGGCAAACACTTTAGAGCTTTATAAAAGACAAAACAGTTAATAAGAGGTTTGAAAATGCGTTTAATAGGCGAAAATATTCATATAATTTCAAAAAAAACCAGAGAGGCAGTTGAAAACCGCGATGCGGAGTTTATTCAAAATATTGCACTTTCACAGCTTAAAGGCGGAGCTTATTGGCTTGATTTGAACATCGGACCCGCGCGCCGCGGCTGGGAAGGAACAATGGAATGGCTTATTTCAACGGTCTCCGAGATACCCTGCGAAAACAAGCCGATAAAGTTCTCTTTTGACACAACTAACTACAAAGAGACCGAAAAAGCTCTAAAAGCAGTGTCTAATCCTGAAGAATGTATAATAAACAGCACAAATGCAGATGAAGAACGGCTAAAAACGGTAACCGGGCTAGCCTGTGAACATAAATGCTCATTTATTGCGCTTACCATGACGGGCGGCACCGGAATACCCAAAACTGCCGACGAACGCGTTGAAATTGCTTTTTCAATCGTTGAAGAAGCCTCTTCGCAGGGTATAGAAAACTCAAAAATCTTGATTGACCCTCTGGTTTTGCCTGTCAGCGTAAGTCAGTCCTGTGCTCTCGAGAGCCTCAATGCAATCAGAATGTTCAAAGAGTCATTTGACCCTCCGGTTCTGACTACCATAGGGCTTTCAAATGTTTCCAACGGGAGCCCGAAAGAATTGAGGAGCCTTATAAACAGGGTTTATCTTGTAATGGCAATGGGATGCGGGCTTGATACCGCCATTGTCGATGTTCTCGACAGTGAACTTGTCAGAACGGTTAAAGTTATTGAAAAAAATTTGCCCGAAACCGATACCGACGCATTGATGATTAACATTTATGAAACGATGCGGGATTTTGGCGAAATTGAAGATATAAAATATAATTCGCAATCTCAGGAAGAAGCAGAGATTTATAAGACGGTCAAAATTATTTTGAATAAAGAGATTTATGCTCATAAGTATTTGGGGTAAATTAACTTAGAGCTTTAATAATCTGATTTTGTTAAAATATTTATTAATTCACTTATGAAGCAAGGTTTTTTATGGAGCCTAAAACTTTAATTCTGATTGACGGACACGCGCTGGCTTACAGGTCGTATTTTGCTCTGGAAAGAACAAAAATGCATACGGCTGATAACAAGCCGACATGGGCGGTTTATGGCTTTTTTAAGGCGATTTTTGACCTTTTGAAAAAAGTTAAGCCCGACGCTATTGCGGTTTCCTTTGACAGCGGAAGAGATACTTTCAGGCTGAGAGAGTACCCTGAATACAAAGCCAACAGACAGGCTATGCCAGACCCGCTAAGAGAGCAGATGTCGGAAATCGTCGAAGGCGTTAAACTTTTTGATATTCCGGTTTTTCAGGTTCAGGGATATGAAGCGGACGATATAATAGGAACAATAACCGAAAAGGCTCATAGGCTGGGGCATAAAACGCTTATATTGACCGGTGACAGAGACGCTTTTCAGCTGTTAGACGAAGACAAGCATGTTAGAGTTTTGATACCGTCTCAGGGCGAGCTTACGGAATACGACAGAGAAGCCGTACATCACAGAATGGGCGTATGGCCCGAACGTATCACGGATTTAAAGGGTTTAAGCGGAGATTCTTCGGATAATATCCCGGGTGTTAAGGGAATTGGAGAAAAAACCGCCGTAAAATTAATAGATGAGTTCGGAAGCGTTGAAAACGTCCTCGAAAACATTGACAAAATTACATCCAAAAGCCTTAAGGAAAAACTGGAAAACGGCAAAGAAATGGCAGTCAAAAGCAAATATCTTGCGACTATCGACCGAAATGTTCCGATTGATTTTGATTTTGAGCATACACATCTGACGTTGCCGGATATGGAAAAGTTGACGGACTTTTTCAGGGAACTTGAATTCAGAAGTTTTCTAAAACAGCTTCCAACTCTTATGGCGCCTTTTAATAACGGCAAAACTTTAGAAATATCAGATAAACTCATGTCTCCGGTTAAAAAAACAGCTCCTCCGAGCGCATTTCAGGGACAGCTTTCGTTTAGTTTTGAACAGGAACCTGTTTTTGAAGCTCCCGAAAATGATAACGAATATATGGAGATTGAAACAAACATAATTAATGACGAAACGGCGTTGATAAAACTTTTGAGCGAACTCACAGAATGCGGCGTATTTTCGCTGGATACCGAAACAACAAGCCTTGATGTTTTTGACGCAAAAATTGTCGGACTTTCATTTGGCTATAACCCGATGGTTAAAGTTGAAAACGGAAGAGTTAAAGAAACAGAAAAGCTCAAAAAAGAGCTCACAAAAACTGCTTATATTCCCGTGGGACACGAAAGTGCCGGTCAGCTTCCGGTTGACAAGGTTTTAAAAGAGCTTAAGAGTATTCTTGAAGATAAAAACGTTTATAAAGTCCTGCAAAATGCCAAGTACGAAATTAATGTTCTTAAAAACTACGATATAGAGCTTGACGGTGTTATTCTCGATACAATGATCGCAAGCTATATCAGGAATCCGTCTTACAAACACGGCTTGAAACAGCAAGCATTGGCTTATCTCAACTATAATATGAAGCCTATTGAAGCACTCATTGGAACGGGCAAAAACCAGATTGCGATGGATAAAGTTCCGGTTAAGGATGCGGCTGAGTATGCTCAAGCGGACGCTAAAAGCACAATTGAATTGGCGGGTTTTTATGCCGAAACTATTGACCCAAGTCAGGAAGGGGTTATTTACAATATTGAAATGCCCCTGATAGCGGTTCTTGCAGATATGGAAAGAACCGGTATGTCAGTTGATATCGCGTATTTGAAAGAACTTTCGAAAGAAGTCAAAGCACAGGTTGAAAAAATCGAAAACGATATTTATGCCGAAGCGGGAGAGCACTTTAATATTAATTCTACAAAACAGGTTGCGGAAATAATTTTTGATAAGCTGAAGTTGTCCAAAAAAAGCAAAACTAAAACCGGCTTCAGCACAAGCGCAAAAGTCCTTGAATCATTGAAGGACGAGCACCCTATAGCTAATATGCTTCTTGAACACAGGCATTTAACAAAGCTTCAATCGACTTACATCGATGCTCTGCCTCTTTTGGTACATCCAAAAACAGGCAGAATACATACAAGCTTCAATCAGACAATAACTACAACCGGCAGACTGTCCAGCAGTAATCCGAATATGCAGAATATCCCCATCAAAACCGAACTGGGCAACCGCATAAGAGCGGCATTTGTGCCCGAAGACAGAAAGAACTCCGTTATATTTTCAGCGGATTATTCCCAGATAGAGCTCAGATTGCTTGCTCATTATTCCAAAGACCCTGCGCTGATTGATGCTTTTGAAAAGGGACGAGATATTCACGCAGATACAGCAAGCAAAATCTTTAACGTGCCGATTGAAAAGGTTGACAAGGATATGAGAAGAGCGGCAAAGACGGTAAACTTCGGTATCTTATACGGACAAACAAGCTACGGCTTGTCAGAAACGCTCGGAATCTCTACCACCGAAGCCAAATCAATAATAGAGAGGTATTTTAATACCTATCCGAAAATCAGGGACTATATTGAGAGCTCAATTCAGCAGGCTTACAGCAAAGGATACGCTTTTACGATGTTCGGCAGAAAGCGCTATCTGCGCGAAGAACTTTCAAGTAGAAACAAAGCCGTCAGAGAATTTGCCGAAAGAGCCGCCTTTAATACCCAGCTTCAGGGGACTGCAGCGGATTTGATAAAGCTGGCTATGATTAAACTGCACGAAAAACTGAAGGAAAGCACCTATAAATCCAAGCTGATTTTGCAAATTCACGATGAATTGGTTCTCGAAATGCCTAAAAACGAAATAGAACCGGTGGAAAAACTTGTCAAAGAGTGCATGGAACTTTCACAGCCGCTGATTGTTCCGCTTGTTGTCGATGCTGCCTATGGCGCAAACTGGATGGAAACTTGATTATGAACATTCAAAAGTTATTTGCCGCTTCAATTATATGCGCTTTTTCAAGCATTATTTCTCTTCCGGTTACGGCGCAAAATACATCCGCGCCCAAAAATCCGCAGTCTTTGATGATACCTAAATCGCTCTTTTATCAGGAAAAAGATACCCTTGAAAAGCCTGCCCCCCAAATTAAACCTGCCGAAAAACCTGCTGATAAGCCTGCGCAGACTGTTATAAAAAATCCTGTTTCGACTGACAAGAACATTTCTCTTTCGGATTATATGAAGAGTTTTCAGCTGGATTATTTAACGGCATTTATGTCCGCATTGAACGCGCTTAATGAGCCGAAAATTCAAATTTCAAGTTTTGATGCTGACAGCGGAGAAATTAATGCGGTTTATAACCATTCCAAAGGGCTCTATATAACTGTCATTCCGGAAACCGACAAAACCAGCACGGTTAAGATAACACCATTTGACGGAATTTATTCCGATATGCCCGACGGGCTTACGGACGGGATTTTTGACAGGATGAAGAAAAAGGGAATGAAGTAGGGTTGAGAAATAAGTTTATTTCTTTAATACAAAAACACACCCGAAGGTGTGTTTATCCCATTTTTGTAACCATGGAACCCTTGCGGGTGATTACCATATATTCTTGTACAAATGTACAAGGTTACAATTACATGTTAGCATATTTGAGTAGAAATTCAAGTTATCAGTTTATTTAGGAAGTTTATGCATAAAAAATATTCTATTGAATTTAGCAAACTATATAGAAGATTAATGGAACTTGAAATTGTAATAAAACAAAATTTATTCAATTCAATTAGCATAGTTTACGAGGACAGAGGTTATAGGCTGTTTTCTAATTTCTTTCTTAGAACGGGTATAAAAGAAAAATATAAAGGAAAGAAAGGTGAATTAATATTACAAAAAATTCACATCAGCAACTTAACACCAAATCAAAAACTTGAAAAATCTATAAATACTCTTTATTTAAGTGATTTATTAAAAATATTAGTTGATATTAAACAATTTCATTCAATTAAGGAAATAACTGAACATTTTTATCTAAATGAACCTGATGATTTGAACATCGTTAAAATAAGAAAAGGTGAGCTTATTAAGTTACGGAACTGCATTGCTCATTATAATATACCAGATTACAGCAAACATCATCTTCATTACACAAAAGCTCTTATATTTTTTGAAGTTCATCTGGGTTGCAGTATTCAAAGACTTCATTCTCTTCCAAAATTTGATAAAAAAACCTCAACAAAAGATATTTTAATTGCATTATATACAATTGAACCTGAATTATTTAAAGCTGGTAGAAATAATAAATTGCCTTATGACAGAGACAGATTATTGTTGGATATGTTTGATGATATTGCTGTAATAAACGGATGGAGCTATAAAGACTTGCATTCTCCCTGGACAATTCTAAGACAGAAATATGAATTAATGAAATCAAAAAAATAAAGAATTAATGTTTGATATTTTTTCTCTTAAATACATAATACTGGGGCTTTTTATAGGCTTTTTGTCGGGGATGTTCGGCATAGGCGGCAGTATGATTTGCACGCCGATTCTTAAAACTTTTTTTGCCGTGCCGGATTTAATCGCGCTTGCTTCGCCGCTTCCGGCTGTTATTCCCATATCTCTTGCAGGGGTTCACGGCTATCAAAAAAAAGCTCCGGTGAATCGTAAACTTGCTTTCATTACTGTTTTAAGCGGTTTACCCGCAACTGTTTTCGGCGCATTTGCCACGAAATACGTCGGCGGAAACTTATTAATGGTTTTAACAGGCGTTTTTGTAGTCTTAACCGGCATAAGAATTTTGTATAAAATAAAATGCACTGAAGTTAAAGAATACTCCCCGATGAAAATACTCGTATTTTCGATAATTGCAGGACTTCTTGCGGGTTTTCTCTCGGGATTTCTTGCAATAGGCGGCGGAATTATTCTTGTACCGGCATTTATAATCTTATTCGGACTTTCAATGCAGGAAGCCGCCGCAACATCGCTCTTTTGCGTCGCGTTTTTTGCTGTTCCGGGAACGATTGTACACTGGCAATTAAACCATATTGACTGGCTTCTTGCCTTAAACCTCAGTCTGGGAGTTTTTCCCGCAAGTTATTTAGGCTCACGCGCCGCCGTGAAAATCCAATCAAAACATCTTCAGCTCGTATTCAGCCTGCTTTTGATTATATTCGGGATTTATTTTATTTTTAATCAGGCGGGGTAACTGATAATTTGTTGATATCAAACTGCCTTATAAAGATTTTATAAAGAGCATATCCAAACTCTGACACGGTTGTGATAAAATTATAGTAATGAATATAAGACAGGGGTGGGTATGATTCCTATAATAGACTTGAAAGAACAGTATAATCAAATTAAATCCGAAGTGGAAAACGCCGTTTTGGAAGTGTTGGCGTCAGGAAGCTATATACTGGGCAAAAACGTCACTTCTCTCGAAGAAGAATTTGAGCAGTATTTGGATGTCAAAAAAGCAATAGGTGTTGCATCAGGTACAGATGCCCTGCATATTGCCCTGAGAGCTTTGGATGTCGGACAGGGAGACGAAGTAATCGTTCCGTCATTTACTTTTTTCGCATCCGCCGGTGCTGTTGCGCTTGCAGGGGCAACTCCGGTATTTGCTGATATCAACCCTTATACCTTTAATATTGATATAAATGAGCTCGAAAAAAGAATCACTCCGAAAACAAAAGCCATAATCGCAGTGCATCTTTATGGACAGCCTGCAGATATGTCGCCGATACTTGAAATAGCCTCAAAATATAACCTGTATGTCGTTGAAGATTGTGCACAGGCTATGGGGGCGGTATATAAAGGTAAAAAAATAGGTTCAATCGGGGATATCGGATGTTTTAGCTTCTTTCCCACAAAAAACCTCGGTGCATACGGTGACGGCGGAATGATAACCACAAACAGCCCGTACCTTGCCGAAAGAATTACGGCTCTGCGAAATCACGGCGGGAAAGTCCGCTATTACCATGAAGAAGTCGGAACAAACAGCAGGCTTGACGAAGTTCAGGCGGCG
This sequence comes from uncultured Gammaproteobacteria bacterium, assembly GCA_964643065.1. Classification (GTDB taxonomy): domain Bacteria; phylum Cyanobacteriota; class Vampirovibrionia; order Gastranaerophilales; family CAZEDP01; genus CAZEDP01. The sequence goes on along the minus strand of CAZXPD010000020.1, from coordinate 24,868 downwards.
ATTTTGAGGGTAAAAATGCCTTATATAGACAAGTGGAACTCAAAAAGAAGAGAAGTTGCCTATAAATACAACGAACTGCTTAAGGATGTCGAAGGCATCCAAACGCCGGTTGAGATGAAGGATACTTACTGTGTTTATCATCAATATACGATTAAGACAGAGCAGAGGGATAATGTCCATGAAACTCTGAAACAAAGAGAAATATCAACAATGATTTATTATCCCGTTCCGATACATTTGCAGAACGCATTTAAGCACCTTGGCTACGAAGAAGGTTCTCTTCCCGTGACGGAAGCAGTCACGAAAAAGGTTCTCTCTCTGCCGATGTATCCGGAATTATCGGTTGAACAACAAATAAGAGTTGTTGAAGAGCTAAAAAACTGCCTTGTTAAGGTATGCGTCTGATTAATTTATCCGCGCCAGTTTTCGTCAAAACGCAGATTTAATCCCATTTTTTTGTTTATTGCTTCCAATAAAGGTTGTGCGTTTTCTGTTCTGCCGCCATTTTCAAAAGTTACAAGATATGGTTGTGTATCTTTGCCTTTACTCAATCTGAATATAACATTTGACACAAAATCTACCCCACTTCTTGTTGTTTCTGTTGCAATTCTTATATTCTTTTCTTTGAGTTTAATTTCAGGAAGAATATTGGGTAACATTTTCCTGACGAATTTTTCTAAACATTTAGCACCGTAAAAGAAATCAATTTTTTGAAGTTGCCCTATGAAATATACGATATTTTTTTCATAGAACATTTCATGTGCTTTAGCCAGGCAACAATTTTGTTGTTCAAAACTTGCCGTATTCATTGCCTTGGATAGAATAAATCTGCCCTCTGAAGCCTCTAAGGCTTGTTTTATTAAATAATTAACATATTGTTTTTTTGCTTTTGCTGATTTGGGTAAAATCAAAAGAGCTTCAGGACTAAATTTATTAAGTTTAACAGGCACAACAAATTTAAAATCACCTATACCTGCTTTCCAACCCTTAACTTGAATAGGCATAACTGCTTTTCCTCCGAATATTTTTCCAAATGCTTAAAAACTCAACAAAAAATAATTTGATAGCTTTTACATCAAACAGCAATAAAAATTTACAATAAAATTTTAATAACTGACAACTTTGCCGTTATCGTTAAGTTTGCTCAAATAATCCTTATTTGCGGCGATTGTGTCTTTGCTTGCAATTAAAGAGACAACAGACGGTCTGTTCAGGTAGAAAATAGCAGCTTTTTGAATATCTACGGGCTTTATTTCGTCTATGGTTTTAAGAAGTTCAGTGTAATAATTCGATCCGTAAGGTGTATTCATTCCTTCGAGGACAAGAGAAGCCTTGCCAGCGGTAGATTCTGCTCCGAATATTAAGCCGCTTTTTAAGGACAGTTTTGCATCTTCAAGCTCGGTTGACGCAGGCGGCTCTGTGGAGAGCAATTTAACATGTTTGTTAAATCCGTCCAGTGATCTTTGGACATTTTTGGCAAGTTCCTCATTTTCAGCAGGGTTGGAATTTTTTGTGGTGGTTTTTATTTCCATTACCAGCTGACCTGCTTTTCCGTTTGTAATATATTTTGAACCAACTCTGTAAGCCAGTTTTTGCTTTTCTCTCAAGTCGTTAAACAACCTTGAATCGCTTGTGCCGCCGAGAATGTCATTCAAAAGAAGCATTGCTGCCGTATCTTTTATGTTACCGCTTTCCTGAATTTTGAACATCTGAATAATATGAGCCTGATTTCTTTCTTCAGCTTCCGTTATCACGGTATTTTCCTTTATAGGCTCGTATGTAAAGTTATTAATAAACTTATATTCTCTGAATTTGGGCAGGTCTGCAAGCGATTTGAACGCTTCGTCTTTCAGTTGCGGGTTTTTGTCAAAGTTTGCGGCAACAGAGGCTCTGCCCTGGGAATTGCTTATCAGATAGTTATATAAGTCCTTTACATCTTTTAATTCAAGCTTGTCTATATTCTCAAGAACAAGTCTTGGTGTATATCCGTATGGGTGATTGGGATACAAAGTCTCAAGCGCCCTGTCCGATGGATTTTTTGTTTCGCTGGAGAGCATAACCTTAATCGCTTCCTTGGCTTTTTGAAATTTTTCTTCGCTTAAATCAGGGTTATATACGATTTCTTTCATAATATCCAAAGCCATTGGGAGTTTGTCATCGGGGCAGTTGGCGGATACCAGAATTGATTCGGCGTCTGCAAGAGGCGTTATCCCTAGATTATTGAGGGCAATTATGTCATGAATCTGTTCTTCGCTGTATTTTTTAGTTCCTTTGTTCATCATGACAGACAAAATCTCTGCCGTTCCGGGCTTTGCGGGATAAATTTCATCGGATTTTATCTGAAGGGTTGAGGCTGTTCTTACTGAAGACGGACTGTTATTAATCGCAAGCCTCAGATTGTTATTAAGGTTGTATTCCGTTGTTTTTCCGGTATCCATGCTTTTTACGGTGCTTCCGAAACTTATAGAATTCGCTTTTCTGCCTTTAAATTTGATGTTTGACGCTGAGGCATTTGTTTTTATTTCTTGGTTTTGAGGATGAAGCACAACGATAGATGCTTTGTTTAAATCGAGATAAGTTCTGGCGGCGTTTTGTATATCCTGAGCCGTCAACTCGTCGATATTTTTTTCTATATCCGTGAATGCTTTCAAGTTCCCTCTGCTTACAAGAGATTCTCCCAGAAGGTCAGATAATCCCATTGAGCTTTCGCTGATTAGATTCAAGCCGTTTTTCATGTTGTTTTTGATTATATTAAGCTCATTATCCGAAACGGGAGTGCTTGCCATATCAAAAAGAACTGAATAAACAGTTTTTAAACCCTCTTCCTCTGCGCCGGGAGCGAAGTTTGATGCTATTTGTATTACCTGCGGGTCATTTACATTTGGGCTGATGATATTCATATTGCAGTCAGGTTCGACATTATAAGGTTTTAAGGCTTTTGTAAGCCTTGCATTGTTGTTGCCGGTCAGTGCCGAGCAAAGTCCAAGCACTGCAAATGTTTCTTTTACATCGTTATTTTTCGGACCGGTAAATCCCATTGCAAGAATGCAGGTGTCAACTTTGTTGCTCTTAATATCTGCTCTTTTTGTTTGTCTGATGGGCTTATCGAGATTTTCGTAATATTTGTTGTTTTTATTTACAAAGTCCTTCATGTCTTTAGCTCCGGAGCTTTTTGTTCCGAAGTATTTACTGACCATTTTGATTGTTTCGTCCGGGTTAACGTCTCCCACGACGACAGTTGTCATATTATCGGGAGAATACCACCGGTTGTAATAATCCAGAACATCATTGCGCGTGAGATTGCTTATATTGGATGTTGAACCTGCCACCAATCCCTGATAATTGTTATTTATATTAAACAAATTTTTCAAAAGCAGGTTGACAACCTTGTCATAAGGATCGTCTTCGTACATTTCAATCTCGGAAATAACCGGTCCCTTTTCTTTTACAAGCATTTCGGGCGTATAGCTCGGATATAGCATCAAATTCGCATGCATTTTGATGAATTTATCCAAATCCTCGCTTTTAAAAATTGGCGCGGCTATAAAATAATTGGTTCCTGCAAAATCTGTGCTTGCGTTATATTTAGCTCCGCGATGCGAAAGCTCTCTTACAAATTCGCCCGGCTTAAGATCTTTTGAGCCGTTAAACAAATTGTGTTCAATATAATGGCTTATCCCGCGGATTTTGTCAGGTTCGTTGAATGAGCCGACATTAACGAAGGTCTTTATTGTAGTTGGTCCCGGTTTGTTTATTATTACGACTTTCTGCCCGTTGTCGAGCTTGTAGAGTTTTCCTTTATCGTGAAAAGGCACGTCAAATGTCTGTATTTCTCTATATCCAGGCATTTTTATTGATGCGTTAGCCTTAAGAGCCGAATTTATCTGTTGCATCTGCGGGCTTGAAGCATCTCTGTATATCTTAATAAGGTCATTATCAGGGGTGCTTTCGCCGAATGACGCCTTTAACTTAGGTTTTAAATAAGCCTTTTCCTGATAACTGCCGTTGATAATATTACCGCTTATCTTTGCTTCCATTACTTGCCCTTTTTCCTTCTAATTAAATAAAAACTCAAAGAAAATAAAAAGTGTCAAAATAAATATGATTTTTTTTATAATTTTACAAATCTTATAAGAGACTATAAATTTTTTCTGCTTTCTTTTTTTAAATAACAAAGTAAATATTTGTAAAGAAAAAAGAGTAAAAATAGCATTTTTTTGGGTTTAGAGGGTTTATATTCATGAATAAAAAAATTTTTATTTGAGGATTGTTATGGTCGGCAGTTTGGATAAGAACTTCTTTCAGATTACGAATTACCCGATGGCGGTAGTTAATAAAAATCTGTTAAAAGGTAACTTATTTGGCAATGTTGTTGAAAAGCAGGATGATGAAATTCTTCCGAGCGGAATTCTTACCAATCTGGAGGTTGGCGCTAAACAAGCCTATAATCTGCCAATATATGCATATAGGGGTTTAAAAGGCGATCCTGACGCAAATTTTCATGAAGGCATGCAGTTGTCAAAAATACCCTATTATCTTGGAGGTCCTGTACTGGTTTGGACTTTCAAAGTCGGAGAAGGACATCCTCTAAAATTAACCAAACAAAAAGGCGTTGGGGTTTTGCTTTATTACCTTGGAATAATGGCTGCAAACGAATCGGTAAATCTTCCCGTTAAGATTCTAAGAGGCGTTGATTTGAAGCAAAAATATATTGATCTTGTTGATATTAGACCTGAAGATCCTGCGGGAACGACAAAGCGCAAAACTGAGTATCACGACGTATTTGAAAGCATAGACTTTACAAGATGGGATCTTTTATACAACAAATCAATAGAAACCTCTCAAAATCCCAAGCTCATCAACGAAAATTATGACAAAATAGCCAAAAAAATGGGACTCGGAGAGAACCTTACGGATTCCGATTCTGCCGTTCAGCCCTACATGCAAAAGCTGATTGTGATGTCAAAAGCGTGGAAGTACTTTTTAGCCGTTCCTTTTGTCGGACTGGCAATAGGTCTTTCTTCACAGGATGTTTGGAAAAACTGGAAGTTTTCAGATTTTAAAAACGGCGTAAGTAAAGCTTTTGCAAAAAAACCTGAAGGAACGGGGATTTTGAAAAAGACCGCAATGGCTTCAAAAACACTTGCTAATGCATTGAAAGAAGCCTCATATTCGCCTTTAAAAACAAGCCTGATTGATTTTTGGGCAGGAAAAGGACTTGGCGGAATTTCAAAATATGCAGGTAAATTTGTCATTCTTGCAACAATTCTTTCGATTTTAGCCGCAAATATTACAATTCTGAGTGCTACTCAAGCAAGAAACAAAGGAAAGAGAGGTCCATTCAGATGATAACTCTTTCCGATAATTATGTTTCCGCAAAAAAACCTGTTTATAATCCTAATTTCAAACAGGGAGAACCGACCAGAAGGTTTGATTTTGATTTATACAATGATATTTCAATGAGAAACCTTTCCAACGCAAAAGGCAAGCTTTTAAAAAGCAGCCTTTTACCAAATCCCACAGGAATTGCAAAAGATGCTTCCGCATCTTTAAAAACGTTTTCAGAAGCGCTTTCAGGCAAAGGTGACGATTTTGCAATCGGCAAAACCAACGACACCTTTATAAGAATGGGCAGTTTGGGTATAGGCGGACTGCTGTCAATCAAGGCAATGTCGCCTTTCGGCAGAGCTATGGAATTTGTCGGGTTTGCGACTTGGTTCACCGTTATGAGTTTGTGGCCCAAATATTTTGTCGGAATACCGGTTAAGTTGACCAAAGGGTTTGATATCAATCAAAAATATATTGACAGCCAAAAGAAAGTTAAAATGTTTTTCCAAGATCCGCAGTATTTGCCGTTTGATTTGTTTAGCGACAAAGAACTGAACAAAATCGGCGATAAGCTGAAAATTCCGAGAAACATTAAAAATCGCGAAGAAGCAATCCAGAACAAAATGAAACAGATTGCAGTACAGACAAATACACTGATGATATTATCAGCCGGTTTTGCTACCCCGCTGCTTTCGAGCCTTATTGCAAACAGGCTTGAAATGCCCATTAAAAAAACAATCCATAACTTCAAAACCGCAAGCGCGAAAATAAAATTCTTAACTGACGGTTATGAGGATTTTTCTTATAAACCGAGCGGAACAGCCGAAAAAATATTTTATTCAAAAGCAAAATTTGCAAACAAATTAATGAATTTATTAAGTCCTAAAAAAGCCGACAAAGCAGAAGAAGAATTGATAAAACTTCTTTCTAATCCTGATATCGGTGAAGAAGAAGCAAGGAGAATCCGCCAAATATTTGCGGCTGAAATTAAAAAGTTGGGCAAACCGAATGAATCAGCTGGAATTAGTTCAGCAAAAAGCAACGGTGTCATAAGAAAAGAAGCCCGCATAAAATTGACAGGATTAATGGAAAATCCGCAAAAAGGCGAACTGATAGAATACTATCGAGGAATTAAAGGTATCGTAAAATCCCAAAAACTGCTCTTTGATTTTTATCACGAAATTATGGAATTCCAGCTTGGTGAAAAAATAGATTACACTAATGCAAAAATAATAAAAGAGCTGAAAATCCCTGAAAGTTTATTGAAGGAAATAGTTTCCGATAAAGATAAAGTTCAAAATCTAACGGAAAATTTGCAGAAATTTTTCGTAAGAAAAAAATCTTCAGAAATTGCCGATGCCGTCAAGAACCTTGAGAAGCCGATTGGGAATTTAGTCGGTGAAGCAGATTCCTATAAGAAAACCTACAATAAATTTTGCGATGAAATATTGTTCAAAAAGATATCCGAAGTATTGCCGGAAATTAACGGCACTTATTCCGAAGATAAAATCAAAAAACTGTTTCTTATGGACGGGTATTATAAAAATGCAAATATAAAAAATACCTATGAAATTTTTGAAAAATTGCTGAAGGGAAATAACTATAAAAGTGATCTTGAAATACTTGACAAATTCAAGGATTCAACTCTTATTAACGAGCTTATAGCAGATTATTCAGCAAGTGAAAAAACCGTAAGAAATAATTTGCTTGATTTGCTTGGAGATTTCAGCAAGTTTGTCGATGAAGAAACAATTGATAACATTAATAAATTAATTGACGTTGATATTGTGACATATCAAAAATTAAAGGCAAAAGAAAAGTTCTTGCCTGAAACAATGCAGAAATTGAAGTCATATATAAAAATTGAAATCAATGAAGAAAATATTGAGAAAATTAAAAAATTATTGAAAGAAAATAACAAAGACGAACTTAATAAAGTTTTGGTAAATACTTGGGATGGCACTCTTGGAGATCTCAAGTATTTACTGCTCAAACCTCCGGTAACCAAATATGCTTATGTTCCGAGCAAAGAAATGGAAACTTTGTTCGGACAAATGCCGCAGGGATTAATCGGTAATTCGGCAGAAAAGGTAATGAAAACAAGAAATTGGCAGAAGGGAGTTCTTATACCTTTTGCAGTTCTATATTCATTAGTTTTGGCAGGTATTCTGCTTTCGGGAAGAAAAAATTCGTATAATCCGGATGACTACAAATACAAGGAGGCACAATCTTATGCGTATGCAGGATAATTTAACAACTAAGACGGTTGCCTCTTTATGCTTTAAAAACAGGCAGCCGCAGAATAATCAGGCTTTGCCTCAAAATAATATGCCGAAAGCTCCGTCAGGACAGTATGTTTATACTAATTACCCCCCGCAATATGTTTATTATCCTCAATATTATAACTACGCAAAACCTTCTTACATTCAATATCCTCAATATATTATTCCTGCGCCGGTCAGTCCTTATTACCCGCAGATACAACAAAAACCCCAAATTGCAAACGTAAAAACAACTCAGCCTGCAGTAACTTCTTCTCAGGAAGCAAAGATAAGTGTTGCAACAAGTCAAACCGCAGTAAGTCAAGAAAAAGTAACGAATCTTGCCGTTTCAAAATCTGCTGCAGTTTCCAAAGCTGTAAAAACACCAGAAACAGTCTGGAAAAATGACCTGCGTTCAATGTTTCAGCACAACAAAGCAATCATCTACGCACTTGTTATGAGAACCTTCAATGCAAAGGATACAAACGGCGATAATATGATAAACCCGGGTGAACAAACGGGAACGTTTTTGAACGCAATTGACAGACTGGATGAACTGAAGCGCTTGGGAATTAATACTTTACATTTGCTGCCGGTTACTCCTCCAAGCAGAAAAAAAGCTATGGGAATAGCGGGTTCATTATATGCCCCTTCGGATTTTTTGACATTTGACCCTAAATTGGATGACCCCAATAATCCTATGACTGTTAAGGAAGAATTCAGAACATTCATCAAAGAAGCGCATAAAAGAGGCATCAGAGTTATGGCTGATTTACCGAGCAGTGCTTCTGTCGAAATGTATAATAAAAGACCGGAATTAATGGCAAAAGATGAAAGAAACATCCCTAAAGTACCGCAGGGCTGGTACGATATCAGGATGTTCAATCCCTGGCAGGATGAAGAAAAAGGAATTTTAAACAAGCCTTTAATGGATCTTCATAAGCAGCTTATTGATGAATACATAGATTTGGGAGTTGACGGTCTCAGGGTTGACGTAGCAAGGGCAAAGCCCGTAAAATTCTGGCTGGAACTCACAAAATATGCCCGAGAAAAAGATCCGCAATTTGCGTTCCTCGCTGAAAGCTATACTTACGAAGATGCTTCACCGATGGCAAATATTCCAGCGGATCGACCCGAAGATTTGCTGAAAGCAGGCTTTGATTCTTATTACGGAAACTATCACATATTCTATCTGTGGAAAACAGCAAACGAATTAAAAGATTATGTGGTTAAAAACCTTGAAATGTCCTGGAGGCTGCCTCCTAATAAATCAAAAATAGGATCCTTTACCACTCACGATGATAAAAGCCCGATGTCGCACGGGGGCGTTCCCTACTGCAATATGACAACAGGGTTGCAAATGACGCTGCCGATGACCAATCCTTATTTTGTAACAGGCTTTGAGTCGGGTGATAAATATCTATACCCTTACGCTAACCGGAAATATGATTTTGGAGATACAGAAAAGAAGCAAGCCGAAGTTCACCATCAGTGGCTTGATATATTTAATTATTCAAGAAAACCCGGCGGAGATAATCCCGAAATAGGCGTATATATGACTCAAATGGCAGCTGTAAGAGCTAAATACGAAGACATCATCACAAAGGGTTCGTTTATTCCGCTTAAAGTCGAAAATAACAAAGAAAATCTGATTATTGCTTATGCGCGCCATCTTAACGGCAGAACCCTTGTTGTTATTGCAAACAAAGACACAAACGGCAGACAGAGCGGCAAAGTAGTTATACCGACATATAATTCGAAACAGCCTTTAACCGACATAGCACCGGCATACGGTGAATCGAGCGAACTTACCGCTCAGGACAACGCTCTTATCGTTGATTTAGGTACGGCAAAATTCCATATGTTTGAAGTTTATACGCCTGAGATAGAAAAATACTCTGATGCTAAAGACGTTTACAGACAGAATTTGAGTTTTTAGCCTTTTTTGATATAATTCACCAGAGCTTCTAAACCTAAAATATAGCTGTATTCTTTAAATCCGCTAATCTGCCCGACGCAAATCGGGGCAAGATAGGAATGATGTCTGAAATCTTCTCTTGAATATATATTTGACAGATGTACTTCAACGCAGGGAATGTTTACTGCAAGAAGAGCATCACGAAGCGCAATTCCAGTGTGTGTATAAGCGGCGGGATTTATTAATATTCCGTCAAACTCATTCATAGCCGATTGAATTTTATTTACCAACTCGCCTTCAATGTTTGACTGAAACGTTTCAATTTCCGCCCCCAGTTTTTCCGCGGTTTTTTTAATCTCTTCGTTAATGTAATCAAGAGATTTTTGCCCGTATTTGTCGGTTTCTCTTTTGCCCAGAAGGTTCAGATTAGGTCCATGTAAAACTAGTATTTTCATAATCCTAGCCTCTTACTATTTTGTAAATATGAAACTCAGCCGGTTCAAGCTTTTCGAAATGAATTTGATTGCCGTTTAAATTTTGAATTTCAGTTATTTCTTCATACTCAAAACTGTTTTCTTTAAGCACATAAGCCGAAACAGCCTTGTAGCCGTCTGGAATGTAAGCTGTTTTATCGTGTATGGCGGTTGACGTCTTGTTAATTATTTCAAGACTTCCGTCTTCTTTATTGTCCCGATATATTTCCGTCGGCGGATTTTCGTTTGCGGCAATGAATAATCTTTCACTGTCCTGCGCATCATCATTTTTGATATACCAGCTTATAAAACCGGAACCGTCTTTGTTTGGTTGATGAATTTGGGCTTTACCATATCTTGTAAGGTTTAGATTAAGAGCCAGCCTGTTCAGTGCATCGAATTTTCTGAAAAATTCGTAATTCTTTTCTCTTTTCATAGAGACTTCAGCTCCGATGACTCTTTCTATGCCGGTTTTTGTAAAAGATTCGTCACCGTCAATATAAAGAACCGGTCTTTGCGCATGGCTTCCGCCCGGTAAAAACTTAAATTTGAAAAGCTTAAACAATGCGCCCGTTTCACCGAGCTGTGCAGGATACTGGTCTATTGCCCTGAATTCCCCATCCTGATTGTTGTACGTTTTCAAGATAGACAGCCTTGCATCTCCTTTGCCGAGGCGTGAATTATAAGTTGCAAGCTCTTCGTTGTCGAGAATAATTTCGTCAACATTTTTCAGGTACTGTGAAACGATGTCGCTTCCCCAGAGAAGATCAAAATTCATATCCTTATGATATTCAATGAAGAACCTTTCCCAGAGCATATATTCTGCAAGAGTTCCGAAATACGGGACTTGAGCTTTTAACTCTGAATTCAGTCTGCCCAAAACAACACGGGGAGCTCTGTAACTGATTGGTCTTCCTTCATCCGTTTCGGATACATCGTCGACAACATGGTCAATGTGATCAACTCTGAAACCGTCAAAGTTATATTCGGAACGCATTTTGCTAAGATAGTCAATAAAGAAGGATATGACTTTTTCGTTATATTCGCCGCTTTCAAGATATACAAAATAGAAAGGCGTTTGACAGTCAAGATTTGCAAAGTGCGTGACATCTTTGCCTTTGTAGTCATAGTGTTTAAACAGCGGGAAACCGCCGCCTTTATTCATTTTGTTAAATACAGGCACTCCGCTTGAGCACCAAGCGCCGCCGGGTGCGGGCCACAATCCTTGCTTGATAAGTTCGCCGATGATATAATCCTGATTTGTTATGTCTTCTTCCGTTAAATCGTCGTTTTCGCCTTTTCCTGCCAGAGAATTGATTATTCCTTTTACTCTTGCGTGAATGCGTTCCTGATTTTCTTTGGATAACATATCATTTGAGTACATTTTTCTTTTACTGTCGAGAATTTCTTCGAAACGATTCACAATATCCTTGTGATAATCAGGGATATCTTCCCAATCACCGGAAAGACTCCTTGAAACAACTTCTTTTATTTCAAAAATATCGTTGTAATTGGTGTTATATTGAATATCCTGTGCTATTAGCTCTAAATCAGCCCGCAGCTTTGAAATCATTTCGTTTATGTCAAACCATCTTGCAATATGGGGGTTTGCAAGAACAACTTTAGAGAACCTTCCTGTCTGAGGAAGCACGTCATAAATTACAGGATGACCGGCAAGCTGCGCAAATGCGATAAATAATTGAACCTGTTCTTTAACATCAAGTCCCAGTTTGTCTTTTAAAATCTTATCTTCGAGATTAGGACTTACGTCAGATGATTTCGGAAGGTATGCGCATCCGAAATCTCTCGGATGGAAAGGAATGAGATAAGCGGTTGTCGATAAAATACCTTTCTCAAGGTTGCCTGACGGCAGTATTAAAATCTGTTTAAGCCAGTCGATAAATTTTCCCGGATCTTCCGAAACATTTCCATTTCCAAGTCCTGCCAGATTAACAAGTTTAATATTATGCTGTTCGGTTTTAATCCATGCCGAGTTTGAAAATCCGCCGCGCGCAACCGCACTGGTTTTGCCTACTTCAAAATCAAACCTGTCATTTTTGTAAATGCCGTTCAGCTTAAATTTTTCTATAAGACCGACAATAGTTTCCTGAACTGTTAGCTCTTCAAGTGCTTTTATATGAGGATAAGGCAGATAACCGTACTTTTGAACCTGAGAAACAATGTATTCTTTTCTTTCCGGTGCAACTTTGTCTACATTGTAAATTGATTTGAGTTCTTCAAAAATAGAGGTAATGCTTTCCTGACTTAATAAAGACGGAGCTGTATTCACTGCCATAATTATCCTTTCCTTTATAAACTTCTGTTTGTTACAATTTGTGTTTTATTTTAACATACTGCATTTTTTATTTATATAAACCGGTTTTAAAAACAAATACAGAGATGATTTTATTTGCGCAGTGTTAAAGTTCAGTTTATATATTAATTTTGTTATAATCTAATCATTGAATTTTAATTTTTTGAAAATAAGGAGTATGATTTGTCTGAACTCGCATCAATAACACTGGCAAGCACAATAGCAAGAATAATGGATGAAAAATTTGCTAAAGATATCGTTATACTTAACATAAGCAATGTTTCAATCATGGCTGATTATTTTGTAATATGCAGCGCGGATACCTCAACTCAGGTAAGAGCTCTCAAATCAAGTGTGGAAGAAAAAATCAAAGAGCTTTTCCAAAGGAAACCAGCAGGAGATGAAAGTGACCTGAAAAACAGGTGGAATTTGCTTGATTATGGCGACGTGGTGGTTCATATCCTGCATAAAGAAGAAAGAGCTCTCTACGCGCTTGAAAAATTCTGGAGTCACGGCTGTATCCTTGACAGAGAAAGCTGGATGAAAGAATCGGACAAATTTTTTAAGAATTAAAATTTTAAATGCCCTTTTTAAAGTGTCAAACTCTCACCATTCTTTAGAACAATACACTGAGCATTTGTTTGCGATTCGATTTTATTTTTAAAATCCTGAATATCAACGCTAATCGGCGGGAATGTGTTGTAATGCATCGGGATTATTTTTTCGCTACCGAGCCATTTTGCGGCTTCAACGGCTTCGTCAATTCCCATAGTATAATATCCGCCTATCGGAAGAATGGAAATCTGCGGTTTGTAAAACTCTCCGATGATTTTCAAGTCCGAATGAAGCCCTGTATCACCCGCATGATAAATTGAAACTCCGCCGATGCTTACTAATATACTTGCAGGGCAACCTCCGTATATCCCTTCCGGCGTTGAACTGCTGTGAGCGGCAGTCAGCCAGTAGGCATAACCCCACGCAAAAGGGACTTTCCCTCCGATATTAACGCCCTGAGCTTTCGCTCCTTTTTTAGCGCAGTAGTTTGCAAGCTCAAATACGGCAGTGATAGTTGAATTAAATCTCTTTGAAAGCTCTATAGCGTCACCCAAGTGGTCGCCGTGGGCATGTGTCAGTAAAATATCCTTTGAGGAAAGGTTTTTATGAGTTGTTACAACGCCGGGATTTCCCGAAATAAAGGGGTCTATCAGTATCGAATTTTCTTCCTCGGATATTGCAAAAGCGCTGTGTCCCAAAAACTTAATCTCAACAGTCATAAAACCTTCCCCTCTTATTTTATAGATTTAATAAAATCAATTTTAGCATTAATCTCCTCAATCGAAAATCTGACGGCTTTTTCCTGAAGCTTTCCGTACTGCGTTTCTTCTGATTTCAAAACATTTTCAATTCTTATTTTTAACAGTTCAAGATAGTTTTTTATATTGTCGAGGATAACTTTATGCTGAGTTTCATCGGCAAAGTCAAGAGAGATAAGCTTTATGTTTATAAGTTTATCTGCTGAAGATGGATTTTCGGGTAAATTTTCGAGCATTAGGCTGTTGAAATAAGCTCTCCCTTCTTTTGTCAAGGAATAAACCGAGCGCTTTTTGCCGCCCGTGCTTGTAACGGTTTTGACCGAGAGGTATTTGTCTTTTTCGAGTTTTTTCAGAGCAGGATGAAGCGAGCCGAAACTGACTTTCAAAAAAGGCACAAACATGCGGTTAATTTCTTCTTTTATGCCGTATATTGTGTTTTTTGATTTTTGTAAAACCGTTAAAATTATCAGCTCAATCATTGCTTGCGTTTTCCATACAAATTTAAGAAAAAATTAGCACTTATTTCTTAAAACCGCAAGATTTTTGTTTTTGCTATATTAAATACTTTTTTGAGATAATCTGTTTATAATGTTAAATAGTTGTTGAAGTGCAGACAAAATGGCATTGAGTAAACAAGTTTTTCATACGCCCGTCAGTGAATTAGTTGAAAAAACTGATTTAAAACACATCGCCATTATTATGGACGGCAACAGAAGATGGGCAAAAAAGCATAAACTCCCGTCAACATCCGGCCACAGCGCAGGAGTAAAGGCTTTTAAAAATATTGTCAAGCTCTCTGCCGAGTGGGGTATTAAATACCTTACCGTCTATGCTTTTTCTACCGAAAACTGGCAGAGAAAAAAAGAAGAAGTTGATTATTTAATGCTGCTGCTCGGCGAGACAATTAAAAAAGAGCTGAAAAGCCTTCATAAAAACAATATAAAACTTACAATTATAGGAAATCTTGATGCTCTAAATCCTAAACTAAAAAAAATGCTTCTGGACTCAATGGAAACAACTCAAAACAACACGGGTCTGAATTTGCAGGTCGGTATCAATTATGGTTCGCGTGACGAAATAACCGCAGCCGTTAAAAACATAGCAAAAAACATCAAAAAGGATAAAATCAGCGTTGATGACATTAATTCTGAGCTAATATCCAATTATCTCTATACCTCAAATATTCCTGATCCTGATTTGCTTATCAGAACTGGCGGAGAATACAGGCTGAGCAATTATCTCCTGTGGCAGGCGGCATACAGTGAAATTTATGTTACTAAGGTCTATTGGCCTGATTTTTCGGATAAGGAATATGAAAAGGCTATCTCTGAATTTGCCGGCAGATCAAGAAGATTTGGAAGGGATTAATATGAACAAGCAGGCTGTTAAGCTGGTTCTTGCCACAAATAATAAAAATAAGGTTATTGAAATAAACGACCTCGTAAAAGATCTGAATATTGAGGTCTTGGGAATAAAAGATTTGATTAAAGATTTTGACGTTGAGGAAAACGGAAAAACTTTTATGGAAAATGCCCGCATAAAAGCTGCTGCTGCGGCAAAAGCATCGGAATGTATTGCCTTCGGGGATGATTCGGGACTTGCGGTTGACGCTTTAAACGGTGCGCCGGGTATTTATTCTTCGCGTTATGAAGCAACCGATGAGAAAAGAATAAACAGGGTTTTAAACGAATTAAAAAATGTTCCGCCGGAAAAAAGAACAGCAAGATTTGTATGCGCAATTGCTCTTGCAGCACCTGACGGAAAAATTCTTTTTGAATGCGAAGGGAAATGTGAAGGTATTATTGCGGAAAAACCCAAAGGCAATAAAGGTTTTGGTTATGACCCCATATTTTATATAAACGAAAAAAATGCTACAATGGCAGAGTTGTCTTTGGAAGACAAAAACACTGTCAGCCACAGAAGCAAAGCAATGAAAATGCTTATTGATCGGCTGAAAAGCAATATCAACGAGTTAAAATAATGTCGGGTTAAAATGCCGAAAAAAATCAAAAAATTAATATCCGGTTTTATTATTTTCTTCGCCTTAATTTTGATCTGTAATCAGGCTTTTTCTCAAGAAAACAAAGATTATTTGCAGGAAGTTTTATCTGCTGGCAATATTTTGGGCAAAACATATAACATACTTATTCAGCCGGAATTATCAGAAAGTAGTCTTCAAAAAGCTCTTGATAACCTTTCGGTTTATTCTCTCATAATAAAAGAAAACAATATTAAAAATGAATATTATCCGCTGATTGCAGAAATTCAATCGGATTTAACCATCGAAAAAGACGAAAAGATAAGCGCTGAAGTAAAAAAATCAGATTTTACCAAAAACCTGAATAATTATTACGGTCAAACCAAAAATTATTTAGTGCAAAAATTTGATGCCCGTGCCGGTTGGGCTTTAGATTTGGGTTTTTATACCGGTTTTCAGGCTAGTTCATTTAATATTTCGGATAAACCGTTATTTTTATTGAGCGGTTTTGACAAATTAAGCAGCAATATACCAACAGACTTGCCTTCAGACACACAGGATATTTTTAAAAATATTTCTATACTTGAGAAAGAGACTTCAGATTATTCTAAATTAAAGGCTCTAAAGGAAAATATATTTAAATTGCAAAAATTTTTGCTTAATTATTCAAACGATGAAGAGTTTTCTTATGATTTAAAAGACTACTATGGCGATTGGCAAGGGTCTCTCTTAAATCAATACAACGAAAAACATGACTTTGGATTGAAGATTGATGAAAATTCAATGATATTTAAAATAAACTCCTTTGAAGGGACAATCCCTCTTAACAGCGTTGATATTTCAGAGATACATTTCAATTTTTTTCTAATGAACGGTAAAGAAAATAAATATTTTATTAAACTGAATAAAAAAACTGCAGAAGAAGTTTTGAGCGGTCAAATTATCACAGGGGACGGTAAGAAATGCAGCTGGGCAGCGGCTAAAATTGAATATGACTATATGACCGAAAATCAAAAGGAATTTATCGAGGGCTATTTGTCAAATTTGGGTGGCTCAGGGAAGTGATTTAAGCAAAAGTAATTTTTTCTTTCGTTTTAATAATAGTTTTATTGTGTTCAGGATTAGAATAAAAATAATCAGCAGACAATTTAAACGCGCGAAGCATGTCAAATATATCAGCGGCTTCTATTTCGCTTGATTCGCCGTAAGACTTAAGTGTCTTAATTTCTTCCGGGGTTTTATTTTCCTTGTTTAACAAAAGCTTAAAATTCTCTTTAACTCTAAATTTAAGGATTTCTTTGGGTAAAAGAACGTCAAAAGAAGGTTTATATGATGAGTAATCCTTTTCTGTAAAATTCTTCGCAGGATTGAAAAACTTTTCAAAATACTCCACCGGCATTCTGAAAAAATACGAATAATAATACAAGTCACATATATTAAGAACAGTTGAACAAGCAGATAAATTTTCTTTTTTAATCAAGCTGTTTTCACCAATCCCCAGTATTCCTGCCATTTGAATCTGTGTAATTCCTCTTTCAAGACGCTCTTTTCCCAAAGGGTTATTTTTTTCTCTGCCTGTTATCGAACTTGGTTTGAAAGTATAGGACTGTCTTTTGGATTGTCTTACAACCGGTTTAGTTAAATTAAGTCTTTCAGCTAATGTTTCGAGTGTTTCTCCGGCTTGAATTAGAAACATTGAGATTTCATTCCCCAGTAAGGATTCAAGCGCAATTATTTCACCGTCAGTCAGCCGTCTTTTACCCTTGCAAATTTGACCGATGGCAATATTTGAGAGTCCTAATTTTTCACCAAGTACTTTTGAATTATATCCTCTGCGAGAGGTTAAATAACATACTGCAATCATTCCGGTATCTTGACTTAACGTACACTTAAAATTAACATCAGACCTTTTTCTGTTCGTTAAAGCGGATTTATAACTGTATAGATTTAAATTGTTTGAAATATTCATAAAATTATTTTTTTTAACGTATAAATATAAAAACCAAAAGTTAGCAAAAATTGACGGAAATATCTTTTTTAATCATTTTGATTAATTTAATTGGCTCGATATTATAAATTTTGCATAGTTCGTAAAATTCTTTCATTTTAACTTTATGCTCATTTTCTTCCAACCGCTTAGTCCATCTTGCCTGAACAAATCCCATTTCTTTTGCGGCATCGGCTTCTGAAATTCCCGAATCTAATCTGGCTTTTTGAAGATTTTTTGCAATAACTTCAGTGATTTCCTGATTACTTGGCATTATTCTGAGAGCTTTTCTGTTTTGGACAGTTTTCCAATGATCTACATGTGTTCTTTCATTAACAAAAAATTTATCAATCGGATAGCCGGTTTTCAGTGCAAAAAGGATTATTTCATCGACATAAAACGTGTAAACGCCGCTAAGTTTATCTCTAAAGTGCCTTTCATTTATTTCAGTAAATAAAGCAGCTTCTTTTATTGAAATATTAAGGTCTTTTATTACTTGCCGCAGTTTATTAGCCATAAAAATATTTGCTTCGTCTTGTGAAACCAAAGATGTTTTTAATCTGATTTTGGTGAACATAAGTTTTTCAGGGGGTATATTATAAAGTGAAGCGTACCTGAAAATATCTGAGGCAGATATAAGACCGGTTTTCTCATCATTGATTAGCTCCTTTTCGCTTATATTGAGCTTTTCCGAGGCTACTGCAGTTGAAAGTCCGGTATTGTTCCTGGCTGTAACAAGATTTGCACTTATGCGTCCGTCAAAATTTTCTTTTGATGTAAGAGCCTTGTAATTCCCAAAGCATTTGCCCGAAGTTATAAAATTAGGAATATCTGTCTTAAAATACTCTCTGAACCAAGAGGAAGGTTTGTTTAGTATCATAAAATAATTGTAAAGATCAAATGCTGTTAATACAGCTGATTTGTTTTTAAGCATAAGCGTTGAATTGATTATTTGTATAAATTTTTGTGAATCTACAAAAAAATCTTCAGGCTCGATATTTAGAGCATCTGATAATTTGAAAAGATTATCCGCGCTCAAATTTTTTGTATCCTTTATACCATCTGTAAGAGTTTTTGGAAGCTCGTCCGATTTCGGATTTTCAGCTCCGAATTTTTCTAATTCTAATTTCAGCATTTCGATATTCTTATAAACTAAATGGTTTAATTCCTCCTTTTTGGATAATTTATCGTTAAATAACGTCCTGTTAAAAGTTTCGGCAACTTCTTCGCTGATATTATTTAAATAATTCCTGATTTGCAGCATAGGCTTTTTAAGAGCATAGGAATAATAATATAAATCGCTTGCTCGAAAGACGGCTGATCCCGACTCCAGCAGTTTGATATGCTGAAGGGTATGCCCGGAAAGTTTAGCGATTTCGGGTTGCGTAATTCCAAGTTTTTCCCTTATTTGTCCCAGCAAATACTTGGATCTTAAACCTTCTGTTTCAATCCTTACATGATTTGTGTGATTGATATTGCGACCGTTACCATTCTTGCGGGGCAAATTGAACTTATAATATATGCCCAGCCGCTTTGCAAGTTCGTGCAGGTCTTCTCCCTGTTTTAGCTCAAATAATTTAATATCTTCGCCGACTGCTGTTTCAAGTGCTTTGATTTGCTCATCAGTTAACTGTTTTTGCCTGTGTCTTAACCAGCTTACGGACATAGGTGATCTTTCTTTTAAAAGACTGATTACTTCTCGTGCAGAATATTTTTCGTGCTGAATTAAATATTCCAGTGCCGCAATAGCAGTATCCTTTTTTAATACCTGCCCGAACGAAATTTGCTTTTGATAAATGCCATTTTGCAAAGGGCTTGAACTGTTCGTATAATTATTCTGCCGTTTGATTGAAAAATCACCTTGCAGCATTGGTTTTATTTGAAATAAATATATTGGAGTTATTTTCATGCCGATGCAACTCCCGTTTGCATTGGTTTAATATCTTCAAACAAGAGCTTTTCGGGTTCGATACCGTATAAGTTTGCAAATTTGAATATGTCTGCTGCCGTTATGCAGTTTGATATTTCTCTTCGCTGTATAGACGCTTTACTTATCTGCAGTTGTTTGGCTGCTTGTGATTGACTTAATCCTCGATTTTTGCGGGAATTAACAAAATTTCGATTCAAACGGTTTATCAGATCAGTCTCATTCAGTATTTTGTTAAATGTAAATGAATAGCCAAAAATATTGTCACTTACTTCAACGTCCTTTGAATAAAACTGCTTGAAATGGCTTAGAGGTTTATTATAATCAATAGCATGTTTGTAAAGCTCATATGCGGATATTTTAGGGGAACTCAGCTGATATAAGTTATTCAGCATTTTAAAATTCAATTCAGGATAAAATGTTTCCGTGGTTTTAACAAGATCGCAATAA
The DNA here is from genome assembly GCA_964643065.1 of uncultured Gammaproteobacteria bacterium. Lineage (GTDB taxonomy): Bacteria > Cyanobacteriota > Vampirovibrionia > Gastranaerophilales > CAZEDP01 > CAZEDP01. Next base: position 4,919 of record CAZXPD010000020.1, on the reverse strand, counting down.
TTGATGTTATATAATTCGGCTAGTTTAATAAGTTCTGACAATTTTAATCTATGTTTGCCTTTTTCACTGTCCATTACAGTATACAAATCTATGCCTGTATGTTCAGAAACATCCTTATAACTTAATTTGAGAAACTCTCTGGACTTTTTCAGATTAGAGATAAGTCTGGATTTTATTATTTCGGTGCTCAATTTTTCTTTTGTTGCCAAAGTTGTAGTGCCGTTTGAAATAAATTCAGTTGAAATATTATCGTCTAAAAACCAATCAAAAGGCATATCCGTCCAGGAGGAAATTAAAAATATTTCATCAGCAAAAAAATCCTGTTTACCATTTACTCTTCTGGTAATACCTGATGAAGACGTTTTGATTAATGCGCCAAATTCATCATAAGACAAGTGCTTCGCCATAATAATGTTTTTTATTTTTTTTCCAATTATAGGAATTAACTTTTCTTCAAATTGGGGATTTTTAAATAAATCCTCAAAACTTGTTTTGTATAACTTAGACAAAATCATTAACTGTTCTATAGTTACCCTTTGTTGGAGATTTTCAATTTGATATATGCTGTTAGCACTTTTAAAACCTAAATTTTGAGCAGCAGTTGACATGTGAACGCCCGATTTTTCACGGGCAATTTTTAAGTTTTTACCTATTCTTTCTAAAATTATTTTACTGCTTGGAATGGGTCCGTGCAGTCTTTCAAATGCAGAGTTAATTGTAAAATCTATATTTGCTGACCTAAACGAATAAACAGGAACGCCGCTTAAAAAACTCATTTTATAAACCTCATCAGCAGTGATTTTGTAAATTCCTCTTTGCTTATCACGATAATGATTTTCAGATATTTCCAAAATATTTGCTAAGTATGCATTATCAAGCTTCAGGGCTTTTTTAATTTCTCTAAATTTTTGACCTAAAAGATAATCATGTCCATGTTCTCCTAATAGCTTGAATATATTATTTCCCGCAGGTAAATAATATAATTGCGGGGTAAAATCATAAAGTTTTGATATTTTTATAATCTCTTCTAAAGAAATCTCTTCTTTCTTCCTAAAAGAAAATAACATCCCCAAATTATTGCATTGCCTGTTTTTATCATTTAAAATTTGTATTCGTTCTTTTGTTACCAATAAATCAAACAAATCTCTAATATTTGCGTTTATTGCTATTTTTTTTCCTTTTTCATATTCTGTAAAATTTATTAATGTTGGTAATAAATCATCAATTTTCACACCATATCCGTTAGCAATGCTTGTCAATTCATGAAATTTGAAGCGGTGTTTTTGTTCTTCTATTTGTATAAGCAAACTTTTAGGTATTTTGAGCACATATGATGCTTTCGTTAAGCTGTATTCTTTGCTTTTTCTTGTTTTTATCAAATTGTCAATCAGATAATGCCGAATTGTGAATGCACTTGGCAAATTTGCCAGCTCTTCTTTAGATAATACTTTTTTAACCTCCATGCCGTTATTTGAAGATGCAAACCAGCTGATAGGCTTACCGCTGATTAGTGAATATAAATATATCTCATCTGCATAAAACAAATTTGCTTGTCTGTTTTTTGCTAAAAGATTACTTTTACTTATACCCAAAAGCTCAGATTCTTCAGTAAGTGTTAACCCTAACTTTTTACGAATAATATCAAGTTTAGCCGGCAGAAAATTGTTTTCGCTGTTTTTTAATGCACCGTTACCGTTACTTGCGGGTTTAACCGAAGTATTATCTGCTCTTTTCATTAACATTGCAGGATTTTCAAGTAATTGTTTTACCATTTTTATTTGATCTTCATTCAGCGTTCGTTCTTCACCCAATACCCACTTGTACTGCGTAGGATTAAGCCCCAATTTTTCCAAAAGGGCAAGGTAATTGTCTTTTTTTCCGTCCATTATTTTGATGAGTGCTTGTATTATTTCCTGATTGTTGAGTATTTGCCCAAACGAAACTTGTTTTTCAAATACATCTGTCGGCAAACTTCGATCTGCAGACAATTTCAAGTTATTTTGCCGAAAATTCTCATCAGGTTCCGAAACTTTTTTTATATTCAAAAAATTATAAACATTAATTTTCATCAGTCCGAAAATATTTACGCACGCATAACAAATAAAACAAAGAGACGTCGGAAATTGCGAAATGATAACAAAAAGTTAACAAATGTAACTAAGAATGATTTTTTTAAATATTATTTAGGATATAAAGATTAATTTATTTTATAATATCGAGGTAAATTATCAGATTGAGGTGAGTATGTTAGTTAATAAAATTAGTCCAATTGCAAGAAAGGTTGCAGGAAAATTGCCGTCTTATGAATCCGTTAATAACCGTGTAGCCAGCCAGGAATTTCTGACAATTTGGTCAGGTGGCGCCGCAGTGGATAAAGGTCTTGATCCAGTGGGACAGTTAACCTTTGCAATGATCTTAATACCAGTTGCTCTTACACTATGGAATATTGTCAAACTTCCAAGTTTCTCAATAAAGTGGCGGGATTAATTTTATAGCCGATTGCATAGACTCAATAATATTCTCGGGATTGGCAATGTTTTTGTTTGCTATGCCAAATGCCGTTCTGACTGAAAATAAATCAGAATTGCAATTTTTTGTTACATAAAAACTGTCTTATTCGCCAAATATCTTATTAAAACAGCATTTTCTTTCTTACAAGAAGAAGCGCTGTTATTGAAGTTGCTAAAAATGAGAAAATCACCACATAGACAAATCCGCCAAGATGAGCTCTGAAAGGAACATCTACGTTCATACCCCAAAAACTCGCAATCATCGTTGGTATGGCAATCAAAATAGTAAAAGATGTCAGCACTTTCATAACCATGTTGAGATTGTTGGAGATGATCGATGCAAAAGCGTCCATCATACTGCTTAAAATATTGCTGTGCATTTCAACCATCTCAATAGCCTGTCTGTTTTCGATAACTACGTCTTCAAGCAGTTCTTCGTCTTCTTCATGAAGCTTCAGCATAGAACTCAGGTTCTGGTTTGTTACGAGTCTTTCTATTTTTGCGGTTACCATTCCGTTGTCTTTCAATGCGGTAATAAAGTAAATAAGGCTTCGTTCCAAATCAAAAAGCTGGAAAAGCGCTTTATTTTTCATTGATTTTCTTAAACCTAATTCGATATTGTCCGTTAATTGGTTGATATATCTCATATAGCGCAAATAAAGTTCTGCAGATTTAAGCAAAATCTGCAGCAAAAATCTGACTTTTCTGTCGGTTGAAAAGTTTTTCGCCTGACTTTTGTTAAAGTTCGAGATTATATTATTTTCTTTAAGGCAAACCGTAATTATATGGTCTTGCGTGATTACAATTCCGAGCGGTAAAGTGTCAAAGCTGTTTTTATCAAGCATAAGGGGAACGTTTATAATAATCAGAATGCAGTTATCTTCTATTTCGATACGGGAATGTTCGTTTTCGTCTAACGCAGGACTTAAGAAATCTATGGGAACATTTGTTACTTCTGAAACTTTGTTTAATTCGTCTTCCGACGGTTTTACCAAATTAATCCAGGAACCTGACTGAATATTATCAATTTCTAATTCCTGCAAAAGATTGTTTTCGCTTTTAAATACAGCCAACATAACTTTAATTCCTTATAATTGCAAATCACATGCCGGTTTTACCTCTGTTAGTAAATCTTATTTTGCCTCTATAACATCAAATAAACAGAACTATTTGATTATAATACGAACATTTTGGCTGTCATACCCTATTAACTGATGAGATTTTTTATCGAGTTTTCAAAGGGTTTTTCCAGAATTCCGTGTTCGGTTATTATTCCGGAAATAAATTTGGCAGGTGTCACGTCAAAGGACGGATTGATAATGTTGACGCCTTCGGGCGTTATTCTTTTGCCGTCGATAAAAATAACTTCTTCCTCACTGCGGTTTTCAACGGGTATTTCTTCGCCGGATTTGATTGAAAAATCTATCGTAGAAATCGGAGCCGCAATATAAAAAGGAATATTATGCTCTTTCGCGGCTATTGCAACGGTATAAGTCCCTATTTTATTTGCCGTATCGCCGTTTAAAGCAATTCTGTCAGCTCCTACAATAACAACATCTATCATGTTTTTTGACATAAAATATCCGCACATGCCGTCTGTTATTAAAGTGACGGGAATATTGTCTTCCAGAAGTTCCCAAACTGTTAGTTTTGCGCCCTGTAAACGCGGTCTGGTTTCGTCCGCAAAAACCTGAATTGTAGGATCATTTTGAAAAGCCTCCCTGATTACTCCCAAAGCTGTTCCGTAGCCTCCCGTAGCAAGAGCTCCGGCGTTGCAGTGGGTGAGGATTCTTGCGCCTTTTTTTATAATTTTTGCGCCGTGTTTGCCTATGTTCTTATTAATTTCTATGTCTTCACGGTGAATTTTTTGAGCATTTAGAATCAAATTCTCGACAATAACGCTGACTTCTTCATTTTTTAAACTGTTTGCCAGCTCATTTTGCTGATTGACTGCCCAGAATAAATTTACCGCGGTCGGTCTTGATGAAATCAGATATTTGCATATTTCTTCCAGTTTATTGAAGAAACCTTCCTTGCTTAAATCCGCAATCTCAACTGCCCCGAGTGCAACGCCGTAAGCTCCTGCTATTCCAATTGCAGGAGCGCCTCTGACAGTCATGTTTTGTATGGCTTCGTACATTTCTTTATAGGTTTTGACTTCAACATATTGAAGTGAATACGGTATTTTTCGCTGGTCAATCAGTAGTACGGAGCTGTCTGTCCATTTGAGTGTTTCGATTTTGGATTCTAAAGCCATGTTGATATAAATTTATTTCTTCAATGTCTTCTGTTCGGGTCTGGTAACCTTGTAAACAGCATAAATTAGGAGTCCTGCAAGATATACAGCAGCAGTAATTTGAAAAATTTCTGTAAAATTCATATTATTCACCTTGTTTATATTTTTTGATT
>CAZXPD010000019.1:0-41902 GCA_964643065.1 uncultured Gammaproteobacteria bacterium | reverse complement strand
TTTGCATGGGTGCAGGTTGCCTTTTTATGGGTGCGGTGTTACCTAAATTTGGGTGTATTTTGGTCGAAAAAGGCTGCAAACAGGTTGCAAAATCGTGAAAAAAGGTCAAAAGGGACTGTTGACGAATTCAAAAAACTTCGTTTTTTGTTTCGTCTTACGTCCCCATCGTTCAGTGTCAAAATGTCGAAAACTCATCGTTTCCGCCATTTTTCACCTCCGCAAAGGGTCATGGTGACAAATAGAAAAAATGAGCTTTTTAACTATTTGTCACCATTCCCTAAAAAAGTATGCTCAAAACCCTATGTTTTCCATAGGTTTAGCGTATGTTTAGCGTGTTTTTTGAATTTTGTAACAAATTGCCGTTATTTTCGAAAAACTTCCTCGTAAAATGTTTTTTAATTAATAGATAGCGTTATCATTGACGGGAAGGCGCAAGTGTGGAAGAAGCAATAAGGAAGGTAAATCCCTTTTTTTCTCAAATACCGTTTAAACAAATCAGCGGTTCGGAATTAGAGAAAAAACAAAAAACTGAAACTATAGAAAGCAGGATTTGTAATAATTACAAATCTTTTAACGATGTTAAAAATCAGATTATCAATGATATAAATAAGCTGGATTGTTTCATTTGTAAAAATCAAGAAAATACTAAAACGGCGTTTTCCGCGTTAAGTCCTGTTATCCCACTGAGAAGGATTTCATCAGTACCCGATAATATCGAAAACGGCGATTATGCAAGAGCGGCAGGATTAGTAGCCATTGCGGGGGTTATGCTTCCGGAAGATGTCAGGGATATGAAAGACGCCTGGAATCAGATTGTTCATAAGAAACTGCCGAACTATGACTACAAAAACTCTCAGGCTCCGTTCAGGTTTATAAGAGGGACTTATGCGGAATCCCCTGTAAATAAACTCGGAAAATACGGATATTATGCTCACGAATGTGACAAATCCTTTGCTGAAACAAATTTTGGTAAAAAATTAAAACAATTGCTTAATGTAAGCCTGGGCAAACCAGAATATACAGGAAGAGATGTCCCAAGAGTTTTTAAAATCGCTGATGAATACATAATAATACCGGAACAAATTTATGCAGAAAAACTAAAAGGTCCGTTTTTAGGAAAATTGCTGTACAGAGCAATGCAAAGAACGACTGTCATCGGCGCTGTAATATTATCAGCACTGTGGATACCTTCAATAATAAAAGCATTTAATAAAACTGCAGATTTAAACGATAAATTTATTAACACGGGAAAACAGACATTAAAAGCATCCGTAAACGTAACCTCTGTTTTGGCAGGTATTGGAATTTTAGGAGCTTTGGGCGCAAGAAAAGGTCCCGCAGGTTCGGTCATAGGTATGGGGATAGGCGCTGTTACAGGTTCATTTATATCTAAAACAATAAGTGAAAAGATTTAATTTATTTGGTAAAATCTCTCCCCAATTTTAGAACCGTAATTTTATTTCCGCCTTTACCAATAAGCTTTGATAAATCTTCGAGTATCCAGGCTCGCACCCCCTCAGGTATTGACGAATTACTTTTTATATTTTCAAAAGCAGCAAGCACGTTAGGATGATTAGGAACTACATCACGAGCAAGTCCCTGTGCCAATGCCATAAGATCTCTATCTCCGGTACCTTCTTTACATAATTTATCTAAAGTTATAATAAACATATCCTCACGCTTTTTAAACGAAACACTGTCCTGCATTTCATTCCTGTGTAGTGATACGGCATTATTTTTATTATTAATTCTTCGTTCTTGATTAAACAGCGGGACTTTGCCTACAACTAACATTAGTCTAACTCTCTTTTATTTTCTGATTATATAAAACCAGAAAATAAAAAAAATTGCTTTATTTAACAAAAATTTTTTATTTGTCTCCATTCCTAATAAATAGTTTTCAGCATCTCCCTTGTTTTTTATAAAATGAATTCATAACAAAAAGAGATTTTTTTATGGTTTTCACATACAAAGGCGCTTTGCACATACACAGCAATTATTCTGACGGCTCGGGCTCTATTGAAGAAATAGCCTCTGCTGCAAAAAAAGCAGGGCTTGATTTTATAATTATCAACGACCATAACTGCCTGAAAGGACTTGAAGAAGGGCAGGAAGGTTTTTATAAAGGGGTTGCGGTAATATTCGGGGAAGAAATCTCACCCGATGACGGAGATCACTATCTGGCTTTTAATATAAAAAAATCGGTAAGCCACGAGATGAAGCCCAAAGAATTTATTGCCGAAGTCAAACAACAGGGCGGGTTTGGTTTTATTGCCCATCCCGACGAAAGCCTTAAAAGAAAGAATTCATATAAGCCTCTGCGTTGGTCCAACTGGGATATAAAAGGCTTTAACGGGCTGGAAATATGGAATCACCTTTCTGACTGGGTTGATGTCTATTCGCCGGCTACTGCCGTGAGGGATTATTTTTTAAGAGACAGAGTTATTAAAGGTCCTTCGGCTGATGTTCTTCAATGGTGGGACAGACTTAATGCCGAAAATGAAGAGATTGTTCCCGCCGTCGGAGGAGTTGACGCTCACGCACTTAAATTCAAATATTACGGGCTGGATTTTATCGTTTTTTCTTATAATTACACTTTTAAAACAGTGACAAACCATATAATACTTGATGAGGAGCTTTCAAAAGATTTTGAAGAAGCTAAAAAACAGATACATGAGGCATTAAAAAGCGGCAAAAACTTTATTGCCAATTGTGTATGGAATAAAGGCAAGTTAAATATTCCTTTTTGGATTGAAGATAATGACCTGAGAATTTATTCCGGCAATATCGCTGATGTCTCGCAAAATGCAAAAATTATTGTAAAACTGCCCCAAAAGGGCTTAATAAATATTATTTGCAATGGTAAATTAATATACAGCTGCGAAGATAAAAAGTGTATACTAAAAGTAAGAGAATCCGGCGCCTACAGAGCGGAAATTTATTATAAGGGTAAACCTTGGATATTTACCAATCCCGTGAAAGTTATATTAGTGTGAACGGAGGATTATATGGCAGTTATAACAGAAAGATTTAATATCAGTACAAACGGTTTTACCGATATTATCAACATAACGGGAAATGTCCAGGAAATTGTCAGAAAACACAAACCCGGCAATGCCCAGGTTCTTGTTTACACCCCGGGAAGCACTTCGTCGGTTACAACCGTTGAATATGAACCCGGATTGCTTAAAGACCTGCCCGAGGCTTTTGAAAAAATAGCTCCGATGAATAAAACCTATCATCACGACGAAGCCTGGCATGACGGCAACGGCTATGCGCATGTAAGAGCCTCGATAGTCGGCAATTCAATGAGTTTTCCGATTTTGAATTCCGAAATAATCCTCGGCACGTGGCAACAGATTGTTCTCATTGATTTTGACAATAAGCCGAGAACAAGAAGTATTATTGTTCAGATTATAAACTGATGCGGTTATTTTAAGTTCAGCATTTTATGCATTTGCGGAATTATTCTGACATCGGGCAGAACTTTCAGAAGCACTTCCTGAATGCTCATAAGTTTTTGTATGTCGGGGACAATATTTTCATCTTTAGAATCAACACTTTGAAGAATAAGCGGTATTTTCTCGTCACAAAGCAGAATTATATCGGCAGTTTTAGCGATTTCATCAGGAGTTATGTTTTTCGAAACAACAACTTTGACAAAAATTTCTTTATTGTGATTCAATGCCGTTTCTATGAATTTTTTATGCACTTCCCATGAGGTTTTTGCCCCCGTGCTTGATTCGAGCTTAATGTCCATTGCAATAATGTCGATTTTTTTGATTATTTTTTCAAGCTCACTTGGCAGAGTTCCGTTTGTCTCAAGATAAATTCTTAAATCAGCGCAGTTTCGCTCTGTCTTTAAAATATCTAAAAACTCCGAAATAAACTCAACCTGCAAAAGAGGTTCGCCGCCGGTGAGACTGAGGCTGTGATGAGGGAAAATATTCAGCCGCGATGTTTCTTTAGCCAATTTGCGAGAGGTTAAAGGGTTTTTTATTTTTGTAAATTCCCCAATGCCTCCTGATATTTCACTTTGGCAAAAATCAGCCTGATTGTGCACAGTATCGCAGTATGCGCATTTAAGATTGCAGTCTGCAAACCTGATGAAAATTTGCCGCGTGCCCAGATAAGGTCCTTCTCCCTGAAGGGAGGAGAAAATCTCAATTATATTTGCGGTTAAGTCTGTTTTATTGTCTGTCATTTTAAATTCATCTCTTTATAATATTTTCTCTCGGGTTATATTTTCTTTCCTCGGCTAATTTCTGATAAAGCTCCTGCTCTCTCATGGTAAGGTTTTTGGGAATTTCTATAATGACCGTTATGTTCAAATCGCCCTTTTTGCCGGATTTTAAGTCGCAAAGCCCTTCGCCTTTCATCCTGAATTTTTGTCCCGATTGAGTTTCGGCAGGTATCATCATGTTAAGATAACCGTCCGGCGTCGGAACTTCAATTTGAGCACCCAATGCGGCTTCGCTCGGGGTGACGGGAACTTCGCAAAAGGCATTTAAGCCGTCAAAAGTCAGGATTGTATCTTTTTTTATGTGAACGATTAAAAATATATCGCCGTTTTCCCCGCCGTTTTGTCCCTTATTTCCTTCGCCTTTCAGACGTATTTTAGAGCCTTCCTTTGAATTCGAAGGTATTTTCATATTTATTTGACGCTGGATTGTAACTTCGCCCTTGTCGGAACAAATAGGACAGGTCGGGGCATTAGGATTAAGTTTTCCTTTGCACTGCCCGCAAACTTCCGTGTTTACAATGTTTACCTTTCTTGTGCACCCTGTCAACGCTTCCTGAGCTGAAAGGGTAATGTCGACTGTAACGTCATCACCTTTTTGGGGCTTGGGTTTTTCTGCCGGTTTGTCATGCGGCTTTTCATCTTGTTTTCGTTCTTGTTGGGTTTTAGGCTTTTTGTTTAAAATTCCGTCCATAAAATCAGTCAAAACATCGTTAAATGTTTTTTTGGATTCTTGTTGGGATTCAGCTTTGGATGATTTCGGGGTTTCCTTTTTTTGTTGAGAATACGCTTTTGATGCCTGAGTTCTGGCGGTTTTTCCCGTGTCTTTTTTATGACCTGACAAAAGGTCATATTTGCGTCTTTTTTCCGGGTTGCCAAGTACGGCATAGGCTTCGCCGATTTCTTTAAAGCGGATTTCCGATATTTTATTGCCTGAATTGACGTCAGGGTGGAATTTTCTCGCAAGCGTTCGGTATGCGGCTTTGATTTCATAGTCGCTGCAGTCGCATTCAACGCCTAAAATCGCGTAATAGTCTTTATAAAAGTTATTTTTCTCTGCCATTTCAAAAAAAATTCTCGGATTAAAACACATTTTATTACATTTTGTGTATTATTTGATGTATTAATCACTGTAATTTTGAGAGGCTTTATGAATAAAAAAATCGGCGTTTTAGGCATTCAGTTTAATCCGAAAATTGCTGAAAAAGAAGAAAATTTAGCTAAAATCGAGAGTATTTTAGAGCAGAACAAGCATCTTGATTTTCAAATCGCCGCTTTGCCGGAAGTTTTTAATACCGGGCTTACGGAAAAGAATTTTGAAAGGCTCTCTGAAGAAATACCTGCGGGTATAACGTCGGCTTTTGCAGCTGAAATGGCGAAAAAGCATAATATTTATTTGCTTGCCGGCAGTATCATGGAAAAATGCCCCGACGGCAAAGTCCGAAACACAAGCGCGTTATACTCTCCCGACGGCAAACTTGCCGCTAAGTACAGCAAGATTCATATGTTTTCATATTTCGGAAGCGCGGAAGGCAAGTATGTGACAGCAGGTGATTCCTGCACCGTTGTTGAAACAGATATCGGCAAAATCGGCTTGAGTATTTGCTATGATTTGAGATTTCCGGAACTTTACAGAAAACTGACATACACAGGGGCGCAGATGATTTTTTGCTGTGCGGCATGGCCTCTTGATAGGCTTTCGCACTGGCTGACGCTTAATAAGGCAAGATCAATAGAAAATCTTGTCTGGATGATTTCGGTAAATCAATCCGGCAAAATGAGCGAAAAAAGAACCAATGCGGGCAACTCCATGATAATTAACCCGTGGGGCGAAGTTTTGGCACAGGGCGGAAGCGAAGAACAGACGGTCTATGCTCAGATTGATTTGGATGAAGTTGAAATAATAAGAAAGGACTTCCCCGTTCTCAATGACAGGAATTTGAAGGCTTATCAGAGTTTCAATTAATTTGATACAACAAATATCGGCAGAATGATAAAATAGAAAAATAGTCTCAACATTCGGGCATTTTTGATGAAAAAAATCCTCTTTATTTCGCATAATCTTGATCTGGGCGGAGCCCAACTGCTTTTAAAAAATATCGTCACAAGGCTTGATTGCAAACTTTTTGAAAAGATTGTGTATTCTCCGTTGGACGGAGAACTAAGAAAAATATATCAAACAAACGGCATTAAGGTCCTTGTTAAAGACTTTAAAGCCGATTCTGCCAACAGGCAGAATGATTTTGATGTTGAGAGCAAAGAGTCATCCGACAAAATAACAAAAATCATCAATTACTGCGCAAAAAACAAGCTCAAATTGGCTTTAAGATGCGCCGGGACACTCACGGAAAAGGTTTTAAACGAATTCGATTTCTCAAAAGTTGAGATTACCGGTATTTATGACAATAACCCCGCCCTGTTCGGGAAAGAAATAACATCCGTTATGGTACACCCCGTCGATAAAATGAAAGACCATAACCCCGATGCCGGCTTAATCCTGCATGCCAAGCCGAAATTTTTGAAAAAAGAGTTGAAAAAACAGGGAATTAAAAAGATTTTTGATTTATCAGACAGAAATGGAGATGTTTTTAAAAACTTTGCTTCGTATATTTCCTGCTTAATACAGCCTGTTTTGTTTTTTGCCAGAGTAAATCCCGATATTATTCTTGTGAACAATGCAAGAACTTTCTGGGCGGTTCTTGCGGGGAAATTATGCGGGAAAAAAGTTATCTGGGCAATCCATGAAGGATTTGCGCCGGAGACTTTCAGGGTTATGCCTCAATCCCTTTATTTTTTGAGTCTTAAAATTGCAGATGAATTTATTTTCCCCTCTTTTGCGGCTTATGAGTTTTATAAAAACTTTATACCCGAAAAGAAAGTGCATATAATTGCTAACGGCGTTGATATTGAGGAAATTGAGGGTTTTATTGCATCGGATAATCCCTCAAAGTCAAAAAGAGAAATGAATATCCCCGAAAAGAGCAGGGTAATATCTACAATTGCCACTATGCAGGAGATAAAAGGACAGATTTATTTTGTAAAAGCGGCGTTAAATCTTCTGGAAAAAGGGCATACTGACTTAATTTTTGTTCTCGTAGGAGCGTTAGAAAATGAATACAGTAAAAATATTCTTAAAATGATTGACAGTTCGGGATTTAAAGATAATTTCAGAGTTGTTCCCGTTACAAAAGAGGCGTATAAGTATTTCAACATTGCAGATATTTATGTCACAAGTTCTTTTAGCGAGACGTTCTGCCTTTCAAACATTGAAGCAATGGCGTTTCACAAACCCGTAATAGCCACGAAAGTATGCGGAATACCTGAAACAATCGAGGACGGCAAAACAGGCATCCTGATACCTTCTGAAAATATGGAGGTTCATATTGAAGAAAAAATATTATTTCTCCTTGAAAACGCCGATTTTGTCGAAAAAATAAAAGAAAATGCTTACAGCAGACTGAAAGAAAAATTTGTTATTCAAAAAACTGTCGAGAAATACGGGGAAATATTATGCTGAAATCGCCAAGAATATTGATAGTCCGTCTCAGTGCAATAGGAGATGCAGTTCAGAGCACGGTAATTTTAGAGCCGTTGAAGAAGCTTTTTCCTAATTCTTTTATAGGCTGGGCGGTTGAGGATGTTTCATCAGAACTTATATCAGGAAATCCTTTAATCGATAAAGTTTTCGTTCTGCCGAAAAGAAAATGGAAAAAAAGAGGGCTTAGCTTAATAAATCTTAAAGAGTATATGGCAATTATTGGAGAAATCCGAAAAGAGAAGTTTGATATAGCAATAGACCTTCAGGAGCTTTTCAAGAGCGCTTCTCTGATGTTTCTCAGCGGGGCAAAAAGACGCATTGCGCATAAGGGAACTCGAGAACTTGCACATATTTTTGCTAACGAAAAACTGCCCGCTCATTATTTATTTGACCCGAACAAGAAAATAATCGAGAGATATCTTGAACCTGCCCAATACCTTGGTGCTAAAATTAATGAAATCAAGTTTTCCATGCCCGAAGTTCCCAAAGAAGTAAAAAAACGCGTTGAAGAAATGCTTTCGGGTATTGATAAAAATAAGCCGATTATTGTATTCTCGCCCTCGACAATATGGGCATCAAAACATTGGATAGAAGCTCATTGGAGTGAAATATTCAACAAACTTTATTCCGATAATAATATAGTCTTTATAGGCTCTGAGAAAGACAGAGCATTGATAGCAAGGATAACCGGAAATACAGACGGGACTCTTTTTGTAAATTTAGCCGGTAAAACAAGCCTTATTGAGCTTTTTGAAATCATGAAAAGAGCTGATATTGTTATAGCACCGGATACAGGTCCTATGCATATTGCCAATGCAGCTAAAAAGCCGGTTATTATAAGCATATTCGGTTCAACTTCAGGCAAGAGAACTCCTCCTGTCAGCGGCAGGCATGTTGTTTTCAGCACAGAATTGCCGTGTCAGCCTTGTTTTAAAAGAACGTGCCCAAGAAAAGATTTCGCAAACGAATGCATGTATAAAATAACTCCGCAGTCAGTATTAAAAGCGATTGATGAGAGGCTCTCTTTAATCAGGAAAAATGTTATAATATAATACTTTTAATTTGTAAGGAAACAAAAAATCTGCTATGCCTTTTAACTGGTATAAAAATCTGGTCAATAACATAAAATCATTCGGCAGCGAAATAGGTCAACTGGAAAACAATGTTATTGATGAAAGACAGAAATTCAAAGATATTTTTGAGCGAAACGCAGTTCTTGAAAAAGAGATTTCTGAGCGTACCGAAGAGTTAAATCAGGCAAACAAAAGCCTTTTAACCTTAAAGCACATCTGGAGCACCATGAATTCTTCCGAACCGCTTTCGGAAGTTTTAGCTACGGTTGTAAACGGACTTGCAGACGGGCTTAATTATCTTTTCTGCGTTATTTATCAAATATATGAAGAAAACGGCGAACAATTTTTAAAAATAAGATCGTCAAATAAGAATAATTATGCCGACAAAATCAACGGTATTTTAGATTCAGGGCTGTATGAAGTTAAAATACCCCTTAAAAACTCTTCTAACATAATCTCGCAATCCATTGAAAGCAAAGAAATAAAAATTATTAAGAATATTAAGGAACTCTTCAAGGAAACCTTACAGGAAATTGACGAAGAAAAAATAGAAAGTCTGGGAAACGTATTTGGCAAAAAGTCTGTTTCAATTCTGCCGATAACAGTTAATGAGAAGCCTTTTGGCGCGCTTGTAGTCGTTGCAAACCGATATGAAATCCTGGATACCGAGAAAAATTTCTTAAATCTCTTTGTAGGACAAATCGAACTTGCGGTTACTATTGCGGGTCTTTTTGAAAAAGTCCGCGAACAGGCAATAACTGACAGCTTAACAGGCTTATATAACAGGCGCTATCTGGATCAGTGTTTAATATCCGAAGCTGAGCGCGCATCAAGGTTAAATCAGCCTTTTACTGTTGTTATGCTTGACCTTGACCATCTGAAAAAAATAAATGACAACTTCGGACATCCTGCGGGCGACCTTGCCATATGTCATATAGGTAAAGTATTAAAACAGAATGCACGCTCTATCGATATTCCGGCAAGATTTGGCGGCGAGGAATTTATGGTTATTCTTCCCGGTATTGATATAGAAGGCGGAGTGATTGCAGCCGAAAGAATACGTTCTGCAATAGAAAGCGAGCTCGTCGAACCTATCGGGAAAGTAACAGCCAGTATCGGCGTAGGAACTTTTTTACTTCACAGCGATAATCTGGATGAGTTTTTGGAACTGGTCGATCAGGCTTTATACCGCGCTAAAAGAAACGGCAGGAATCAAGTGCAGGTTGCACAAAGAGAAGACGAGGCAGATTGGCAGAAACTTGCCCTTGAAGCCTTTATAGAGGTAATTTCCAAAAAAAGAATACCGATTCCTTCAAATATCTCGGGGAAATTGATTAAAAAAATCAAAACGGAACTGGAAGAAGAAGCTAATGCCGACAACATTATTTCATTTGTGCTGAGTACTCTTGCTCAGCCGGTAAATAATGTTTATGAAAGAGACTACGTTGAGAAAAAAACTAAAATAGCCCGAACAATGGCAGAAGAGTTAAACTTTGAAAAAGCGGAAATAGAAAAACTGGCTTTAGCAACTATGATTTATGATTTAGGCAATATGCTTATGCCTGAAAATATTCTTTTAAAGCCCGGTCCGCTGACTGACGAAGAAAAGAAAATTGTTCTGGAAAACCCTATCATTGCCGCAAGGGAAATCCTTAAGCCAATCAAATCAGCCAGTCCGATTATTGCAATGGTACAGCATCACCACGAACATTGGGACGGCTCAGGCTATCCGGGAAACCTCTCGGGAGATGATATTCCGATTGGCTCAAGAATTCTTTCCATAATTAATGCTTATTTTGCCTTAACCAGCAATCGCCCTTACAGAAAGTCTCTGACACATGAGCAAGCCGTAAAGATATTAAAAGACGGCGCAAACACCGAATGGGACGGCAAACTTGTCAGTCTTTTCATAAGCATTATTGAAAAAGACAAAAGTTTATAACTATATATTTTCATTTCCGTCAAATTTTTTGGCACGGTAAAGTAAAAGGACAGGACCGGCAATATGTATTTTTGTTCCTTCGGTTTTTCCGTTTTCAACTTTTTTTATTACCAATTTCCCGTTTTCTTTAACTACCTTATATTCGGCATTTTTATCTTCCCAATCGTTAATATTTGCATTTTTGTACACGGTCCCTTCTTTAAGTCCGCCGGGTATGCCTCTCGGGCATTTGCTGTCGGGAACGTATGACAAATCAATGTAATCTATATCCTGCGGATAGAAATTAAAAGCTTCTCTTGTATTATTAAATCCGCCTCTGTTCAAAACCGCAACAACATCGGTTTCATCATTGTATCTGTATATTGCGGCTAAATCCGTACCTTTATCATCAGCAGGGTTGCTTTTTAGGGGCATTTTCAAAAGAATGGTATAACCGTTAACAAGAGGAGATAAATAAGGCTTATTTCTAAGATTATATATTTTCTTTATTTCGTTGTTGTAATTATTTAAAAATTCTTTAAAACTTGAGTTTCCGTTATCAAGCCATTCCCAATGCAGCCTGTTTCTGTTCTGAAGGTAATCATTCGATACAGTATCGTACCCTGTTTCACCCAGTTCATCCCCGCCGTATATTGTTGCACTGCCCGGCAAACAGGTAATGATTTTAAGCATTGAGACATATTTATTCATTGCCGGTTTCAGGAAGGCTAACTGAACGGCATTTTCGATTGAGGCATAGTCGGGTGAATTTTTACTAATATTGAGACCGGATCTTGCCATTATATCTTCCCAGTTGTGATTAAACGGTCTTATACCGAAGAAATCCTTGTATTCTTTATCTTCGGATATATTATGAACAGCATCTTTCAGCCTTTGAATTTTAGCAGAATCTAAAGGAACTTTTACAAATCTTTCAAGCTCAGACTGTTCATATCCCTTGCCGGATATTTTATCTTTATATTTTTGACTGTTTTTATCAGATTTAGCAGTTTCAATAATATCCAGACTGTCTAAAAACGCGTCGCGCATAGCAACCGCCGGTCCCTGTTTGTCCTCTGCTAATTTATCGTCCCGATTGAAGAATTTTGCAATATTCAGACTGTACCCGTGCAGTAATCTCGGTTTATCGGGATTACCCGTGCTAACATGGGTATAACTGCTGTTTCCGTTGAACAGATAGCCCCTGTCATTGCTGTCCCAGCCTTTAATCAGCATCTTTTTGAGTGCGTCATCCATGTCGCCGTAATGCCCGCAGTTTTGATCTTCCGCTGCACCGTGAACCAGCCTGGAAGGATGAGCAAACATGTGGGTGTATTCAGTTATTCCGTTAAATTTGCCTTTATCAATAATGTAAGAATCATATTCCGCCATAGTCATTCCTTTAGCGGAACTTCCGAATGAAATATCATTCAGTTGGGCTTTTCGCGGCAATATTGTAATGTTTTTCTTCCCTTTGAAACTCAAATCCAAAGAATATCCTTTATCTGTGGCATATTTTGTTGTGGTTGAAACTTCAGCAATTGTATATGCATTTGGATTGAATTTTCTCAGAAGAGTGTTGAATCTGTCCCAGAATTTCGTTAATACTTCCCATCTTTCTTCAAAAGCACCCGCACCCGGGATGGATTCTTTACCGATGTATTCAGCCGCATCTATTCTCCAGTCCAGTCCTGATTCTGATTTATTGACAAGAAATCTTGCAACTCTGACAGTCCCTGCATCCAAGCCTGTCAGTCTTGAATCGATATAATCCGAAAGAATTTTTTTGTCTTCGGGGGTTATTCTTTTTTTATCGGAGAGCCCTCCATTAAGCGAATAAACAAAATAGTCTGCGGCTGTTTTACTGTTATTAGCTGCATTTACATTGAGATAAATATTCTCAAATGCTTTATCTTCAAGTTCTTTTAAATTCCATTCAAATTTTTGGATATTATTTTCTGTTGCAATTTTAGGCTGATAGTTTGCAATTGCTTTAATCACAAGATATTTTACTATATCATCGCTTACAAGCCTGAAGAGCTCTTTGCCTTCTTCAGTCAGCTCACCGCCGGAATTTAAGAGCTTACTGCCCGACCTGCTGTTTTTAATTATTTCTGTAACCAGCGGCAGCATTTTCTCCTTATATATTTTGTCCGTTTCTTTGTAGACCTTATCTGTCTGCTTATCATATTCCTTTGATTTCATAAAATCATATCGGCTCATGCCGATGGTATCTTCAGAAACGGCAAGTTTTTTAACATAAGGACTTGATAGAATCGAGCACAATGCCCGTGGAAATTCTATGGCATCAAGAGGGTAAGACATAATACAGTCAAGAAGGTTTTTGGGCAGATAGTCTTTGTTGCTTTGATAACTTCCGTTTTGGACATTTTTAAGATTCGTGTCATTAACTTCGTTATTGTTTGTTAATTTAATAAGGGCATCAGGCAGAATACCTTGTCTTGCCAGATCATTAATATTACTTTTTCCGGTCGGATTAGCGGAAATTGCTTTTGCGGTATATTCTACAAGAGTTTTGTCAATCTGGTCTGTCCAAAATCTCCCTACCTGACTGAAATAATCCTGTACCTGATAAGAGGCTTTGAGTTGTTTTTTGTATTCGTCATCACTCATACTGTTTGTTGATTCAGTAAAATATTTTATCTTAGGCAGATCAACTTTTTGGTTCCATAGTTCCAAATTCTTCTTGTCTCGGGAACCTGCAATCACAAAGTTTTCCCAACTGCACAAAATTTCCTGAACAGGGGTGCTTTTACGGCTTTTCCATTCTTTGAATTTATTTTCAACTTCAATGTCTCTTACTTCCAGACAAAGAAGAGGAACTGAGTCCTTATATGTTCTTACTTTATTTTTATCCGGCAGGTTTTTTATCGGATAGCTTCTTAAAACTTCTGTATTTGTTCTGTAATCTTCATCTACAAATCTGTCATCATAAGTCTGTATATAGGTGGGCTTTCTGTTGTCGAAGTCAGGGTTACGCTCTAAAGAAGAGCCGCTTACTCTATACGGTCCGTTAATTATTTTCACTCTGAAATTTTTATAAGCTTCCGAATATTTATTCTCGGGAAGAATGCCTATTTGAACGGGCAATCCGAAAACATTGTAAAAGTTTTGCCCGTAAGATTTTTCGCCGTATTTAAGGAAGTCTGCCATATGAATGCTTTCCCAACCTTCATTAACAAAGGCTCCGTCAGCCATTAAGCCCATTCCTCTTTTATACAGCTCAACATTAAGTTTTTTGAAATCGTCAATCGTTCCTAATGTACGGGTTATTTGATAAGGATTGGATGTCCAGTAGCCGTTGCTTGAAAGCCTGTCGTCACCGAATATCGGCGTGCTTAATACCCTCCTTACACCTAACTTTTTGAGGTAATCTAATTTTTCGGTTATGGAATTGATATTACCGTCAAATTTATTGAAATGCGTTCTTCTGACATCACTCCCGTCCTTTTCGGGCTTTACCGGCGGGTTAAAATTATCCGGCATTAGATGGTAAAGCTGATGCGGAAGCTGCAGCATAGGTACATCGGGATTAAAGGTAACATTATAATTCCATCTGTCATCCAGTCTATTGTTTATGGTCGGAGCATTATCAAGGAAATATTTTCCGTCAACCTTAAATCTGTAGCCTAACCTTGTGTTTTCTGTGGAATTTTCAAATTTGTCGCAGGGAATTTCGAACTTTTTCAGAAATCCGTTGCCTTCCATTGGATAATTCTGCCAAGAACTGCGTATGGGTTCATATCTTTTACAGAGATTGTCATATTTAAGCTGCATAGTTTGAAGCTGAACATCTGACGCATTAGTGGGCAGAAAAAATTCGTAGTATTTTTTTCCGCTGTTGTCTTGTGTTATTTTATATCCTTTAAAGGAAACAGCAGGAGAATTAAGTGTTTTGCTTATTTTGGGTTCACAGTTATTATTGATTTTAACCATCCGGCTTTCCCTCCATTGAAGCAATAATTCCAATAATTAAAACCCGCTAAACCTAAAAAATTGCTAAACTTATTAATAACAAATAATATTTTTTTACATTCTGAAACAATACAGCCTCCTCTATCCATTGTTTCAAAACAATTTTTATTTTTTCAGACAATAGAGTTATTTATTTAGATTTTTTAAAAGTTAGTATTGATGTAATATTTTATATACAAACCTTATTTTTTAAACGGAAACATGGCATGTTTGATTTATCGAAGTTGTTTAATTTAATGGCTGAGCAGGAGCAATACCTTCGTCAAGATGGTATATCCCCCGATTCGCCGGAAGAAGACGCTTTAAAGGAAACCGTTTTATCTAAAGAAAAAGAACTTGCGGAATACATTTGCAAATTGTTTGAACAGCAGGAAAGAGAAAAGATAGTTAAGTGGATTGTAACAAGTATTCGGGAATCATTAGATTTGAATAAAGTTCTTCAAAATACGGTTGAACAGGTCGGAAAACTCCTGAAAATTGACCGCTGTTTAATCGCATTGTTTGAGGAAGAAAATAAAAAGTTTTATCTTGCAAGCGAATACAGGTTAAATCAAGATGTTCCGACTGTTCTAAAAACGCATTTGGCTGAGGATTTGTCGCAAAAATGGCATGACGTATTAATAAAAGAAAAAACCTCCGCCATTGTTAATGATTTTGAATCTCCTTTGCTGAATTATGATCAAATGAACCATTTGAAGGAGTTCGGAATAAAATCTTTTGCCGTATTTCCGCTTATTCATAAGGGGGGACTGCTTGGCGCAATAATAGCTCATCAGGTATATGAAAAAAGAGAATGGGACATAAATCATTTAGAGATTCTTATTGATATCGGCAGCCAAATTGCTATTGCAGTAAGACAAGCACAGCTTTATTCAGATTTAAAAAAACACTCTGAGAGAGAGGCTTTGTTGAGAAAAACGGTTAATACAATAAGAAGTTCTTTGGATTTAGACGAAGTACTCAAAATTATTTGTGAAGAAGTTGCAAAAATCTTTGATGTTCAAAGAGCTACGATTTTGGAATTCACAAATAAAATTAACTTCCAGGAATGGAGAGTAAGAACTGAGTATAAAGCTCGTGATGAGATTAAAAGCATGATAAGCAATGTTTATGAAAAAGGGGCAGGAAGCTACCTTGCTCATAATATTTTTAATTTTAATAAACTTGTGATAGATGATTTTGAACAATTTGATGCTCCCGATGCATTCAAAAGAACTTACAGGCAACTGGAAGTCAAATCATTGATAAGCATTCCCATAAGCAAAGAAGATGACAGATGGGGGGGGCTTACTTTATCGGAAATTGATAATTACAGG
Source organism: uncultured Gammaproteobacteria bacterium (assembly GCA_964643065.1). Classification (GTDB taxonomy): domain Bacteria; phylum Cyanobacteriota; class Vampirovibrionia; order Gastranaerophilales; family CAZEDP01; genus CAZEDP01. Next base: position 25,818 of record CAZXPD010000019.1, on the reverse strand, counting down.
CATTGGACTACAGAAGAAATTAATCTTTTAACAACTATTTCTGACCAGATTTATTTGGCTATTAAACAAGCGGAACTTTATTCAAACGTAAAGAAACAGGCTGAAAGAGAAAAAATTCTCAGGAAAATTATTAGTGCGGTAAGGAGCAGTCTGGACATTGACGAGACTTTAAGAATTATTTGCGAAGAAATAGCCCAATTATTTAATTCGGAAAGAGTTACCATCATACAAAACACTATGGATGTTGGTACAGAGGAACCAGTCAGGTTTGAATACCGCTCAAAAGAAGAAATACAAAGCCCTTTAAGTATATCTGATAAAGATTTAAGCTTTAAAATACTTAACTATTGGAACGAAATTATCAATATAGAAAAATGCTGTGTTGCTCACGAAAATATCTTAGAGGGGAATTTACCCGAATTTATTAAAGAAACTTATTCAAAAATAGGAGTTAAGTCTTTAATTGTTGTGCCCATAAAAAAGGGTGAAAAAATATGGGGTACGCTTTATCTTTCCGAGTACAGCTCTTATAGAAGATGGTCCGAAGATGATATCAGTTTGCTTGAAACTATCACTGACCAGCTTTACATAGCCATAAAACAAGCTGAACTATACTCCACCACCCGCAGACTAGCTGAACATGAAAACTTGTTAAGAAGGGTGATTACAACCATTCGAAGCACCCTCGACATTAATGAAGTATTAAATATTGTTTGTAAAGAAATGGCTGATATATTTGCCGTTCAAAGAATAAGAATAGGTGACTTTACGAAGGATATTGATTTATCCACCACATTAATCGAATACAAAACAGATGAGAATATTCTCGGATTAAAAGATATTGATCCTTCTCTTTACCCCTGTGTTTTTACATATTTGACAAAAATATTTATTGAAGAAGGTAAAATTCTGGCAGTTAACAATATTTCTGAATTTATGGATTCGCAACGCGTAAGACAGGCTTATGAACAATTGGGAGTTAGGTCATTAATTTTTGTTCCTTTAAAAACCGATGAGAAACCTTGGGGCGGAATAACTCTTACAGATTATAAAAAATACAGAAACTGGAGTGATGAAGAAATTCAGCTTGTGGAAACTATTGCCGACCAGGTTTCCATTGCCATCAGGCAAGCAAATTTGTATTTGGAATCTCAACAGGCAACTAAACTTAAAAGCGAGTTCCTGGCAAACATGTCTCACGAATTTCGAACCCCTTTAAATGCAATAATAGGTTTTTCTCAAATGCTCCTGAGCGGAGATTATTCCGAATTGAATTCTAAACAAAAAGAATATCTTACCAACATAGCGGTTAGCGGAGAACATTTATTAAGGCTTATCAATGATATATTAGACCTTTCCAAGATTGAATCGGGCAATATGGAATTATACAAAGAAAAATTTGATTCTGCAGAAGCAATTAAAGAAATATCGGGAGTATTTGCTAATCTTGCGGAGAAGAAACAAATTGAAATAAACACGAATCTGGTTAAAGCCATAGTTACAGCCGATACAGGCAAGTTCAGACAAATTATGTATAATCTTTTGAGCAATGCGGTAAAATACACCAAAGATTACGGAAAAATAACAATAAACTCGACAGTTACGGATAATCTTCTAAAAGTTGAAGTTATTGATACGGGAATAGGCATTTCATCCAAAGATTTTGATAAAGTATTCAATTATTTCAGACAGCTTGATTCTTCCTATGCAAGAAAACAAGAAGGTACCGGATTAGGATTGACCTTAACAAAAAAACTCGTAGAAATGCATGGCGGTAATATCGGATTTGTATCGGAAGAAGAGAAAGGTTCTGTTTTTTGGTTCGTTTTGCCGTTGGAAAATGCCCCCGAAAATCAAGCAATAATTTAAACATTGACTATGAAGACACGGACAAATGATATTTTTTCATATTTTGATAAATCTATAAAATTCCTTAATAATACTTAAAATTTTCTTGAATATTCTAAAGAATATAGCTGGTAAGTGCGATATATAATTCATAAGAATTGCAGGGAATAAAATATGGCTCAAATTATTAACAACGTCTCAGGCAGGCGGCTCATTAAATTATCGGTTGATGATATTTTGATGATTGTCAGTTTGTATCAGGAAAAATGCAATTGTAAAAATTATACACAGGAAGAAATCAGAAGATCGCTTTCCGGTCAGGACTTTTATCTTCCTGAAGAAATCAGTTCATTTTCTTTTCAATAAGAAGATACGGGAAAAGCCGGTTACTGTTCGGTAATGAATTTTGCCGAATCTTTGTAATTAGCTAAATATACAAATTTATAGAGTAAAGACGGATTAAAGGATGAGCTGCCTTCATTTGTCATTATTTTTAAAGCCTCATGTGATAATATCGAATCTTTATAAACGCGTTTTGAAACTAACGCGTCATAAACATCAGCTATACTTGTGATTTGAGAAAAATGCGATATGTCATTTCCTGCCAATCCATGAGGGTAACCTCCTCCGCTGTATCTTTCCTGATGATGCAAAGCTATTTCAGCAATATCATCAGAAAGTTTCAGTTCATTAACTATCAATTGATAACCAAAGACAGTGTGATTTTTTATAATTTCAAATTCCTCTTTTGTTAGTTTATCGGGTTTATTTAATATTTGCAGAGGGATTCTCATTTTTCCGACATCGTGTAAAAGTGCGCCCAAAGCCAAATCCTTTACCTGACTTTCCGGCAATCCCAAACTGATTGCAAGAGCGCTGCTAAGTGTTGATACATTGACGGTATGAGAAAAAGTATATTCGTCATAAACTCTTAATTGCCCGATACATTCTATTTTTGCAATTTTTTCCCCGATTTCTTCAACGATAATATCTCTGGTATTTTCACAAGTGTTTAAATCAGGAACATTTCCTTCTAATGAAGCCTTTAGAATTTTTTTGGTATTTTTTATAAGTTCCGATGCGGCTTTTTCAGAAATAATAGATTGAGTTTCTACACCTTCAGGAATTAAATAGGGTATTTCACTGTCAAAATCTATTGCATACAGAGGCTTTTCCTGAACATAAACCTTTTTAAAGCTCAACATCATCAAAATATTTGAAGTAAGTTTGTCGCCTTTTCTGAGAAGAATTTCTCCGTTTTCGTCATATAAGTCAAATTCAAGAAAATTATATGCTGCCAATTCGAGAGGTATTATTCTTCTCATTTTATTTTAAGCCTGTTTATTCGTCATTACCGACATCATCGTCTTGCTTGTTATATTGTAAAGTAAATCTTTCTATCAAGTGCTTTTCTTCATCATTCAAAGTACCTTGATCCTTATTGAAAATCTCATATAATCTTTCTATTGAATTATTTGAAAAAAGTTCATTGTCATAATCATCAATAGTATATCCAAATCTTGAGAGCATAATTTCCAGAATTGATTTAATATTAATTCTAAAAAATTCATCGACTATATTACCGTCAAAATGGCTCCAACTATCCTTCTTTAGAATGTTTAATACTTCATTAAAGGGCATTCTTTCTCTGTAATGTCTTTTCGAAGTTATTGCGTCAAATACATCAGATACTGCAAGAATTCTACCGCCAAGAGGTATTTCTTCTCCCTTCAAATTTCTGTAATAACCGAAACCGTTATATTTTTCATGATGCGATGATGCAATTTCCGGAACGGATTTCAATTTGTCTTCGAAAAACATTCTTTTTAAAATTTCATTTGTTATCGCTGCATGTTCTTGAATATGTTTATATTCTTCATCGGTTAATTTGCCTTTTTTACATAAGACACTGTCTTTTATGCCGATTTTTCCGAAATCATGAAGCATTGCAGCATATTCGAGCACTTCAATATCGACTTCGCTCATCTTCATTTGCTTCCCGATTGCAACTGCATACCCTGTAACTCTTTTAGAATGACCTGCTGTTATTTTGTCCCTTGCATCAATTGAAGCAGCCAATGTATCAATGAAACTGTTAAAGGATTTTTTCTGATCCACATACATTTGCTGCTGCTTTTTAAATAAATTTGCGTTTTCAATAGCTATACTGGCACTTGCGCCGATTGAAAGAAGCAGGCTTTCATCATCATCGGTAAAAACCATATTACCCATTTTATTAAGCACTTGAAAAACGCCCATTATTTCATGATTAACATTTCTCATAGGCATACAGAGAATTGTTTTGGTTCGATAGCCGGTTTGTTTGTCTATCTCCTTATTAAACCTGTCATCATTATAGGCATCTCTGATATTGATGGTTTCACCGGTCTGAATTGCGTGCCCGGCTAATCCGAGTTGAGCAGGAAATCTGATTTCGTGGCTGCCCATTCCCAAAGCAACTTTCGACCACAGCTCGTTTGTATCTTTATCCAACAGAAAAACGGTACACCTGTCTGCATTTAAAGCCATTTTTGTTTCTTCGGCAATTATTAACAGAAGCTTATCTATATCTGTTTCTGCCGAAATAGCTCTTCCTATTTTCAAAAGAGAAAGAAGGGGGTTTTTTGTCAGAATTTCAGTATTTGCAAAGTCTTTTAAAAGAGTAATAGAATTTAAAACAGACTTGTTTTCCGTAAATATTTCCTGTTTTTGAGCTTTTTTATTAACAAGCTGAGCCCATTCTCTTTCGTTTAGTTCAAAAAGACTGTCCTCAATTTTTTTGGTAAGCAGTGAAAGATTATTTTCAATTGCTATTTTATAAGATTCAAACAAACAGGAAACGGCTTGCGGAGTTTCACCCATTGCTTTATATATTTTGCTGAGTTCCCAATAACATTTTGCGACTTCGGCATCTATCTTATTGTTTTGGAAAAGCTCAATTGCCCTTGACATAGACGTTTTAGCATTGTACATGTCATCGGCTTCCTGATATGCCAACCCCTTAATTTTTTCAACAAGCGCAAGTCCTCTGTTAAGAAGGAGATCTTTAAAGATAGGATAAGATTCCCGTTCCAGAATGGTTACCGCTAATGACGGTTCACAAAGATTAATCTTAATGTTTGCCAGCGTACAGCAGGCAAACGCATATAAAAACGGAATGTTTGTATTTTTTGAGATTTCAATAGCTCTGTTGCAGTGTTCAGCTGCACTGCCCAGATCTTCCAGAGCAATATAAAGTTTTGCAAGTTCATCTTCTATTCTTGCCAAAGTCAGGGTATCATTTATACTTTCGCTGATTTCTCTTGCATAAATAAGGTATTCAAGAGATTTTTCATGATTTTCAACTCCGGAATAGTATCTGCCTATTAAAAGATAAGTCGAAATCAGCTCTCTTTGGCTTCCGTTTTTCTTTTTTATTTCCAATGAAGTTTCAAGATAATTCAGCGCAATCTGCTGATTGTTCATTCGAAGGTAAAAAACAGACATTGTATCAAGAATTCTTGCATATTCAAGATCGTCCGTATTTAAAAGTTTCAATGCATTTTTCAAGTATTTTAGGGCATCACTGAACCTTTTTTCCGAAAAGTATATGGAACCCAGATAATGCAAAACTTTTGCTCTTATTTCATTTTTATCTTCAAAGTCTTTTATTATGCAGTTAGCATCATTGAGCAAAGCAAGAGATTTGGACAAGTTGGCGCTGTCAAATCTGTAATAGGTTAAAGCAAGTTCAGACAAGCAATCTGCTACTTTATCAATCAAATTTAATTCCAGAAACATTTTTTGGGCATTTTCAATTAATTTGATTGAGTTTTTCCAATTCTTCTTTGCAGCTTCGTCAAGACCTGCTTCAAAAATAGCATCCGCCTTTTCTCTGAAGTTGGAAATATAATTAAAATCTTCCTGTGTAGGCTGATATCCAAAATTTTCAAACATTTATTTTAACTGCCGTTCTACAAACATTCATAATAAATTATCTTATTAATTATATCTGACTTTAAGCAATATTGACAAATAGTAATACAATAAAATGAAATTCATAATGCTGATGTCGGAAAAACAAAAAGACTTTGCAAAAGCCAAGTCTTAAGAAATATATCTGTTAATTAATTTAATAACAGGAATTACGCGCTTGTATGTCTTGTAATTTTGATAAAGCTTCCATTTTCATGGCTGCTATTTCATCTATTAAGATTAATCTGGTTTGTTCTTCATAATCAGCACCGTTTGCTCCAGCAACATCCGTATATAGTAAAGAACTTCTCAAAATATTGTTTGCTTTTTCAGCTTTCTCGCATAGTTCAAGTACGGCTTTATAATCCCCTTCCTCTTGTTTGACTAAAGCTGATCTATGGGCATCTTCTAATACTTGAAGTGGATTAATTTCCACATCTTCTTCTAGATTAAACGTTCCGGGCAGAGGAAGCTCCAAATCAGCGGGAGGAACAACTTCACCGCTGAACGAAACAGTATCCTTTCCTAAAAACAAATTCGAAGCTGTATTAATGTTCTGCTTCGAATTTGAGCGGTTAACAAAATTTGAATTATTTAGAGATAGGGCTAACACTTTTAGCATAATAAATTCCTTTCGATAAAGTACGACCTCTGCATATTTAAAAATCCCTGCAAAAAAAAAGTTGACACCCTTGAATGTAAAATTTTGTTAAGCAATGGAATTAGCAGTGAGGATACGCAAAAAGTCTGATTTTTTGGAAAAATCGGTTTTTCCGCATCTTCAGTTGCGGAGGATTTTTTACGGCTGTTTAATCAGCTTTCCCCAAACTTCTTTTGAAGAATTTATGCTGGATGATAATCCTTTGGAGAGTTCATCAGCATCATTTGCTCTATAAAATCTGCCTTTGGTTGATAAAGCAACACATTTCAATTGGCTTTCGGTTATGGGGTCTGTTAAATTAAAGCCGATTACGTCAATTTTTATGCTTATTTTGTTTCTGACTAAATCTATTGCATAGTCACATGGGCTGTTGCTGCAGGTTTCCATACCGTCACTTATTAATATGATACGCTTTTTACCGCAAAGATTTCTAAAATCATAGTTTACAGCTTGCTGTAACGAGTAATAAATTGGCGTCATACCTACCGGACGGATTTTTAACATTTCATTGGAAATCTGATATTTTGTATTCTCGCCGATAGGAACTTTTAATTCGGAAGCCGAACAGGCATCAAAACCCAAGAATCCTGTTTTATGTCCGTAAACTCTCAGTCCGACCGAAACATTCTTAGGCAGGTCATTAAGAACAGTGTTTACTGCTCTTTTGGCAACTGCTATTTTGGTTTCACCGTTGATTTTATCCGACATGCTTTCGGAACTGTCCAAAATTATCAATACATTCTCCTTATCAGCAGGGCAGTTTTGGTTATAATACTGGGCTTTTGCTTTTATAATAAAAGTGCCTGCAGATAATAACAAAATTAAAACAGTCGTTATAAAAAAATTTTTTGTCATCGAAAGTTTATCAAAACCCGTATATTACATGTATATTTTACCCTATCCAAACCAAAAGAGGCTGTCCTCTCTTTTGAGACAGCCTCTTAAAATAAGTAATTTTTTAGAAATTGATTACTGATCTTACGCCCATAACGACTGCGTTGCTGCCGTTACCGTTTGGTTTAATTATATATTGAATGTCCGGTTGAATTGAGAGCCATGGAGTAAGCTGTATTTTATAGAACCACTCCATAGAGACTTCGCTTCTTCTGTTTTCAAGCGCTCTTAATCTATGGCTGAATTTGCCGAAGTTGGCGCTCCATCCGAGAATATCTTCATCTCTGGATGCGATTAAACCTTTGTATTGTAAGCCTATGCCGTAATATCTTGTTAATTCATTTCTGTTTGAAGGAGCCCATGAATACTGCCCAAGGAGAGTTAGTCCTTCATTATTTTCAGAATCGGCTTTTTCTTTATAAATCATTTGTTCAAATTGAGTATACAAACCGTAATTTGTACCGTACAAATGTAACGGATCGGCATCGGAAATTTCTTCAGTATCTCCTGTGTGCAGCCACCATCCTAAGAGATAGTTTCCGGGCATATCTTTGATTGTGGGCTTAACTCCGATTTCGTTAATAAGAAATGCGCCGTCTTTACCGTCAAATGCGGTATCAAATCCGGATAGACCGCCTCTTAAAGCTCCGTCAAATATACCCGCTCTTACTGCAAGCCAATCTGTAGGTTCAATAAATGCCGATACACCTAAAGAAGGATTTGGATATGACGGCAAGGGAATATTAACCGGAAAACATCCTGAAGAATTAATGTAATTAAAACCGCTGTCTAAAGCAACAAAATCAAAGTTTGCATCCTGTTTACCGATTTTAATTCTGAATTTATTATCGAATAAACCTTGCTGATACCAGTATTCACTGAGTTGATTAAAAGGACCGAAATCTAAACTGTCATAAACTTGGAAATCTCCGATGTGACCTCTTGTTAAACCATGTCCGTGGAGGTTTTGGTATCTCACATCAAAAGAGCCGCCTTTCCAAAGTCCCATTTTTTCAAAATCTATATTAAGATTGGTGTCAACAAGACCGAGATATCTCAACGGATGTCTTTTGTTCAGTCCGCCATGAAGCTTTATAAACTGGTCACTTGTATAGGTTACTTCTACTGTTATGCCTTTGTCTTCAAGTTTGGTTCGTAAACCGCCCCAATCGCCTGTCGCATAGTCACCTTCCAGCCAATTCTTAATCAGACCGGTTTGTTCCTGTGTATCTTCTTTATTTAAAGTAATTTCCTGATTTTCTGCAATCTGTTTGTTTTCTGTGGTTTGGACAGAAACATCAGTATTTTCTTTTTGGACTGAAGAAGCAGTGGCTGATACCTCAACCTGATTTACAGTACTGCTGCTTGTTAAGTCTTCAGAAAAAGACTTATTTGTAGTAATAAACAACGATGCAGCTGTTAACAATGTCACCATGCTTAACCTAGATAGGTTCATGTCAATCTCCTCCCATAAACTTATTACAACGGTGTATAAGGGTTATATTTTTTATATTTAATAATCATATCATGACAGGAATTAAGAATTAACATAGATTAAATTTTGAAGACCGCAACAAACTTTTGCAGTTCATCTGCTATTTGTACCAGTTCTTTTAGCCCTTCATTAATCTTTTCAATGCTGTGTGTTTGATCATCGGTTACAGCAGCGATTTCTTCCGTGCTTGCAGCTGTTTCTTCAGTAATTGAATGAATATTTTCAATAATTTTTACCGACTTGTCCGTATTCAAAGCAAGTTTTTTTACTTCATTTGAAATTTCCTGAACATGCATGCCTGTTTTACCGGTAGCAAGCAGAATTTTATCAAGATTTTCCTTAACGTTTTCAATAATTACGACACCCTGTTCAACTTCGGCAACGCTTTCATCCATTTCATTAACGGCTCTCAAAGTCTTTTTCTGGATTTCTTTAATCATATCGGCAATTTTACCGGTTGCCTGCGCTGACTGATCGGCTAATTTTTTTACTTCACCGGCGACTACCGCAAAACCCTTACCCTGTTCACCGGCTCTTGCAGCTTCAATGGCGGCATTAAGAGCTAAAAGGTTTGTCTGTCCGGCTATGTTCTTTATTAAATCAAGTATCATTTCTATATCAGCCGTTAATTTTCCGAGTTCTGTGACGGTTCTTGATGTTTCGGAAGATGAAGCCTTAATCATATTAATTTTGCTTACGGCTTGCTGTGCCTGCATCATGCCCTTATTTGCTTCGTCTTCGGTTTCCTTTGAGATTTGTACGGTCTTTTCGGCATTAACTGAAATTATTTGAGCCATATTATTCATGGAATTAATATTATCCAGACTGTCATTTACGCCGGAAGCCTGCATTTGAGCACCATTTGCAAGCTGGTTGATACTTTTCGCGATTGTATGAGCTCCTTGAGATGTTTCATCGGAAGCGCCGCTCATTTCATCACCGCGTAAATTAATTTGTTCAACGGAATTTTTAATTTGTTTAATCAGCTTAATAAGATTTTCCGTAAATTTCTTAAATGTTCTGTTTAGCTCGCCAATTTCGGATTTGCTCTTGTCATCGGGAATATACACTGTAAAATCATTCTCTGCAAGCCTTAAACTTGTTCTGGTTAAGACAGTTATAGGATTTGCAATGTAATTACCGAGAATAAATGCCAGAAAACCTGTTATCACTATAACAATAATACTTGCGCTAAATAAAATAACCCACAATCCTTGTGAAACTTCGCTGGCAGGCACTGTTATAAACAGAATAAAACCGTTTGAAAGCTTTTGATACGCAATAAGGTTACCTTTAAGCTCCTCAATGCCGCTTTCACTTTTTTTGGTTTTTTCTATAAGATTTTTGTATTCGCCTTTATTAACTTTTGCCAGATTATCAGTTGTTTGAAATTCCTTACTTACCAAGAAATTATACTTTTCATTAACAAGAAAAGCCTTACCTGTGTTGTAAACTTTCAGGCTGTTAACAATTTTCTTTAAACCGTCGAATGAAATATCCATACCCGCAACGGCAAAAAGTTTGTTCTGTATAAAAGCGGGTTTGGAAAAAGTAATCATGGGTATTTTTAAATCAACATCTTCATATAAATCGCTCCAAAGTCCGTTTTTTGTTTTAATGGCGCCAAAATACCAATCCATTCCTTCTGTTCCCGGTTCAAAATCCGACATTGCGCCCAATGGCTGTTTTTCAAAGCCCTTGTTTCCTTCCGTGTACCAAGCTCCGTATAAATCATTAAATAAAGGGGGATACAGATAAACATAAACACTCATATTACCGGGAGTATTTTCGCCCATTTTTTTTACAACCGGCTCAACGACAGTTCTTTCATAGTTTTTTAAATAAGTTTTGTCATATCTTCTGTTGAAATTAAAAGTTTCAGTTGAAACTACCGCCAAGTCATCGACGGATTTTTCAATAACTTTGATTACGGTGTCAATCCTGTTGGCTTCGCTCTGGACTACACCGAGGAGCCGGCTTTTAGCTTCTTTTTTAAGATATTCCGCTCCCTGATTTATACTTATAAAACTTAAAATACCTGCAGTAAATATACAAGCAAGTATCATTGCAATGATTATTCTCGATTTAATGGAATATAAGTTTATCCTCAATTTCAACACTCCCCAGATATTACATATCTATTAATTATATATTATTTCGTTTATATGACAAAAATATTACATCTCGGCAACATTTTTAAAAGTTCAGAAATTAAACATTACAATTTCTTAATAATTTGATGTTTAACTGTCAATTTTTTTTATCTGCGGTTTTTAAGCATATGAAATTTTATACTGAGATGAATTTGGAAAGGAGCACATATTTATGAAGATTTCATTTGACCCGACAGTATCAAGAAATAGCCAGAGTTTTGGTATCAACAAAGACAGACAGCCCATCATTGCAGGTAACTGGAAATGTAACAAGACCAGTGAAGACACCTTAAAATTTACCGATAAAATCACAGATTTATTGGAAAAGTACAATAAAACCGGTGCTCAAGAAGACAGACCGACTCTTGTCATTGCCCCGGGATATCTTCAAATAAAAGATTTCATCGATACTCTTAAGAGAACTCTTATGGTATTTAAACTCGGTGCTCAAAACGGACATTGGGAACATGGCGTAGCCAGAACAGGCGAAGTTTCTATGGAGCAGTTAAAAGAAGCCGGCGTTGAGACAGTTATCATTGGTCACAGCGAAAGAAGAGCCAACGATAACGAATCAGACGAAAAAGTAAACTTGAAAGTTAAAAAAGCCCTTGAAATAGGTCTTATTCCGATAGCCTGCGTCGGTGAAACCAGAGCAGAAAGAGATGCAGGACGTACGGAAGAAGTAATTTCAAGACAGGTAGTTAAAGCATTAAGCGGCATCAGCAGCGAAGATATTTCAAAAGTCGTTATAGCTTATGAACCGGTTTGGGCAATCGGCAAAGGCGCAACCCCATGCTCGACGGATGAAGCAAACAGGGTGGTCGGTTATATAAGAGAACTTGTCAGAGAATCCTATGGTGACAGAGCAGATGAAGTCAGAATACTTTACGGCGGAAATGCAAATCCTGACAATATATCAGACCTGATGATTCATGACGGTACTCCTACCGAAATCGACGGCGCATTAATCGGCGGCGCTGCATTAGATCCTGTTAAACTTGCTACTATGTATGATAAAACTGCTGAAGCATGGGAAGCAGTTAAAGCTTAAGCATAATTTTATAAACATTTCTTTACTAAGCGGGACATTGCGTTCCGCTTTTTCTTTATTTACTTAACGCATTATTATATTCGTCATGTTGAGTGAAACGAAACATCTCAAGGACATTGATAATAAAATTGTTCAGCTTTACCTCAGAATGAGGCTGTCAATTTATTAAATGAGTTAATTATTATGGATATATCCAAAGTTCTTAAGCTGACTGTCTTTAGCCCGCCAGTCTTTTGAAACCTTAACGTTAAGCTCTAAAAATACTTTGTTTTCTAATAATTCTTCAATTTCTTTGCGTGATTCCGTCCCGATTTTTTTTATCATTGAGGCTTTTTTGCCGATGATTATACCTTTCTGGCTGTCTCTTTCAACAAAAATATTAACCGAGATTCTTGTTAATTTTTCTTCATCTTTCCAGTTCTCAACCCTAACGGCGATACTGTGCGGTATCTCATCAAATGTGTTTTCCAAAACTTTTTCTCTGATTATTTCCTCTGTTATCAAGCGCACACTCTGGTCTGTAACTTCATCATCAGGATAATACTTGGGACCTTCAGGCAATTTATCGAAAATCAGACTGATGAGACTATCAACATTTGCCCCTGTTTTTGCGGATAATATAACACTCGTTATATTGCTTTCAAAAAGCTGTTTGTATTCTTCCGCATTTTGAGAAACTTCTTTTTCGGATTTGGCTAAATCAGACTTATTACCAACAATTATAACATTTGTTATTGTTTTTAAAATATTCTCATAAATCCATTTATCACCGTTTCCGGGTTTTTCTGATATATCGACAAGGAATATAACCAGGTCAGCATCCGGGACTGAAAACTTTGCCTCATTGAGGAGAAACTCGCCTAATTTATCCAACGGCTTGTGAACACCGGGAGTATCGACAAAGATTATTTGTCCTTTATCGGATGAAAAAATCCCTTTAATTCTTTTTCTTGTAGTTTGCGCCTTGTCAGTGCATATAGCGATTTTCTGCCCCGTGATTTTATTCAACAGGGTTGATTTGCCGACGTTAGGTCTTCCTATAACCGCTACAAAACCGGATTTATATTTGGCGTCTTTCATTCTTGAGCATCTTCTTCGACAGCCTGAGAATCTATGAAGCCGTCGGGTTTTGTCAACTTAACTCTGATTATTTTATGCCCTTCAGTTTCCTCAACTGTCATTTGCAATCCGTCAGCTTCAACCTCATCGCCTGTTTCGGGTTCTCTGCCAAGCAGCCCGAAAACATAACCGCCGATTGTTTGAAAGTCTTCCGTCGGCAGATCAAGATTAAATCTTTCGTTAAGATCGTAAATATTCATTTTTGAAAGCACGCTTAGAGTGTTTTCGTCTATTTTTATGACATCGGGTATTTGAATATCATATTCATCCCAAATTTCTCCGACTATTTCTTCAAGTATATCTTCGACGGTAATAATACCTGCTATACCGCCGTGTTCATCGGCAATAGCGGCTATCTGGCTTTTGCTTGTAATAAACTCATTCAGCATATCGCTGATTGATTTGTTTTCGGGAACAATGCTTATTTCACGGGAAAGTTCTTCAATATTTATTTTTTGCTTTTCGATTTCGGAGCAGTTTTTTAAAATTACAAGAACATCTTTTGCGTTTATAACACCCGTTATATTATCGATGTTATCCTTATATACGGGAATTCTGGTATGCCCGGAAGTTATTATTAACTCTATTAAATCATCAATTGACGCTTCTGCTGAAATGAAATTGACATCGGTTCTCGGAACCATAATTTCCCAAACAACCGTGTCGGTAAAATCATAGAATTTAGAGAGCATTTTAGCTTCTCTGGATTTAAGAATGCCTGTTTGTTTGCCTTCTTCAATCAATTTTTCGAATCTTTCGCTCCAGTTTTCTTCCATAGTTTCAGCCTGAACTTCTATTGTTATATGGGCAATATTTTTGACTTTTTCCCTGATTTTTTCCTCAAGTTTATCGGCAATGTCATCGGCATCCTTTACCTGCGTTTCGGGATCAACCTCAATTTCCATGTTTACAATTAACCCTGAGGAGCCCAAATCCATTGTCTTTAAATCCTGAACCTGTGATACACCATTGACTTTCGCTGCGATTTCTTTAATCATTTCTTCAACCTGAGGCATTGCCGCACTGGCGGTTAGAGAATTGATGTTATATTTTAAAAGATAAATTGCCAGCGCAAAAAGTATGAAGCCAATAATTATTGAAGCTATTGCATCAGGTATATATGCCTGATTTGGCGGCATAACAAACTTTGCAAGCGAGATTGCAATAAATGCGGTTATAACGCCGGCTAAAGCGGCTGTATCCTCATACCAAACAAACTTTGTTGTAGGACTTTTTGATTGGTGAATATACTTAAAAGATTTTATAAAAGTCGAAAATTTTGATTCCAAAGGAATTTCTGCTTCCTGCAGTACGGCGGCACTCGCACTTAATACAGCCCATAGTTCAAATAAAATACTTCCGATAAGCGCCGATGCTATTAAATTATAATGGTTAATAATGTTAAAATTAGCTTCCTCAGGATTTATAAATCTGTTCCAGCCGTTATAAATAGCTATAAAAGTACCTATTAACATAAGTATGCTTGCAAAAAGCGCCCATATATTAGCTTCAAGCCCGTAACCGAACGGATGAAGTCTGTCGGCAGGTTTGCTCCCTCTTTTAAGCCCTATCATCAAACAAATGCTGTTAAATCCGTCCGAAGCGGAGTGAATGGCTTCGGAAAGCATTGCCGAACTGCCGCTTAATACCCAGCAAAAGAGTTTTATAGCCGCAATGCCGATATTTGCAAAAAAAGCTCTGAAAACTGCAAGTTTAGTTAAAAATTCTTTTGATTTCTGAGAGTTTGTATCGTCTTTTGTTATTATGTGAGTATGATCACTATCAGTCTTTTTCGAATTAGACGCGTCAGATGACATTGGTTTTATATGTACCTCTCGGGAATTATTAATGTTTAAGAATTATACTTTATTATATATGATAACAAAAATTTAAGTTCACGAAAATACAACCATTTTGTATTATATAGTCAGGAAATAAGTTTATATATAAATGAAAAAATTTTTTGTATTTGTTTTTTTGGGACTGGCATCTTTGTATTTTGCTTTAACGGCAGGTGCAACTCCAAATGATGAAATCTACAACAATATCACAGCTTTAGATATATATTACGAACACGGTGAGGACCCGGCGGAATGGGAAGATTATATGGAATATGTTCAATCGCCGTATCCTCTGATAAGAACATCTGTTGCTTTAACAAGTCAAAAAACAAAAATTCCTCCGGGCTATTATTTGCTGACTCCAAGAATTAAAGGCGCGTATGAGTTTGTAACATTTAAACAAAACGGCAAAATCACCGCTATTGTTCCTGTTTATGAAAAATCTCTTGTTGACCCCAAAGTTATATACGAAGAAGCGTCCAAGCCGAAACCTCATTGGATAACCTGGCCCTATAGAATACTAAAAGCGGGTTTTGTTAAGCTGTTCGGAAAATACAAAAGACCTTTAAAACCGCCCCGCTTTATCATCGAATCAGAATTTAAAGACGGCGGGAAATATTTTGAAATCAGATTTTATCTTGAGCAATACCTTTATAAAATGCTCTTTAAGGTCGAAAAATAAACCTAAGCATTCCAATTAAAACTTGTCTTATCGGCTTTTCCCTCTTTTATGAGTCTGTTGAGAACAAAAAACAAGCCGGCATAAACGTGTTGCCCAACCGCTTTTTTGCCGTCTTCAAAAGAACCTTCTTCCTGTTCTTTGAGCCATAAAAAGGCATTTTTCAGCGGAATTTTATATACACCTTTAATGCTTTTGTCATTAGGCGTATTTATTTCAGGCGGGTTTGTAATGTCAGCTATTGCAAAAGTCAGTGTTTCGGATGTCAATCCGGGCGAACTTGGTGAATTTATCGATTGAATTTCTATTTTATCGGCAGTATAACCTGTTTCTTCCCGCAATTCTCTTATAATTCCCTCTACTGCAGACTCTCCTTCTTCAATACCGCCTGCCGGAAGTTCAATGCATCTGTTAATACCTTTTTCGGCTTTGACTGCCTGTCTTTCGGTTTCCTCAAAAATGATATAATCCCCGTCTTTTTCATGGACTATTGGGATAATAACTCCTACTCCGTTACCGTTTGGTCTGTGCGCGTATGCATAGCCCCTTGTAGTTCCGTCAGAATATGTTTTAAATGCCTGCCTTAATTGCAAAAAAGGATGTTCGTCATTTAAAATTTCGATATCGGGATTTATTTGTTTACAATTTCGTTCAGGCTTATTATTGTCTGATTTTTTTGTAAAAACATAATTTTTTATTCGGCTCAGATTTAAATTCGAACTTAAGGATGACAGTGTCATAAAATATGCCTTTCAAACAGTTTCTTAATAAATTAAAAACCGCTCAAAAAAATTTTTGACAGAAAAAAAGCCAAATGTTAAAAACCTTTTACAAAACTGTTTATTTTTTAGAAGCTTTTTCAATCAAAGAAGTTGTGGATTTGCCTTCAACAAGCGGAATAAAAACAACTCTGCCGCCGTTTTTTGTAATAATTTTTGCTTCAGGCAAAGTATCAATATTATAATCCCCGCCTTTGGCATGAATATCGGGCTTAATTTTGTCTAACAGCTCGGCAGGTGTGTCTTCGTCAAATAAAACCACATAATCAACACATTCCAAAGCGGCTAGAACCTCTGCCCTGTCATTTTCACTGTTCAAAGGTCTTTTCGGTCCTTTTAAAGCCCTGACTGACCTGTCGGTATTAAGAGCTATTATTAAGACATCTCCGAGAGCTTTTGTTTGTTTGAGATAGCGGACATGCCCGACGTGCAGAATATCAAAACAGCCGTTTGTAGTTACTATTGTTTTATTCTTTTGTTTTAAGTCTTTTAATATTTCGGTAAGTTTTTCTGCCGTTACAACTTCGCCCATTTAAAAATCCCTTATATTGCGGAGCTTATTTCAGATTCTTTCAATCTGAAATCATAATCGATTAAATTCTTTAATTCTTCTGCGGACACTGCCGTGGTGCCTATCTTTCTGACTGCAACGCCTGCGGCATAATTGCCCAGAACAATCGAGGTTTTTATATCACCGTTTGCCGAAGCCATACCAAGTGCTAATGCGGAAATCAAAGAATCACCTGCGCCCGTTACGTCATAAACCTCTGAATTAACTGCGGGAAATCTCTCCGTTTCATTAACGCAAGACAATAAGACGCCGTCTTCGCCAAGCGTAATTAAAATGTATTCAGCATCAATCACAGAACGAAGCTTTTCAGCAAGAATTTCGGGGGTTGTGTCTTTGGACGAATTAACCGCAATTTCGGCTTCAAGCCTGTTAGGTGTTATGACGCCGCAGCCGGAGTATTTGTGATAATCGGTTCCTTTCGGGTCTATCAAAACCTTTTTGCCGAAGTTTTTTGCCGTTTCAATAATTTTTGAAGTGATATAAGGCGTTAAAACTCCCTTTGCATAATCGGAAAGGATAACCAAATCAACCTTTTCAATAACGGATAATGTATTATCCAGTATTTTTTGTTCTGTTTCACAGGATATGGGAGTGCGTATTTCTCTGTCCGCTCTTGCAAGCTGTTGATTGTTATGAGCTATAAGTCTTGTTTTGACAGTGGTTGCTCTGTCCTTGTCCTTGATTAAGAGAGATGTATCTATCCCTTTCTGGTTTAGAGTATCTTTTAACAGCTCAGAGTGAATATCTTCCCCGATGACCGACACAAGTTTGACATCTCCGCCGAGAGCTTTTATATTGGAGGCGACATTACCGCAGCCTCCGGGTATGTAGCTGTATCTTGCCACTTCAAGAACCGGTACCGGAGCTTCAGGCGAGAGTCTCGTAGCTTTGCCCCAGATATATTCGTCCAATATAATATCCCCGACCACAAGCAAACTGCATCGTGAGAAGTTTTCTATAGTTTCAAAAAGTTTGTTTTTCATTGTTTCCCTAAATAGTTTTCAGTAAATAGAATAAATTCTTGAGCATGCTTAATTTCAGTCATTGCTTCTTCTTTTGATATTACTGCTGTTGTATCATAATCAGCCATATTTCTGATATTTTGACCTTTAATCAGATATTTATGAAATTTATCGGGAAAAATTTTTGTTTTTATAAAACTGTTGCCAAAAGTCGCGATAACGGCAGAATGTTTTGAAAGGGAAAGATCTTCATTTAATAAGACTGCTTCAGCCAAGTAAACCATAGAATAATAGGTTCTTGAAACAGAAAAAGCATATAGCTCTGAATCAAAAAGAACCTCAGCAGCTTTTAAGCTGTCTTTAGCTTTATTAATCAAAGCAAATTGTTCATCATTCATAGAACAATTCCTTCTTTCCGAATATTGAGCAATAATGGACTTTTTTCATTCAAAAACCGGTTTTCTGAAACAAAAACGCACGAAATAACTTCATCAAATTCAAGTGACAATGAGGAAATTATATCGATTGTTTTCTTTAATTCCTCGCAGGCATTGACATTTTTATCTTTTAAAACGATTAAAATATCAATATCCGAGCCTGATGTATAGTCGTTTCTTGCCTGAGAACCAAAGAGAACTACATTTGCAAGTCGAGCCGCATACAAACGCTTTATTTGTTCTTGAAACAGATTGACAATTTTCTTAACTTTACGATTCATAAGTGCTTGGAACTTTAATAACCTTTATTGATTATAAATCAATAAAGCATAAAAAAATATCGGGGTTATTTCAGTTCTTTTTTCAATAATTTACAAATTTCATTATCCGTATTATGTTTGCAATAGGGATTAATCTTCTTTAATAATTTGCTTTCATTGCTTCCACCCGAAGTAATTGTATTATAAAAAAATAAAATATCATCTAAAGTATCTTCAAATTTCATTTTCAAGTCTTTTTTCATATAAAATTGAGCTTTATAATAGTCATTACGGAATTTTTCATACATTTCATAAAGATTTTCAAGTTTATTTGTGCTTCTTAATTCGTCATAAGTTTTAAAGTTTATGTCTCTACATATAATAAGTGCTATATCATGCAATTTTTCGTACAGAGAAGCATAAATATCCCTTTTAAAATCATCTATATTTTGTTGTCTTGTAATTTTATAAGTCAAGATTGCTGTTAACAATGCTGTCACTATTGCGGTAATAATTTGCATTATGTTCTCCCAATGAAGAAATATATGATTTGTAAATTTAACCGTCAACAAACGAAATTTTTAAATCCTTTCCCAATCCTTGAGCCAATTTTTTAAGAAAAGATAAGGAAGGATTATATTTCCCTCGCTCTAAACGACTAATATTACTTTGTTTAGTTCCGATTTTTTGTGCAAGTTCTTCTTGCGTCAAGCTTTGCTCAATTCTTGCAGTTATAATTTGTTTTATAAGTTCGTATTCAGGCTCAAGATTGTTTACTTCTTCTTTAAATTTTTCATCTTTTAATAATTTTTCTTTAATTTCATTCCAATTTTTCATAAATTATTCCTTTTTTTATAATCAATCATTCTTTTTCTTGCTGTTTCAAGTTCTTTTTTAGGTGTCTTTTGTGTTTTTTTGACAAAACCGTGAAGCATAATAAAAGTGTTTCTTTCATTTGAAAAATAAAAAATTCTGGATATATCATTTGAAAATTTTATTCTTAATTCAAAAATGTCTTTGTACTCATTTCCTTTTATGTGTTTTACATGAGGTTCTCCAAGTTTCATACCGTATTGCTCAAGTAATTCTAACTCCCAGTAAGCTTTTGCTCTATGTTTAACCGGAAGCGATTCAAGAAATTCAAGGACAGGAATATCTCCGTTAATTTTTTCATAAAATAAAATGTTGTATTTCATAATTTTATTATATCAAATATGATATAATTTTCAATCTTTAAATAATTTATTGACTTTTGCATAATTCATCAAAGAATAAATTCTTCTCCGCGCACTAGACCGTTTCTATGATAAATTAGAATTTGTCTGTGGTAAACTTTTAGTAAAAGCTACATATTTATATTAAATGGAGTACGTGATGGCAAATTGTAATTGTTGCCGCGGTTTAGATTTTGCGGCAGAGAGACCGGTTCCGGAGGAACTGAAAAAGATTTTCAGCAACTATCCAACCCAAAGCAGAGAATATTTAATACCTTTGCTTCAGGATGTACAGGAAAAATACGGTTATTTAAGCGAAGACAACCTTATATTAATTTCCGAACACTTAAATATCCCCACAAGCAAGGTTTTCGGAACCGCAACATTTTATAACCAGTTCAGGTTAACCCCGATAGGCAAGCATGTAATCAGAGTCTGCAGAGGAACAGCCTGCCATGTTAAAAATTCCGCACAAATCCTTGCGGCTCTTGAAGCCGAACTCGGAATCAAAGCCGGCGAAACGACAAAAGACAAACTGTTCACTTTAGAAACAGTTGCATGTATAGGAGCCTGCTCAATTGCCCCCGTTATGGTAATTGACGATACTTTCTACGGCAGATTAACCCCGAAAGAAGTACAGGCAGTGCTTAAAAAAGTTCAGCAAGCCGAAAAGCAATAGATTATAAATTTTAAATACAGATAGAAGGAATAAAATATGACAGACGCAATAAAAATACTGGTTGGCATGGGTACCTGCGGTTTAGCGGCAGGAGCTCAGGCTGTTCACGATAAGATTAAGGCAACTCTTGAGGAGTTAAAAATCAATGCCGAAGTTATCCCCGTAGGATGCGTAGGCTACTGCCAGATGGAAGTCATTGTTGATATTAAAAAACCGTCATATCCGAAAGTTTCTTACGGAAACGTCACACCGGAAAACGTTTCTGCACTGCTGAAAACGGTTTTTGTTGACGGAAAATTCGAATCAGACCTTGTAATCGGCAAATACATCGATGAAAAGGAAACTTATATAGACAAACTTCCTGCAATACAGGAAGTAAAAGAACTGCCGTTCTTTAAAAAGCAAAGAAGACTTGTTCTTAAAAACTGCGGACATTTAAATCCTCTTTCCATTGATGAATACATCAATGCAGAAGGCTATGAAGGCTTGAAAAAGGTTTTCAAAATGTCCCCTGTCGAAGTTATTGACGAGATGAAAAAGTCAGGCTTAAGAGGCAGAGGCGGCGGCGGTTTCCCCACGGGAACAAAATGGGAATTTGCCAATAAAGCAGTCGGCGAGAAAAAATACATGATATGCAATGCCGATGAAGGCGATCCGGGCGCATTTATGGACAGAAGCGTTCTTGAAGGCGATCCTTTCTCGGTGATAGAAGGCATGACGATAGCGGCTTACGCAATCGGCGCAAATTACGGCTATATTTACGTCAGAGCGGAGTATCCGCTTGCCATTGAGCGTTTGGAGCACTCGATAAAAGTAGCTAAAGAAAGAAATCTGCTCGGCAAAAACATTTTGAACAGCGGATTTAATTTTGATTTAAAAATTAAAAAAGGTGCAGGAGCATTTGTATGCGGTGAAGAAACCGCTCTTATCGCTTCAATCGAAGGCAAAAGAGGCATGCCGCGTCCAAGGCCTCCGTTCCCTGCAATAAAAGGTTTATTTGACTGTCCGACAGTAATTAACAACGTAGAAACCCTTGCAAACGTACCGGGCATTATGAGAAAAGGCGCAGAATGGTATGCAAGCGTAGGTACGGAAAAATCCAAAGGAACAAAAGTTTTTGCATTAACCGGAAAAATCAACAATACCGGTCTTGTCGAAGTCCCTATGGGTATTACGCTCAGAGAAATCATATTTGACATCGGCGGCGGTATCGCAAACGATAAAAAATACAAATCCGTTCAGATAGGCGGACCTTCAGGCGGCTGTATACCTGAAGAACACCTTGATATAAAGATAGACTACGAATCCTTAAAAGAAGTCGGCGCAATGATGGGCTCAGGCGGGCTTGTCGTAATGGATGAAACTACCTGCATGGTTGACGTTGCAAAATATTTTATGGAATTCATTACTAAAGAATCCTGCGGGAAGTGCATTCCCTGCCGTGAAGGCACAATGAGAATGTACGAAATCCTTAACAGGATAACTTCCTCAAGAGAAAGCTTATCTGATGAAGAAAATCTGCTTAGATTCCAGGGCATTGTCAACTTAAGACATCTTGCAGAAGTTGTCAGAGACACTTCTCTTTGCGGACTGGGCAATACCGCTCCAAATCCGGTACTGAGCACACTCAGATATTTTAAAGACGAATATGACGCTCATGTATACGAGAGAAAATGTCCAGCAAAGAGCTGTAAGAGTTTAATGACCTACACAATAGACACAGAAAAATGCATCGGCTGCGGTATCTGCAAGAGAAAATGTCCGAGCGGTGCTATTGTCGGAGAACCGAAAAAAGCACATTATATTGTGCCTGAAAAGTGTGTTAAATGCGATCAGTGCAGACAAAACTGTCCTGTAAGCGCAATATCTGCAAACTAGAAGAAAATCAATTTCGGAAGGATATAAAAATGGAAACAACTGTTTTAGAAAAAGTTAAAATAACCATAAACGGTCAGGAAATAACTGCCGATAAAGGCAGTACTGTTCTTCAGGCGGCAAGAGCGGCAGGAATAAACATCCCGACATTATGCTATATGGCAAATGCCACCGTTACAGGCGCTTGCAGAATATGCGTAGTTGAAGTCGAAGGCGCAAGAAATCTGGTTCCGTCCTGCGCTTTCCCGATAGCTGAAGGAATGAAAATTCAGACTCATTCTCCGCGTGTTGTTGACGCAAGAAAGACTATTATCGAGCTTCTTCTTGCCAATCATCCGCAGGACTGCTTAAAGTGTGACAGAAACGGAAACTGCCAGCTTCAGAGCCTCGCCGAAGAATACGGCATCAGAGAAATCAGATTCAAAGGCAAAATCAGACATAATCTGCCCGATTTGTCATCCTCGTCAATCGAGAGAGATCCCGATAAGTGCATACTTTGCGGAAAGTGTGTAAAAGTCTGCGAAGAAATTCAATGCGTTAATGCGATTGATTTTACCAAAAGAGGCTTTGAAACTATCGTTACTCCGGCATTTGACAAGAGTCTTCAGGAGAGTGTCTGTATAAACTGCGGACAGTGCATAATGGTTTGTCCTACAGGCGCTTTGAGAGAAAAAAGCTCTATTAAGAAAGTAGAAGAAGCAATACATGACCCCAAAAAGTTTGTCGTTGTTCAGACTGCTCCCGCCATCAGGGTAACGATAGGTGAAGCAATGGGAATGGAAGCAGGCGCGATTTCAACCGGCAAAATGGTAACAGGTTTAAGAAAACTCGGGTTTGACAAGGTTTTTGATACTAACCTTGCCGCCGACCTTACCATTATGGAAGAAGGCAGCGAGCTTGTTCACAGAATAAAGACCGGCGGTGTTCTTCCGATGATGACATCCTGTTCGCCGGGCTGGATTAAGTTTGTTGAGCATTTCTATCCTCAGCTTATTCCTAATCTTTCGACCTGCAAGTCTCCTCATGAAATGCTCGGAGCGGTTGTAAAAAGCTATTATGCAAAGAAAATGAATTTAAACCCCGAAAATATTTATGTGGTTTCGATTATGCCTTGTACAGCTAAAAAGTTCGAAGCACAGCGTCCGGAATTATGCTCAAATGACATGTGCGACGTTGACGCAGTTCTGACCACAAGAGAGCTTGTAAAAATGCTCAAGACATCCGGTATTGATTTTGCTCATCTTGAGGGAACCGATTTTGACAGCCCTCTTGGCATTTCAACCGGTGCGGCAGATATATTTGCTTCGTCAGGCGGTGTTATGGAAGCAGCTCTTAGAAGCGCTTATTATCTTATAACCGGAGAAGAGCTTAAAGATATTAACTTTACTGCCGTAAGAGGTATTGAAGGTTTAAAAGAAGCGACTGTTCCCATAGGCGACTTAAACGTAAAAATAGCCGTTGCTAATTCTCTTGGTATGGCTAAAAAGCTTATGGATAAAATAGTTAAAGGCGAAGCCGATTATCATTTCATCGAAGTTATGACCTGCCCGGGCGGCTGTATTGCAGGCGGGGGACAACCTCTCAACACTGATATGGCAAGAGTTATGGCAAGGCTCAAGAGTATTTATGCCATTGACGCAAACAAAAAGCTCAGACAGTCACATCATAACCCCGATGTTCAGACACTCTATAAAGAGTTCTTTAACAAGCCCCTGAGCGATATTTCACACAGATACCTGCATACTCATTACAAAGCAAGACCACACGTGTAGCTCAGGGAATTTAAAAGTAAAGGATACAAAAATGGCTAAAAAAATATTAATCGTAGATAATGACGAAGATTTTACAAAATCCGTCAGTGATAATCTTGTAAAGAACGAATACGAGGTTGTTGTCGCGGAAGATTCACAAAAGGCTCTTGAATTGTTTGACAGCGCTAAGCCTGACCTTGTTATGAGCGAAGTTATGCTTGAACACAACGATTCGGGATTTGCTCTGTGCTATCATTTGAAGCAAAAAAGCCCAAATGTTCCAATATTATTAGTTTCGGATATTGTTCGCAAAACCGGATTTTGCTTTGATGCAAGCACGGCTTATGAAAAAGAGTGGATAAAGGCTGATGAGTTTATTAACAAACCTGTAAATCAGGCTTATCTGACCTGCGTCATAGGCAAACATCTTCATCATAAAAAGTAGCTCATTAAGCTTTTATAGCAACTCCAAAGTTAATTTTATCATTGATTAGCATGCTTATTTTTGAAAATAAATGTGTTAAAATGCTGGTGTGAAAGAACTTGGAATTTAAATAATAATAATTGGGCGGTAAATATGGATTTAAGCTATAAACTTAATATTGATGAATTGGATGATAATTTTATAAAATCTATAAAACAGCTTTTTAAAAACAAAGATAAAGAGATAACTATTTATATTACGGATTCTGATGATTTAGCTTATCTTAGCAAAATACCCGGGATGATAAAAAGTATCAAAAAAGGAATCGAAGAGAATTCCTGTGATTGCTTATCAATTGAAGACATAGGCTGGAAATAAATGTTCAAAATCGTCTTGGCAAAACAAGCGGTTAAAGATGCTAAAAAGCTTGAAAAATCAGATCTGAAAGAAAAAGTTTTGGAATTATTATCAATTATAGAAAAAGATCCTTTGAGTTATCCGCCCCATTATGAGTTTTTAAAAGGAATAGGTCCTAATATCTTATCGAGAAGAATAAATAAACAGCATAGGCTTGTTTATCAAATTTTGCCTGATGAAAAAATAATAAAGATATTAAGAATGTGGACACATTATGAATAATAAAAGAGTGGATAAAGGCTGATGAGTTTATCAATAAGCCCGTAAATCAGGCTTATCTGACCTGCGTCATAGGCAAACATCTTCATCATAAAAAATAAATTTTACCCAATAAAATAACCAATCCCCCAACAAGTGTATATAACACACGTTACACAAATTTCACTCAAAAAACACGCTAAACATACGCTAAACCTATGGAAAACATAGGGTTTTGAGCATACTTTTTTGACCTTTTTTTGCAATTTTGCAACCTGTTTGCAGCCTTTTTCGACCAAAATGCACCTAAATTCCGGCTGCACCGCACCCATAAAAAGGCAACCTGCACCCATGCAAAAGGTAACATTTACCTAAAAACTGCACCCATTTTGCAGCCTATTTACGTTGAATCGTCATCCTGAGCGACCAAAGGGAGCGTGAGGATCTGTCCCTATCCGTCGTTAAACAGTCATCCCATATCCCGACACAGCATCGCAAGGACGTTGCTTCTTTCTATAGTTTCATCCCGTCATCACGAGGAGGACGTCAGTCCGAC
>CAZXPD010000018.1:0-41908 GCA_964643065.1 uncultured Gammaproteobacteria bacterium | reverse complement strand
ATCCGAGAAACCCTGCCGTTATTGCAGATAACGTAGGTGATAATGTCGGTGACTGCGCAGGCATGGCTGCTGACTTATTTGAAACCTATGCGGTAACTGCTGTAGCAGCTATGCTGCTTGGTTCAATCATATTTAAAAATGATTTAGCAATTATTTATCCTCTTGCACTTGCAGGAATTTCAGCATTAGCTTCAGTTTTCGGAACTTTCTTCGTAAAACTGGGCAAAAACAACAACATTATGCAGGCTCTTTACAAAGGCTTAATCTGGAGCGCAATTCTTGCAGGAATAGGTTTCTGCGTAGTAACATACAAAATTTTTCCGGCCGGAATAGCTTCAGTAGGCGAAGGAGCAAGACTCTTCACACCTCCAATGTTCCTATTCTCTGCTCTGGTAGGTATAATTGTAACAGCACTGTTAGTTGTGATTACAGAATACTATACATCTACAGCTTTCAATCCAGTAAAAAAACTTGCTCAGGCTTCAGTTACCGGTCATGCCACCAATATCATTGCAGGTTTAGCTCTCGGTATGAAAGCAACAGCTCTGCCGGTAATTGTTATAGCTCTTGGCATAATTACTTCATATTCAATTGCAGGATTATACGGAGTTGCTTTAGCAGCTATGGCTATGCTTTCAATGGCAGGTATAATAGTTGCTCTTGACGCTTACGGACCCATTACGGATAATGCCGGCGGTATAGCCGAAATGGCTGAAATGGGCGATGATGTCAGAAAAGTCACCGATCCGCTTGATGCTGTCGGCAACACAACCAAAGCCGTAACAAAGGGTTATGCTATCGGTTCTGCCGGTCTTGCAGCAATAGTTCTTTTCGCATCATATACTCAAGACCTCAAAGATGCAGCTATGCAAGTAGCAAATTGCACTGCAGACACAGCAGTAAAAATCGCAAACGCATTCTCTTTGTCTGATCCGTATGTTCTTATCGGATTATTCGTAGGCGGTTTGATTCCGTTCCTGTTTGCATCATATGCTCTTGAAGCAGTTGGTAAAACAGGCGGTAAAGTTGTTGAAGAAGTCAGAAGACAATTTAAAGAAATCCCAGGAATTATGGAAGGCACTGCAAAACCTGACTATGCAACAACAGTAGATATCGTAACGAAAGATGCCATTAAACAAATGATGGTTCCGGCACTTCTACCGGTTCTTGTACCCGTTGTTCTTTTATTTATAGGTATGTTCATACCCGTACAGTTTGCATCAGCTAAAATGATAGGCGGCGTACTTGTAGGAAGTATCGTCACCGGTTTGTTTGTCGCTATTTCTATGACAACCGGCGGCGGTGCATGGGACAACGCTAAAAAGTACATTGAAGACGGAAATCTCGGCGGAAAAGGTTCATTTGCACATCAGGCAGCCGTAACCGGCGATACCGTCGGTGATCCTTACAAAGATACAGCAGGTCCTGCTATTAACCCAATGATTAAAATCCTTAATATAGTAGCATTATTGCTTGTTGCATTTCTTGTATAATCATTATTCACTTAAAAAGAGGCGGGATTTTCTCCCGTCTCTTTTTTAATTTATTACAGCTGTCTTAAGATTCAGTGAAGAGTTTTTCTCAAATTCATCAAATGCGCTCAAAAGGTTATCGCAAGTCCAAATCACCCACCTGACAAAATCTCTGTCAAGTTTGACATTGTGAATTATTTCATCCTCGTTCAGCACTATTGATGTATTGTAAGCACCTGAGTATTTAAACAGATCATTTTGCATGTAACACGACATAAAAGGATTGTTAATAACAAAACTTCTGATATCGGTCATTATTTCACAAACTTGTTCCATTCGAGATTCCAGCTCTTTTCTGTCTGTTTCTTTCATTTCAGTTTGTTTGTATATCTCTTCAATGAAAAAATATGCCTTACGGGCAGGTAAATCTATGCTGAAAATTTCTTCTTTTTGTTTTGTAAATGCCGAAAAGATAGCCACGTTTATTTCTTCCCAACGGTTTTGTGTTTCGTAAAAAACATTTGAAAGAATGCTGTCTATTTTAATCGGTTCAGTTTGAAGCAGGTTTATGAAATCATCAAATTCCATATATTCCATGCCCTCTATTAAAGCACCTTTTTGGGAAGTGTTAATTATTCGTACGATTTCATCTTTAGCAAAAATATCTTCAAAATGTCTGACAAATAATGCATAATCATCTCTGGTACTAACATATTCGCCGTTTGCAGACTTAATAACAGCCGGTTTCTTCACCAAAGGTCCAATTTTAAGATTTCCGTTTTCGTCTTTTATTATCGGTGAACCGTCAGCATAAATTTTTTCGTCAATAAAAGCTAAATCAAGCCCCGCGAAAGCTATCGGATTACAGCCAAGAGCTCTTGCAAAACAGTAACTCTGAATTGAAACCGTACTTCCGGACTCATAAAGTCCGATATTTTCATTTAGCAAATTTTTTAAGTAATCAGCCAAAGAATCTGTTTTGGAAAAATATATGAGTTTGTTTTTGAAATTTTCGTTAAATATGTCATTATCTGCTCTGGAACTAGCCACAAGCACGGTTTCATTCAATTTGTCTTCTATTCCTTTAACTTGAAATTTTAGATACTGAGAGTCGGAAAAACACACAAAGTCAGGACTTATACCTGAATTTATCAAAATCTTTAAGGCTGCTCCTACTGCTATTGTTATAAATTTGTCTTTGTTCGATTTTATTTTTTCGAGATTTTCCGCCAAAGAAGGTCCTGCCGATATTATCAAAGCAGGTTTGTTCTTAAATTTTTCCTCAAAATACCCTACGGGTCTGACGTGATTAAATTCCGAGGCATTTATTACGGAGTTTGTTGTCCAGATTTTACATTGGCTGAATACAGTGTTTGAATCCATTGATTTGGACTGACAAATTTGAAGTGTTTTTTTGGTTAACAGCAGAAGATTGTCTTTAGCCGACAAAACATATCCGTCAGTATAAAGAAATTCTATCTTGTCACCAGACAAGTATTCCTCTTCAAGTTTTTGAAAAATTTCACCTATATCATTCGAAATGAATACCCTGTTTTCAGATAATTCTTTTGAAAAATCAACATATTCTAAAGTAAAGCGTAAAACATCTTCAAAAGGCTCATAAACAAGGATTTTTGCATTTGTGCTGACAAACGCCCTTTTAAAAAGGTATCCTAAGCCCAGTCCGAAAATGATAACGATATCATTTTTCTTTAGAGGTGAATTTATTGTTCTGTTCCATAAATCTTTAGATTCAAGCACCGGATTTTCAGGGCTGTTCAGAGGAATTTCCCCGTAACTTATAATTAAATCCCCGCAGGCAGATTCCAGTGTATTTATGGTTGCTATTTCACTTAAGGATTTTTTTTCAAGTTTTTCAGCAAGATTTTTATTGCTGTATTTTAATGCTTCAAGATTTTTCTTAAACATTTGAGCCTCTTTTCAATCTCCGAGAAGTTTGTCGATGACTTCCCTAAATACCCCGTTACCTGAATCTGCTTCTGTAACGTATAAGTTCTCAACTTTCTCGGAAACTTTACCGTTAGCAGAAGGAACGCTGACAGGTAAACCTACATGCTGTAAGACTTCTATATCGTTAATATCATCTCCGAGATAACATACTTCGTCATCAGAAAGTGAATATTTTTGACAGATAGCTCTCAAAACAGAGTATTTATCTCTTATTCCCTGATGCACATCCTGAAGATTAAACTTTCGGGCAACTTTGTCTATTATTTGATTTTTCTCGCCCGAAATAACAGCAACTTTATAGCCGTTTTTAACAGCTATCGATATCCCCATAATGTCTTTAAAGCTGAGTCTTTTAAATTCCTCATCAGAAACTGACGAATAATATACAAATCCGTCAGTTAATATGCCGTCAAAATCTGTGGCTATAAGCTTGATTTTATCTTTATACCTGTGCAGCATTTAAATTGCCGTGAACTCTCCTCAATTTTTTAAGTATCGGTTTTTCCCTGTCATAGACAATTTTCTTCCCGTCTCCTCTTAAAACGGGAACTTGTCTGATATCTCTGATTAATCTGAATAATCCCTCAGGTTCGAGGCTGGCAGCATGATCGCTTCCCCATAAGGTTCTGTCAAGCGTAACATGCCTTTCGACAGCAACTGCACCAAATGCTACGGCAAGCAGTGTGGGTGTTAAGCCCCTTTCATGTCCGCTGTAACCTATCGGCACATTATATCTTTCCTTAAATGCTGGTATAACAGACAGATTAATTTCTTCATTATCGGTAGGATAAGTTGAAGTACAGTGTAGTATAACCAAATTGTCGCCAAGTATCTCAACGGCACGGTCAATTTCTTCAACTGTACTCATTCCAGTAGACAGAATAACAGGCTTCCCTTTTGATTTTACATGCATTAAAAGTTTTTCGTCCGTTAAGCTGGCAGAAGCAATTTTGTAACAAGGCGGATCAAAAAACTCGATAAAATCGACGGAATTCTCATCCCAACAGGATACAAACCACATTATGCCTTTTTGTCTACAATAGCTGTCTATCTCTGAATACTCGTCAAAGCCAAATTCAAGCCCTCTTTTTAAGTCTCCGTTAGTTTCTCCGAAAGGGTTTGGTCTATACATCTGTAGTTCTTCTTCTGTATATACCAAATCAACCGTTCTTTTTTGAAACTTTACAGCATTACATCCGCTGGCTTGAGCAATATCTATAAGTTTTTTTGCAAAATCAATGTCGCCGTTGTGATTAATTCCGATTTCTGCTATGACAAAACACTCTTCACCATCCCCGATTAACTGATCCCCAATTTTTACTTTCATACATTTCCCCTAACTTAATCTTTTCCTGTATATACTTTTTTATAATAGCATATATTTAGTATATACTTAATAATTTAAATAAATGATTTGGATACTCATTGATAAAGATAATTAGCTATATTACATAATAAGGGATTTATCATGAATAGTAAATAAAAGTTTTTAAAGATAAAAAAGAAGTTTTAAGCGCCTGATATCTCAGCAGTTTAAACTTGTTTATCGTTCTGATTAATATATTCTTTGTATAAATCGCTGTAACCGTTCTCGTAATGCTCAGCATCAGCCATTGCTGTGTCCTGACTCTCGGCTGGCTGTTTACCTGTCTCTTTTATGTCAAAGTTTTCGGCAGATTTAAATTCTTCCGGCAGTTCCGAAAGCAGGTTTACACTGTTGGCAGTACTTCCAAGAATTAAACGCTTGCCGTTAATTTCAACCAGATGTATGCTCTTGCCCTGTCCCAGACTCGCCGTAGAAATAAGATTAAATCGGTTAGCTTTTTTATCATATTGTTTTCCCGCCAACAAAAGTGCCGGATTTATATCTTTTAACCTGTTATATGCCCATCCGAATATAAAAATAAGTATTAGCACCACAAATAGCGACATAACCATTGAAAAATATGAGGGAGGTGTTACTTCTTTAGCTTTTTCAAGTTCTTTGGGCAATTTATCGAATTTATTTGAATAATATTCGTTGTTCTGCGGTTCAACATCCGCATTAACTTGATTTTCAGCCGCAACATCAGCAGGTTTAACTTGGGGGACATTTACTGATTCTTTCTGCTCCGGTATTACAGCTTGAAGTTTTGGTGCAATCGGCTTAACGGTATTATTTGAAACAGGTAAGGAACTTGTATGCTGTTTTGGGATTTGAGCCTTATTAAGCATAGAATTTTCTATTAGTCTGGCACTTGTAGAATTGAAATTTTGTCGGCTTACGCCCACATCGGTCTTTTGGTTATAAGAGTTCGTTTTAGTTATAACTTTAGCAGGCTGTAAAAACTGCAAAGAACTTATCTCTTGAACTTCTCTGCGGTTTTTGTCCACATTGACGTTTGAAATCTTGTTAATCGACTCAATTTTGTTTAACTTAAAACCGGCTATATAATCTCCGCTTGAGCTTTGAGTTACCGATTGAGCCAGGGATAAAATAAAGAAGTGATTTATCATGAGGAGAGCAACAAGACAAACCACGCGATTAATATTCTTAAAAGCCCTGATTCTCAATTTTCCTCAACCCGCAAAATTTAAATAAATCCACATCAAAATTATACATCGAAAAGATGCTTTTAATAAATGTTTCCATTTATCAAAAGAGCTTATCCAATGGTCTTTTTGATTGCTTCAAGTACTCGGGTTGGCTGGAAAGGCTTAACAATAAAATCTTTTGCTCCTGCCTGTATTGACTCGATAACCATTGCCTGCTGTCCCATTGCTGAGCACATGATAATTTTTGCTGCCGGATTAATAGCCATTATTTGCTTAAGCGCATTAATTCCGTCGCAAGTAGGCATAGTAATATCAAGTGTTACAAGATCAGGTTGGTGCTTTTGGTACATTTCAACCGCTTCATTTCCGTTTGCCGCTTCTCCGACAATTTCGTAACCTGCTTTACTGAGGATGTCTTTTAACATCATTCTCATAAAAGCAGCATCATCTACAATTAGTATCCTGGCCATTAACGTACTCTCCTATAGTTCTATTTCCTGTTGACCTATTATTTTCACAAAGACACTTCCGGTGCCAACATCCAAACGCATGGTTCTTCCTTTGTTCCCGCCTGTGTCTGAATTTTTAATCTTTAATCCTTCTTCTTGCAGTACTTTTTTAACTGCAATAACGTTTCTTACACCTATGTTTAAGACATTTGCTCCTTTCTCAAGCGTGAACATCTGAGCTCCGCCTGAAATTTTAACTACTATATTATCTTTCTTAGCACCTAGTTTAACCATTCCGTTTAGTAATTCCGGAACAGCTTCATTTGCATACTTGCCCGGTAACGCCTGTTTTTTGTTATTCAAACTCTCAGGCAACACGATATGAGCCATTGCTCCGATTCTCCTGTCGGGATCGAACATTGCCAACCCGATACAAGAACCCAGTCCCGGCGCTACAAGCAGTGTACTTGCATTGTCCGTAATATATATTTCGCCCATACCAATGTTTATAACTTTCATATCAACTTTCTTGTCTATTAAATAAGCCTAACAACTTACTCATCGAATCTTTTTCAAGTAAAAGTGTATAATAACTCGGAATTACATCAGCCCCGATTGTCAATGTTGTCGAAATGACAACTGTTTTTTCTGACAATGAATAAATATGAGAAGCAATTTCATCTATCAAAGCGCCAAGCATATCATGCCCAATGCCGGGAGGACTCAATATTATTTTTCCGTCAATCATATAAGCAATAGCATTAATATAAGCACCGGAAATAATATTGCCGACTTCGGTTAGAACGCTGTCCTTTTCAATTTCACTCCCGTATCCCTGAGTGACCAATTCAAAAATTTTCTGACCGTATTCATCATCAAGAATAAAAGCTACATAACCTTTTAAATCACCATCAACAGTGAAGAATATACCCGTGCGGACGGCTTCTGCTCCACCTAGTGATGTCGAAATTGTATCCAGCTCGCACAGCTGGGCATTTGGAACTTCAATCAGGACAGGTTGGTTCAATATTTGTGACAGAGCAGTTGCCGCATTTCCAGCACCAATATTGCCTATTTCGCCCAGTATATCCAGATCGTAAGTTGTGATTTCATTATTTTTCATTTATTAACCCCGCCATTTTAGATATTTCTTCGTTTAAATCTATCATTTCAGAAATTAGATTTTCAATATTTTCTGATGTAGGTTTTATCCCTATGTTTTCGAGCGACTTTAATTCAATATTGTACATCATGCCGTCATTGCCAAGTCCGGCTCCAAGCATCATAGATAAAGAATCCGCTATATGAACAATATATACTATTTTGCTGTTCACTGAACCATCTGCATCCGCTTGCTGCGGAGCATGATGGTATCTTATAGCATCAATGAGAGCATCAGGGAAATTCCATTTTTTGGCCATTTCTGCACCTATGGTACAGTGATTGAAACCGAATAATTTCATTTCGGCTTCTGAAAACGGCATATTTTGTGAATTTATAATTTTTAACAGTTTGTCATACTCGGAGCCGACATATTCCTGAATCATCAATTTGCCGATATCTTTAAGCAAACCGGCAGTAAATGCTGTTTCAGGATCCTTAAATTTAATTTTCTTGGCTAAATACCTGCTATATACCGCACAACTTATGGAATTGTACCAGAGATCTTCTTTGTCCAAATTATAGCCTTTAACATCCTGGTACAAAACGCTCTGTGATATGGCAACAAAAACTAAACTCTTTAAAGTTTTGAACCCGATTTTTGTTATCGCATCATTTACAGAATTTATTTTCTTTGAAAATCCGTAATGCGCAGAATTACAAAACTTTAAAAGTAAAGTTGTTAACGACTGGTCAACGTTAATCAGGTTAGACAGCTCTTTGATATCAAGATTGAAATCATCGAGCATCCTTGCGACCCTGATTGCGACGTGAAAAAGTTCCGGCAACCTGTCGATTTTCTGAAGTATGTCGTCTAAATCATATTTCATCGATTATGTTATTTCTGCTATTTATTCTGCCTTTACCTCAGCTTCTTCGGCTGCATCTTTGTTTTTGCTTATTGCTTGTGTCAATTTAGCCAGTTTTTTATAATCACCGGTTTCGAGGAATCTTTGCGGATTAAGTAAAATCAATAGTCTGTTTTGGAATTTACCTACGCCCCAAAGGAAATCGGAATCTGCACCCATATCAATCGGCGGGGGTTCAATATTTTCGGTCTTGAGATGGATAACTTCCGATACTGAATCTACTGTTAGACCTAATGTTTCACTGTTAATATCTAATACCATTATTCTGGAATCAGAAGAGCTTTTGTAATCTTTTGTTTCGAGCATGAATTTTTTTCTTCCGTCGATTATGGGTATAACTTGACCTCTAAGGTTTATTACTCCCTCAACGAAATCAGGTGATTTGGGTATCCTTGTCGGTGTTTGAACCATGATGATTTCCTGTACGCAGGTAATCGGCACTGCATACTCTTCCCCTGCAAGCTGAAACACGATGAGTTGAATTTCCTTTTGATCCTTTGAAACAAAATCGTTAATCATAGAATTTCCCTTTCCTATAATTTTACTTCGAAAAGTGCACTAACATTGATTATTAACGTAATTTGACCGTTGCCTAAAGTCGTTGCGCCCGCAATATAATCTTCTGTACATAGTTTCTTATTCATCGGTTTTATAACGACTTCCTGCTGTCCTATCATTTCAGAAACCATTACTCCGATGCTCTTACCCTGCGATTTCACTATCATAACCGTAAGAGGTATGTCAGGATCTTCTACATAATTAGGCACACAAAGGAGTCTGTGTAATCTTATAAGAGGCAAAGTTTTTCCTCTTAATATTATTACTTCCCTATTTTGAACATTTTTAATCTCATTTTGGTCAATATTTATTACTTCGCTAATATAATTTAACGGAGCGGCATAAATTTCTTCACCTACTTTGATAAGCAACGCTTGGACAATAGCCATTTTTGATGGCAAACTAATAGTGACTTCAGTACCTTCACCTACCTTAGAAACAATATTTACATTCCCGCCTAAAGTTTCGACTTTAGACTTTACAACATCCATACCTACACCGCGTCCGGATAAATCAGTAGCAACGGCTACCGTTGAAAACCCCGGTGCAAAAACCAACTCTATTGCATCTTTATCATTCATTGCTTTTGCTTCTTCAGGGGTAATAAGTCCTTTCTTGAGTGCAGAACTTTTAATTTTTTCGGGGTCTATTCCTTTACCGTCGTCACAAACCTTAATAATTATGTTATCCCCTTCGTTAAAAGCAAACAGTTCAAGAGTCCCTTTTGCGGGCTTATTAATTGCAATTCTTTCTTCAGGACCTTCCAGTCCATGATCAATAGAGTTTCTTATAAGATGAATTAAGGGATCACCTATTTCATCAATAACTGCCCTGTCAATTTCAGTATCTTTTCCGGAAATTTTAAGATTTATTTCCTTCCTCAAATCTTTTGAAAGGTCTCTTACCAACCTCGGGAATCTGTTAAATACCTGCTCAATGGGGACCATTCTCAGCTTCATAACTATCTCCTGAATGTTCCCTGTTATGCCTTCCATAACTTCAATTGATTGAGCAAGCTCAGCCATCTTGTTTTCTGAAGAAAGCTGGCTTATCCTTGTCTTACTGATTACCAACTCTCCGACCAAGTTCATCAGAGTATCCATCTTTTCTGCACTTACTCTGATTGTTTGAGGAATAGTCAATGACTGTATTTGCCTGTTAACTTCACTAACGCTGTCTTTTTCTTCTCTTTTAGCCGTTTTATCTTTCTTGGATGTACTTTCGGTATCCGGATTATCTGTTATCTCTTCCTCATCTGATGAAGCAGATATTTTATCAGGATTGACACTTTTAATTTCAACTTTTTCGATTTCGGAAATTTTACCAAGCTTTTCATTTAAGCTTTTTGTACTTTCCTTAGTAATTAAAAATAATTTAAAAAACCCTTCGAAATTTCCGTTTTCAAGATCTTCGGTTTCGGGATGGGTTTTAATAAGTTCTCCAGCACCTTCAAGCTCTTTAACAACCATATAAGCTCTTACGCCCGGCAATACACACCCTTCGGAAACATGAACTGTTATTTCCTTTACTTTTTCGCCTAATTCTTTTGCATTATTTATTATTGCCAACTCATACTGGTTAAATGTCATTTTTTTCTCGGTTTTTTGGCAGAAATCTTCATTCTGCTCCGATTCAAGCAAAATATTTTGAAGTTTTTTGACCAAACTGTCTATGGAAACCCCTTTATCTTCGTATGTATTATCAATAACGGAAGATACAAGTTCCTCCAATTTATCAAGACACTGAAACAACGCATCAGTTATATGCTCTGTCGCCTTGATTTTTCCACTGCGAAGCGGATCAAGAACATTTTCCATATTGTGGGTTAAATCGCCGATGCTGTTAAACCCCATTGTCTTTGACATTCCTTTAAGAGTATGAGCAACCCTGAATATATCATTTAAAATTTCAAGGTCATCCGGCGCCACCTCAAGTTTCAAAAGGTTTTCATTTAATTTTTGAAGATTTTCCTTTGATTCATCAATAAATAAACCAAGATATTGATCTAATTCCACATGAAAACTCCTCTAGCTTTGATAATCAACAACTTCACCGACTCAGTATAATTTTTCATATCAGTCCCCAAGTGTAAACAAACTACCGATAAAGTATTTTGTAAATATATATTTATTATTGAAAATTATTATAGATTATCTGTAATCAAAAAACAAACATTACCTTTTGATAAATACATTTCAGGAGAAATTAAAGACATCTTTCGGTATTTACCATTGATTTAATTTGTTTTACAAAATTTTACCAAGTTTACAAAATTTAAAGAGACTGTTGATGAACTCAAAAACTTTGTTTTTTATTTCGTCATGCGTTCGTGAAACTGATCATTTTATAAGAGAAGATACGATAAGTTTTCTTTTGTATTACTCCTTCAGGTGAGGGGCAATGGCGGCTGGGAGAAGCCGTCGGTTTTACCTCGACAATATCTCATGCAAGATGCGAGAAAAATTAAATTTTTCGGCATTTTAGAATGAACTTTTAAGATTTTAAAAGATTTATTTCTTGATGTTATATAGTTCTGAAACAAAATTGGAATCTGTTGAAAATTCACCTTGATTTGCATAATTCAACAGTCTCGTCAGCATAACAGGCACCAGCTCAGGAATTAAACCGCTAAAATCAATTACAAACTCATTAATTCCAATGCTTTGAAAAAGTTTTATATGCTCTGACATATCAAGAATTTTATCCTTAAAAAGATGCATTCTGCAGAAACCGTCAACTACAAACGGAAATGATTTATTAATTCCGGGATCCAAAATGGAATAATTGCCTTTATGGCATGGGGCGCTGCATGATAACCTGGACAATATTGCCTGATCATTATTCATGGGACATAACCCTAAGCTGGGTACCCTTATGCTCCCTGCAATCTGAAGTTTAATTCTTTGAATCTTGCTTTTGACTTTATCGATACACTCTTTTATATCCTCGATATCTTTTATATTGCTCAAATCTACACAGAAAAGACTGCGCCTTTTTAAGAGACAATTGATTGAAAAGCTGTTTAATAAGTTAATACCGGTTCCTATCTCCAACGGAATATCATCGAATTCAGAATCATTTGACAACGCGTGAAAATATCCGAGATTGTTAACGATTATAGAAGAAGGAATGGGTTTTTCAGCACATAGCAGTTTGACAAATTCGTACCCCCTGTCAAAATCTCTTTCATTCAGTATTCTCGGAGTGCTCAGCTGAAGCTGAATACCGTAATCAAAGCAGTCTTTCTTGACTTTATTAATAATTTGATAAAAATTATTTTTTGAAAGATCGCAAGTATTAATAATTTCTCCGAATTCAACGGAATAAACGGGATTAAATTTTAATCTGTCAATAAACTTTGTTAAATATTTCAATTGTTCCAAGCTGTTAAGACGAAGATTTACTTTAATAAAGTTTGAATCAGGGTTCTTTAATATTTTTTTAAGTTTTTCTTTCTTGTATTTCCAGCTGAATGGATGAATATTTCCTCTAAATTTAAAATCTTTTCCCGATAAATTGTGAAATATTTTCAAGAAATGATTAGAGGTATAATTCGGATTTTCAAAATTTTTAAACGGTAATTGTTCAGTTTTGCTGATTTTAGGCAACTGAAGAATCTTATTAACACAGTCAATCCCTTCTTTGAGTTTGGCTGAATCCGCAAAATCTCCTTTTATGAGAACCGCATCAAGAATTTTGTTTTTGATTATTTTTTCAACTATCCAAGAGAGATTATCGGAATTCACCGCTATTTCACAGTGAGCAAACTTTTTTATTCTTTCTATATTCTTTATATAAATTTCTTCAGTTAAATTCACGCATTTAATTTTGCTAAATGAACTCACAAACTCAACTCCGGCTATGTTATGAATATTCAAACCGGAATCTATGAAAAT
Organism: uncultured Gammaproteobacteria bacterium; assembly: GCA_964643065.1. GTDB lineage: Bacteria > Cyanobacteriota > Vampirovibrionia > Gastranaerophilales > CAZEDP01 > CAZEDP01. The sequence goes on along the minus strand of CAZXPD010000018.1, from coordinate 28,997 downwards.
TTCACAATCCAAATCCTTTTCTTCGGCTAAAAATAAAACATCCAAACTGTTTATCATTATTCCCTTCACAGGAATTTTTTGTATTTTGCAAAGAAGAGTTTCTATGCTTTTAAGCTCGGTTTCAGTATTATATCCACGAAAATTAACATAAAAATCCTTCTCATATTCACTGGCTTCGTTTAACATTTCTTCAAAATCGGCAAAATTATTTAAAACAACGGAATGATAAATATAGACACCTTTGCATTGTGTCTCTTTAATTATTTCTAAATCCTTTAATGATTTAACGGGTGCAATAAGTTTTATATTTTTCATAAAAATAAAAAATTTTTGGATTAATTATTTATAACTGAAAACAAAGCAAATTATATTATCCGAGTATATGAGTTTAAAAAATCAGTTAAAAGTAGTAGGCAATTGTTGTTCAACAAATGGACGAATATGCTAGAATAACTGTATGTGAAATTATTAACAGACATTTTAAAGTGAAAAAAATTCTTTTTACAGCTATTTTTTGCGGGTGCATTTTTTGTTTGAACGGTTGCAGACAAAGCAATCAGATGTCTGATGTTTCCATATCGGTTCAAAAGCAAAACGAGCCCAATATAACCGCTCCCGCAGTCGGAGTTGCAAACATGCCGTCCGCCGAAAATTCCGTAAAAATAGTATCAATACCGAATAATAAACCCATCCCAAAAAATAAAATAATAAAAAAACCCGAGAAAAAGATTCAGCTGAGCATCAATAAATTCGGTAGAGACACCCCCTTCGTACCATACGAAAACCAATCTTCTTCTTCTAAAACCCAGTTTATCAGCAGTTTGCCTTTACCGCCGCTTTACGTGCCGGATGAAGGCATTACGGATTTATTCAGCATAAAAGTGAAAGGCATTCTATACGATAAATACAAACCATCAGCTCTGGTAGATATTAAGGGCGCAGAATATATTATTCACGAAGGTGAGACAATCTCAGGATACTTCATAAAAGACATTCAGACTAATAAAGTTGTAATTAAATATAAAAACAATATTTACAAAGCAGGGATAGGTGAAATCGTGGATTCCGGGATGAATTCCGGAAATGCCGCTCTTTCACAAAATACTTCTTCCCAGGTTCAGTCGAGTCACCCTGCAACAATCCCGCCGCCACCCGTAATTCCTACAATATCATCGGGAAATCAGTCAAATGCACTACCGACATTAAATTAAAAACTTTAATATAAGGATAAAATTATGCTGTTTATAGGAAAAAAGAAAAACAAAATTCTCGGAATTTTAATTGTTTTCTTAATAGCCAATTTCACAAACTTTACACTATTGAGCACTTTTGCAAGTGAAATCAAGCTCAGGGAGCCTGTTAAAATTGCCTCACCTTCACCTACCGTTTCAAATACCATTAATTTAAAAAGCAATATCAGTATAGACAGCAAAAATCAATTAATATCACTGAGTTTGAGGGATTCCGACGTTAAGCAGGTATTAAGAATGCTGGCTGATAAAGCTCATTTAAATATAATCCTGGACAAATCGGTTGAAGGAACAATTACTCTGGATTTGGCTAACGTAACTTTAAATAAAGTTTTTGACTATATTATGACAATGAACAGCCTTAAATACTATCTTGACGGCAAAACGTTAATTGTTGCGTCTAAAGCAGCTTATCCCGGGTTGGGAGTTAATATGGTCCAGATTAAACCTATAAAAATAAAATATCTAAAGGCAGATGCCGTTGCTACTTTTTTAAATATTAATATTTTCAACCTAAACCGACCTGATATTATCTCTGCACCCATTGTTGTAACAAACCCGATAAGCAATGAGATTATGCTGTTTGGAAGCAACAAAGATGTAGCTCTTGCTCAAGAAGTAATTAATTATCTTGATGTAGAACCTAAATTTAAGGCTTTTACGGTAAATTTTGCGGATGCGAGCAACATGGCAACCATAATTTGTAATACGGTATTTAATAACTCCTCTTCAAGCAGTTCGAGTTCGTCTTCAACTTCCTCATCTTCATCAAGCAGCTCGTCAGATTCTTCGTCAAGTTCAAGTTCATCCTCAAGCTCTTCAGGAACTTCATCAGGTGACACTCTGGCTTGTTATTCATCCTCAAGTGAAGATCCTGCCGGAGGAGAAGGACTGGTTTTAAAATCTCTCGTTTCAAACGGTTATAACGTATATTATAATTCCGGTTTGGGCAAAATAAGTATTTACGGCGGAACAGACGAACAAATTAAGCTTGCTGAAGATACAATAAAAAAATTTGATAAAAGAGAACCTCAGGTTTACCTTGAAACTTCAATTATTGAATTAAACGAATCAGGCTCTAAAACTCTTTCATCAACTCTAAGCATGGCAAATCATTTTTATTCCGGCAGTTTTGGAGGAACAACAACAACCATTGACATAGCAGCTACTCCATCTACAGAATCAATCATAACTGCTTTAAAAGCTATTATTAATCAAAATAAAGGCAAAGTTCTTGCTAACCCGAGATTAATCGTAGCAAATAATCAGGAAGCTACCATAAACATTTCGGAAGATATAGTTCAAAACACTACTACACAACAGGTACCTGATCTGAGAACGACTAACGTTACATATAACATTGGACAGGCAGGTATTCAGTTAACTTTAAAGTCAAAAATAAGTCCTAACGGCTATGTCACACTGAGTGTCAAACCCTCTTACAGTTCCGTTAAAGAGAGAATAGGAGAAGGCGCTGATATTAAAGCGACTCTTTTAAATAAACGCGATATGAAAACTGACCAAATAAGGGTGAAAGACGGTGAAACAGTTGTCATAGGGGGGTTATTACAGGAAAAAGAAACAAATTCGCAGGGAAGACTACCTTTTTTGAGCAGTATTCCCCTTGTCGGCATGCTGTTTAAAAATTCCAACACCACCCGTGACAGGTCAGAGTTAATATTAATGATTACACCTAAAATACTTAAAGAAACAGATGCAATAGGTCTCTTATAGAGAGAAATATTTAAATAAGGTTCCAATAAAATGGCTGAATATACATTTGAAAGATTAAAGCAAAATCTGGATAAACAATATGCTGATTTATTCCCGCTCTCTGCTATGAAAGAGGAAATGTTTATCCCAATCTGCAAAGAAGAAGATTACATAATAGTCGGTATTGTGAATGCGTCCAACAGGGACCGCCGCAATAACATCCTGACAATGGTAATTCTTAAAACCAAATTAAAACCCAAAGTTGTGCCTCTGAGCCAAATTCAATTAAATGAGATACTTGATTCTTATGCTGAAAAAAATCCTTCCGTCTTGAAACAAGATCTCAAAGAAGCCTCTGAAATAAAACCCGCATTTCAAAATAAGTCCCCTCACTCAGCTACAAAATCAAAAAAAAGATTAGGCGAAATTTTAATTGAAGAAAAATTAATTACTGAAGAACAATTGAATATTGCATTGCAAGAAAGCAAAAAAATAGGAACGCCTATTGGCTCGGTACTGGTAAAACTTGGTTACATCACTCTTGATCAGCTCAGGGATACTTTATCGCAGCAGCAGGGACTGGAAAGTGTGGAAACTAAAGAACTTTCAATCAACCCTGTTGTGATAAGACTGCTGCCCGAAGATTTTATTAAAGAAAATAAGGTTGTTCCCATAAGCACCGACAATAAAATACTTATTGTCGGTATGGTCAATCCAAATGACAGAAAAGTATTGAATGATATTGTTTACCTTACCGGACTCTCGCCGTCACCTTTAATTTTAACTCACATTGAATACGAAAAATGCATTGAAAACTTTTTCAAAACCAAAGTTGATACCGAAAAACTCATTGAAGAAATTTCTCTTGAAGAAACAGATATAGAAGACAATGTAAATATCTGGCAAAAGGTTGAGCAGGAAATTCAGGACGATACCACATCCGTTGCAAAACTTGCAAGCTCTCTTATTACTGAAGGTATAGAGCAAAAAGCCAGCGATATTCATATAGAACCTCGAAAAGAAAATTATATTGTCAGATACAGAATTGACGGAATTCTCACAAAGGTATTTGACGTTCCCGTAAAAATTGAAAGTTTGCTGATATCCAGACTTAAAGTTATTTCAAGAATGGATATTACAGAACACAGAAAACCTCAGGACGGGCATTTAAATATTAAATTTAATGAAAAATTCTATGATTTGAGAATTAATACCCTCCCTGTCGGTAACAAAGAGAAAATGGTTATAAGGATTTTGAGACCCGATGTTCAGGTAACCGATACTGAAAAAAAGATAGAGCTTAAAGGAGCAACTAAAGAAGATATTGAAAAAATTAACCTTATGACAAAAACCCCAAACGGAATTATTCTGACGACAGGTCCGACAGGAAGCGGCAAAACTACCACTCTGTATTCAATTCTTAATAAAGCAAACAATGATTTTGTTAATATAACAACTATTGAAGACCCCGTTGAAATGAAAATAAACGGCATCAATCAGGTTCAGGTTAACCCGAAAGCTGAAGTCACTTTTGAAAGCTGCTTAAGGGCTATACTGAGACAGGACCCTGACATAATTATGATTGGTGAGATAAGAGATTTTGAAACATTGAAAGCCGCTGTTCATGCTGCGCTTACAGGCCACCTTGTATTGAGCACGATTCACACTAACAGTGCGGCTTCAACCATTTCAAGAATGGTAGATATGGGAGTAGACAGGTATTTAATTGCATCGACTTTAACCGGCATAATATCTCAAAGATTAATTCGCAGACTGTGTCCTATATGCAGAGAAAAATACGAACCTACGGACGAAGAATTGAAACTTATTGTACCAAACAAGGAAGATTTCGAATTGTTTAAAGGCGGCAAAATTTACAGACCCAAAGGATGCAGAAGCTGCGATGAAACAGGCTTCATGGGTAGAATTGGTATATACGAAATAATGCCGATTACAAGAGAAATTAAAAAAATGATTAATCTGGGATCTATGGATTTAGAGATTGAAGAAGCTGCAGTTTCCTGCGGAATGAAATTGCTTAACAACGCAGGTATAGATAATATTCTCGAAGGGCAAACCTGTATTGATGAGTACTTAAGAGTACTCGGAGCTACAAATTATCAGTAAAATAAGGGGAAAGTATGTCTGTATTCTCTTATACAGCATTAAATTCTAAAAAAAATAAAGTCAACGGAAAAATAGAAGCTTCTTCTATAAGGGAAGTTAGAGAGAATCTGCGGTTATTGGAACTAATTCCGTTAAGAATTGAAGAGGTTTTTAGCGAAAAACAAGCTGCTGAAAAAAAAGCTAAAAAACCCGCAAAAAAGGAAGGCAGCAAACCTGCTAAAATATCCAGATATTCAAAAATTACACTAAGAGAAAAAATTGATTTTGTGAATACCCTCTCCATTCTCGTAAAAACCGGTATACCTCTTATTGAAGCCTTGCTTTTTATTGAGCTTAATTCAAGCGGCAAAAATGTCCCGAGGGTTGCCGGCGACTTAAAAAAATTAATACTTGGCGGATCCAACTTAAGCGATGCTATGGCAAAATTCCCGAAAATATTTGATCATATTTTTTTAGGGCTTGTCAGAGCAGGAGAAGAAACCGGCGAATTAGACGTAACATTAAAAAGAATCATGCATATACTGACTAAACAAAACAGATTAAGAGGTAAAATAATCTCTTTATCAATATATCCTTGCATCGTCATCCTTTTAGCTTTAGTCGTAACAACGATCATGCTGACATTCGTATTTCCGGCATTTAAGGAAATGTACGACCAAATGGGAGGTACCCTGCCTCTAATTACTCAGGTTTTTATGGCAATTGGTACTTTTCTCAGGAGACACCTTTTTGTCATCCCTGTGGGATTTGGGCTGTTCTTTTATACTATATTCCTGATAGTCAAACATCCTATTGCAAAAAAAATATTTGATGAAGTATCCCTTGTTATTCCTCTGGTAAAAGTTTTTGCTCTATATGCGGCTCTTTCTAATTTTGTGAGTGTACTAAAAGTATGTTTTGATGCAGGAATACCCGTCTTAGACAGCATAATGCTTTCTAACCGTACAATAAACAACTATCTTTTAAAGTACAAATTAAACAAAGCCGCTTCAAGAATACAGCAGGGACAGGCTCTATCCGCATCTCTGAAACAGACAGGCGTTTTTCCCAGTATTATTATGTGTATGATATCAACGGGAGAAGAATCGGGTAAACTTGGCGAAACTTTAGGACACTCTGAAGTTTATATTGATGAACAGTTAGATAAAATTGTTGACATTCTCAGCAGGCTTATAGAACCTTTATTAGTGGTTGTCATCGGCGGATTAGTTATGGCTTTGGCATTAGCCCTTTATCTGCCGCTATTCAAAGCATATTCAAACATAGGTTAACGGAGGAAATATTTTGGAAAATAAAAGACAAATAATTATTGATGAAACAAAAGGCTTTTGGTCGGAAAAAGTTTTTATTCTTACAAATGATTTGGAAATAAAAGGGCTTGTTTTCATGCCTAAAACAGGCAGAAAAAACCGGATGTTAAGTGATATTTTAAACAGTCAGCGGAAATTCGTTGCGGTTAAAAACGCTGAAGTTACCTACAAAAATTACAGCAACCGTAAAGAATATCATGACTTTATTCAGCTTAATTTAGGCTCAATAATAATATTATGTCCTAATTATGATTAACCATCATTTTTAAAGTGAACAGTTCTTATCGACAATATCAGCTCCGAGAGATTCGCACATTACTTTATTGTTATAAGACTCGGGGAGTATTTCACTGAGGTTGCCGTCTCTGTATACATCAATAGTTTTTTCCAGCTCTGCATTGGCATTTTGATTTGCCCAATCGAGAAGAGTTTGCTTATTGTCAAGATTAGTCTGATATTCAGAGGAATAATCATATACAATGCCTTTTGTTAAACCGTCAAAATGCATGCCGGCATCACCCTGAGTATAAGTGTAATCCGTAGCTTTAATAGTTTCTTTGCCGTTTACATATGCCTTTATAGTGTTGCCTTCAACGACAACCTGATAATCATTTTTGGAATATATATCCACACTGCTCGGCAATGCCTGAGTTTGGATGACTTCTTTAACACCGTCAGTCCATTTATAAAGTATCAAATTATTAGAGCCGCCGGAGGCTGCCTGTCTGTCATCTATCTCAATAGAGTAACCGCTGACATCCGCATCAATTTTTTCCGCTCTGAAGAATACGCCGGCGCTTCCTGCTCCGCCTGTTTTGTCAAGCTGAATACTTGTATTCAGGGTAAAATCATAAGCACCCTGCATTTTTTCGGTAAAAGTAAATCTTCTGTCATCGCTGAGAATATTTGTAGGCGGTATTATCATTGCGGGAAGAGCATCAATTTGCTTCTGAAGAGATGTTTGAGAACTCTGCAAAGAGCTTATCTGCTGCTGAAGTTGGGATATCTGACTCTGCAAAGCCGTTTTTTGCTGTTGTGTTAATGAAGCCTGTTGCGTCAGCTGATTCTGCAAGTAAGTAATTTGCTGCTGATTGCTTGCCATCTGAGATTTTACATCATTGACCTGACTTTGCAGGCTGGCAACAAGCGCGGTATTTACAGTTGTTGTCGTAGTGGGTGGTGGATTTTTTGCAGCTGCAAGAGCACTTTGAGCTGATGATAGTTGAGATGTTAAGCTTGATAATTGCGATTTTGCAGTAGATAGTTGGGCAGCTAACGTAGGATTGTAATTAGGATTAGGTGCTGATTTAATCTGTGTAGTACCGCCAAGACCTGATTGGGAATTTTTTGTTGCGCAATCTGTATTATATGAAGCACAGTAAACAGTTCCGAGTATATTACCGTTTGAATCCACATGAACAAGTGCAACACCGGTTTTTACAGTTGCAGGATTATTTTGTAATGACGTCACAGTTGCTTGAAGGTCTGCTTTTTGTGCTGTCAGACTATTAACCTGACTTTGCAGTGAAGCAATTTTCACAGGATCTGGAGGAACCGTTACTGTAGTTGTTGTCCCTTTTTGTGCCGCAGCAAGCTGCGATTGCAGGCTGGTAAGCTGAGAATTCAACTGTGACTGTTTTTGCTGCGCGGCGGTTAAAGCAGTTGAATTTGTCGGAGAAGTCGGAATATTTGAAAGTTCTCTTTGCAAAAGGTCAAGCTGAGATTGCTGCTGTGATAACGTTTGTGCATTAGCTGCTTTTTGAGCATTTAAGGCTGCAACTGCGGGATTAGCAACCGGAGAAACATTACCGCTTCCGTCAGAATATCCTACTTCCATGCCTCCGCCCTGAATAAGTTTTAGGACTTTTGTAAGATAATCAATTTGAGATCCGCTGCCGTTCTGGGTCGTGTAATAACTTTTTGTAAGCCAGTTATCCAATATTTCAGCCGCATCGGTAAAATTATCATATTCTGTTTTTGTCTGAATTCCCGAAATTAAGTCTCTTAAAATTCTGCTGTCAATTTTGTATTTAAGGCTTTCTCCCAAATTCAATATGCCTTCGCCGTATAACTGAAGGACATCTCTCAGACTGTCATCCTCAAGATAAAATACGGCTTCTTTAAGAGCTTTATCGAAAGCTTCTGCAAGTTCTCCGTTTTTGTCCAGTTTTACCGATATATCTATATCATTAACAATTCTTCTGTTAACTTCGTTAGCAACTTTTCCGTCCTGATCTTCATAGTATTGGCAACCGTTTAAAAGTCCTTTTGCCTTTTCAATCAAAGCCAGCAGTTTTTGTCTGAGCTTGGGCTGGGTAGTAACTGCAAGTTTATGATTTAAAATTTCTATCAGCTGTTCTATTTGTTTTTCGATTACATTAACTGTTTCTCTTACTGTATGACCTTCGGAGCCGCTGGCTGATGAAACCTGATTATTTATATCTTCCAATATTGCGGCTTCAACCGGCGAATTGAACTGTTTTCCAAACAAAGTTAATGTTATGCCGCTTAAATACGAATAAATTTTTTCGGTATTTGAGGTTCTGGTTTTGTCTTTAAACAAATTAACCAGATAATTATTTTCAAAAATATTTGCAAGATTATCGCCAAAGAAATACAATGCAACAGCGCAAATTAAAATTAGCTGTGCGCCAATAACTACCCATTCAGACAGATTTTGCCCTTTATTTTTTTTCATACTTTTTCTTCTCCGCGCTTGTATTTTTACATTTATGTATTATTCCCTGCGCAACTGCATATCTAACTTTTTAGCCTCGAAATATTAAGTTTTATATAGAAAGGTCATTGATTTGATACATACGGAAATAAATATTTACAAATTTTATTTGCCGGTTTTAAAAATAAAACTGCTTAAAATTAGATATGAACCTCTTGTACGAATGGGCTTTTAAAATAGTAAAACTCATCGTTTCACTTTTTTAACGCTCCCGCTTACACCGTACCACTTTACAGATTTTGTTAATCTTACCTAAATAATTGCAAAGTGGTATTAGCAATACCATTTAAAAAGATATCATATTTTGCGATATTTAAATATAAATTAAGACTTTGCTGTTTTATAAATTTCTTATTATTAAATAAAGCAGGGCAATTTTACTTCCGGCAGAAGGTTCTCGGGTATTTATTATCGAAATATTATTAATCCGGTTTTATTAAGTTTATTTAATTCAGAGAACAGTTATTTTGAATAATTTGAGCATTTAAACTTTCGCACAGAGCTTTACTGTTATATGACTCGGGCAGCAATTCAGTATAATTTCCGCTTCGGTATACATCGATTTTGTCAGCCGCGTTAGCATTTGCAGCAGCCCATTTCAGCAGTTTTATTTTATTATCTAAATCGGATGCACAAGTTACCGCAAAATTAGAAAGAGTTCCGTCTATAGCCTTACCGTAGCTCATGCCGATTTCTCCGCTTGTATAAGTTGAATCCGAGTATGTCAGTACATTAACACCGTCAATAGAAGCTGTAAACTGACTGCCGTTAACTTTTACTTTCAAGTCAATACTGCCGCTGTGCAGATAATCGCTTCCCGAAAATCCGGCTGTTGATATTGTTGTCGGCACTCCATTTGTCCATTTGAGTAAATATAATTTATTATTATATTGATTATTGCCGTCGTGTAAAATTTCAAATGAATAGCCGTTAATGCCCGAATCTAAATTTTCAGCCCTGAAAAACACACCCGATTTGCCTGTTCCGCTGTTAATTCCTACAGTAATGGTACTGTTAATTTCATAATCATTAACAATATCCGATTTATTCCTGTATATAAGACGTTTATCTTCGGAAGATTTCTTAAGAACTATTTTAGGAACACTCCCGTTGTTTTGAAGAACAATATCACTGCCTGAACCAGAAATATCAACTGTTTGAGATTGGGTGGCACTGGTAAACTCTTTAAATATCCAACTGTTATTTGCATTTGCCTGAGTATCGAATTGAGCAGATGATGTCCTCATTGCATCAGGATTTAAACCTATTTTTTGGGCTAACCTACTGTCGACCTTATATTTTAGACTCTCACCAAGGTTTAAAATCCCATCTCCGTAAATTTCTATTAGTTTTTTTATATTTCCGTCATTTAAGGTTGTCAAAACATCATTTAACGCCCGATTAAAATTGACGGCCAAGTCTCCGTCTTTATCAAATTTAACGGCAATATCCAAATCATTTACGAGCTTAAGATTTTCATTATCAGCAGTTGCTCCGTCTTTGGATGTATATTCCTTGCACCCGGAGTAGAGCTTGTAAGCCTCATAAAGTAATTTTTGTACTTTGTCGTCAGGATTGTTTTTTAAAATATCTTGCAGCTGATTAATATATTGCAAAAGCACCTCTACCGTTTCTTTGACTGTTACGCCTTCGGCTCCACTGGTTGTGCTTATATTCTTATTGATGTCATCAAGTATTTTAGCTTCCAGAGGTGACGAAAACTTTTCTCCACCAAACATGAGCGTAACTCCGCTCAGGTAATTATAATTTTTCTGAAGGTTTTGAGTTCTGGTTTTGCTTTTAAACAAATTTGCAACACTGTTGTTATCAAATAAATCAGCAATGCTGTCCCCAAAGAAAACTATCGCAACGATGCATATAACCAAAACCATACTGCCGATGACCACATATTCAATTAGATTTTGTCCTTTATCTTTTTTCATATCGGCGACCTTATTTTTGATTTATTGTTTTGGCTTATCCCGATTAATTCAAGGTGCAATTTTTTTCTACAATTTCTGCACCCAAACTTTCACAAAGTACTTTGCTGTTATAAGACTCAGGTAATAATTCGACATAATTACCGTCCCGGTAAACATCAATAGTGTTAGAAATTTGAGTTTCAACATTATTAAGTTGATTTTGCCCCCACTGTTTCAATGCTTGTTTGTTTGCGAGTTCGGAGACATATTCTGTCGAAAAACTGCTTACTTTAGTTCTTATTGCTCCGTCAAAACGCAACCCGACATCACCTTTATTATAAGTTTTGTCTGTTTGTGTCATAACTTGATTCCCGTTTAGAAATGCTGTAAATTGATTGCCGTTAACTTGAATTTTAAAATCCATAGCAGAATTAATATTTGTTCCTGCGGGTAACGGTTTTTTTTCTATTTCCGATCTGACCCCATTGTCCCAACGAACAAAGACTACATGGTTGTTGGAAGGATACGCCGGACAATCATGAATTTCATAGGAATACCCACTTACTTTGCCGTCAATTTTATCGGCTCGGAAGAACACCCCGGCATTGCCGTACGTGCTGGAAGTATCAAAACTTATGGTACTGTTAACTTCATAAGACTGATTGACAGAATCCGGTTTTTCTTTAAAAACCAAACGTTTTTCTGTATTTGTACCTGTACTGCTGACTTGAAGACCGCCTAAAGCAGACAAAGACAAACCTGAATTAGCGGCGGCACCTGTTAGATCAACATTAGTGCTGGTATTATTCTGTAATTTTTTAACAATCCATTTATCTTTTGAACTGCCAACGCTGTTAAAATTATCCGAAACCGTTTTCACACTGTCAGTTAAACCTATTGTACGGGCGGTCCTACTGTCAATTTTATATTTTAAGCTGTCACCGAGATTTAAAATCCCTGAACCGAAAATACCTATCAAATCTCTCGTATTACCTTCCGGCAAGAGATACTCAACATCTTTCAATGCTTTATTAAAGTCAGTGGCAGCAGCTCCGTCTTTATCAAGTTTTACCGATATATCGAGATTATAAACTGCTTTTAAGTTATCATCGGTGGCTGCTGAATCATCTTTCTGGGCAAATAATTCACACTCGTTATAAAGTACTTTACCTTTTTCTATTAGGGCTAATAATGCTTTTTTAAGATCATTATTTCCCTCATAATCAATTTTCGATAAAACATCCTGAAGCTGTTTAACATATTGAGAAAGCACATCAACTGTATCTCTGGCAGATAATCCTTCTGCACCGCTTGTTGTGCTTATATTCTTATTAATGTCATCCAATATCTTTGCCTCCAAAGGAGATTGGAAATTGCTTCCAAGCAAAGACAATGTAATTCCGCTCAAATAGCTGTAATTTTTTACCTGATTCTCGGTCCTGCTCTTGTTTTTAAAAATATTGCCGACAGTATTATTATCAAACAAATCGGCAATGCTATCCCCAAAAAATATTATTGCAACAATACAAATAACAAGTACTATCGACGCAATAACAACATATTCAATAAGATTTTGGCCTTTATATTTTTTCATAATAATTCTCCGCATAAAATTCTGCTTTTAATACTTATTCCTCAAATTTAAACTTATATAACTTTTTTCTGCAATATATTAAGTTATTTTAAGATAAAATATATCCTTTATATTTATTGAAACAATCATTTACAAATATTATTTATCTACTAACAGGTTTTCTAAATTTATTTTGTCTCTTTGATAGACATACCATTTGTACAATTGCTCAACTGCCTCGCTAATAGGAGTATAATTTAAGGCTTTTATTTCGTTTTTTATTTTTGTATTATCGCCGCTGTACTCTATCCCTAAGCCTATCTGGCTTATTTTAACGGGAAGGTTTTTCCCTGAAATTTCTTTTACAATTTCGGCTAACGAAACCAATTCAATCGAATTATCGGGAGTAACGTTGAAAACCTTATTCTTAGGATTATTTTGAATGAAATAGTCCAATATGGGCATCAAATCATCCACATATATATAATCAAATTTTCTGTTCTGTTTTATTGTTATCGGCAAGCCAAAAAGCGCTTTGCATATTGCATTCGAAATAAATCTTATCTGCCAGTCCTCGTATTTGCCGAAAACGCCAAAAAGCCTGAGTTCATAAATATTGTCAAAAGCCTCAGCCTGCTTAGCTATAACATATCTGGAAAATCCGTGCTCATCCTGCGGGATATGTTTGCCGAAGTATTCTTCAGTCATTTTCGGCTGATAATGCAGGCAGTTATAAACAGCACCAGAACCTAGCATAATCATTTTTTGCCATTTGTCTTTTTGATTCAGCAAATTATAGAACATTCTGGTATTAGCATAAAAAATATTGCTCGGATCTTTAGCGTTTCTATGACCGGGTTTGCACGCGGCATGGATTATTATATCTATTTTATTTTTATCAAAATATTCATTGACGCAGTTCTGATCTGATAAATCGAGCTCAGGGTGAGAAGGAGCAAGGATTTGATATTTTTCCGCAAGAAAAGACTCCTGAATATTTTTCCCTATAAAACCGCTCCCGCCTGTTAGAAGGATTTTCATAAACTTTTTCCTTTAAAAAAAGTTTTAAATGTTGAATAAATATAATCAATTTCTTTCCTGCCGATTCCGGGCCAAACGCCAATCCAGAATGTATTATTCATAACCGTATCAGTAACTGGGAGCATTTTATAGTGCTCTTCTGTCAGGTTATTTGAGGTTAACAGCTCTGAATTTCTAATTCTGAGCTGAATATCATTATTCACAAAATAAGGCTGTCTCAGGGTATTCCCGCCAAAAAGCCTTCTTGTGCCGATTGAACTATCCTCAAGAAATTCAATAAGCTCCTGTGTTTTGAAAGGAACATCGTCTTTAACAGTAATTAAAAAACCGAACCAGGATGGGTTTGCTTTGGGATGAGCATTCGGAAGAACTAAAAAATCCTCAAATTTTTTCAGTTTTTCATAAAGATGCTCAAAATTTTTGCGTCTTTTTTGAATAAAATCATCAAGCTTTTCCATTTGAGCCAAACCGATAGAAGCCTGCCAGTCGGTAATTTTCAGATTATAGCCCACATGAGAGTATGTATATTTATGATCATACCCGAAAGGCAGATTTCCCAACTGCTGTTTAAATCTCATTGCACAGCTGTTATCTTTGCCAGGCGGACACCAGCAGTCTCTGCCCCAGTCTCTTAAAGACATCAGAATTTTGTATAGTTCGCTGTTATTGGCAGCTAATGCTCCACCCTCGCCCATAGTTATATGATGAGCGGGATAAAAACTAAATGTCGCAATATCGCCGAAAGTACCCGTCAGATTATCGTCAAATTCGCTTCCCAATGCATCACAGTTATCCTCTATGAGCCAAAGATAATTTTTATCGCAAAATTCTCTGACTTTATCAAGGTCAAAGGGATTTCCGAGCGTATGAGCAATAAATACGGCTTTGGTTTTTTCGCTCAAACACTCATTGACTTGTTCGGGATTGATGTTATAAGTCCCTAATTCAATGTCTGCAAAAACGGGAATAAGCCCGTTTTGAATAATGGGGTTTATTGTCGTCGGAAACCCTGCTGCAACCGTAATTATTTCATCGCCTTTTTGCAGTTTTCGCTCAACAAGTCTGTCCGACATTAAAGCCGAAACTGCAAGGAGATTTGCCGAGGATCCGGAATTGACGGTAAGCGCATATTTAACCCCTAGATATTTTTTGAATTCTTTTTCAAACTTATCGTTAAACCTTCCGCCTGTCAGCCACATATCAAAACTCGCATCAATCATGTTGAAAAGCTCTTTTTCATCGAGCATTTTGCCTGATGCCGCAATATATTTGGATTTCTTTTTAGTTTTATAAACAGTTTTAAAATAAAGCCACGCAGCAATTTTTGCAGCATTTCTTAGGGATTTTTCCAAAAAGTTCATTTTTTATATATGTTCTTTAAAATCTAAGAAATTATATCACACAAAAAAGAGGCATAATGCCTCTTTTTTGTATAAAAATCAATTAATAAAACCTAAGCGTAAATCCTGTTCTGAGTATCAGAATATCTATAATTTACAGCATCACCGGATGCATTTACAGGTGCCCACTGCTCAAAAACTTCAGGAGTAAAGAACTCGACATCTTTGTCAAGGAGGGTGTAATAATGGCAGTGCCCTTCTTTTTCCCCGTTTAATGAACAATTATCAAGAGCTATTCCTATATTAGTCATCCTTGATGTGCCTTTATTACCGGCGACATATATCAGCGTTCCGCTTTCAACTTCTGAAGTGTCTTTATGATACACAATTATGGGATCTCCGACAGATATTTTCATATTTGCACGCTCAAAGACAACTTTACCAACTTGTTGAGATACGGTTATATAAGGCAAAATATAATCATCTTGGTCTGTTGTAGCGTTGAATTCAGGAAAAGGCAGTGCAACACCGGTTTTTACAGGTTCGTAAACTTTAAAATCACTCATTAATGCTTTAAAACCAATACGATTATTTCTGATTGCATTAGTTGCCAGTAGCGGTAAATCCATTACAAGACTCCTTTTTAATCTAACTCTCACATATGTATAAAAACCAAACAAAAAATTTGTTGCTATGCTTGTCGAAAAATTTACAATCTATAACAAATTTATTTGTTTATTAACAAAATTGTTTATAATTTATATTCGGGCAAATACTCTTCAATCTGGCTTAGACTGTACTTGAACATATCTTCTTTGCCGGCATAATACTTTTTATACCAGCTGACAGTTTTGTCAACAGTTTTGTCAATATCATAAAGAGGCTTCCAGCCCAGTTCCTTTTTGGCTTTGCCGTTATCGAGCATCAAAAGTACGGCTTCATGAAGAGCGCCGTCTTTGTGTATTTCAAATTTCCCTTCGCCCCAGATGTCAATAACCGACTCGACTATTTCTTCCACGGTTTGATTTTCGAGATTATCGGGACCGAAGTTCCACCCGCCCAAAAATTTTAAGGGATCTTCAAGCAGTTTTGTTCCAAGCAGAAGATATCCGAACACAGGCTCAAGTACAAACTGCCAAGGGCGAACTGAGTAGGGATTTCTTATTAAGACTGCTTTCTTAGCAGATAAACTCCTTACACAGTCGGGTATCAGCCTGTCTTCAGCCCAATCGCCGCCGCCGACAACGTTGCCGGCTCTTGCAGAAGCCAGAGCCGTATTATGAGTTTTGCCCAAATCCCCGGGATTAAAGAATGAATTTCGATACGCCGATGTTAAAATCTCCGACATTGCTTTGCTTGAACTGTAAGGGTCATACCCCCCCAGACTGTCTGATTCTTTATAATAAATATTTTGTTCTTTATTTTCGTAACATTTGTCGCTTGTTACATTAAGAAAAACTTTTACGCTCTCGGTTTCCCTTGAGGCTTCCAAAAGATTAAAAGTTCCCATAACATTTGTTTCGTAAGTCAATCGGGGTTCATTATAAGACAGCCGTACAAGAGGCTGTGCCGCAAGGTGAAAAACAATCTCCGGCTTGTGTTTTTGAAAAACCTCTTTTACTTTATTTTTTTCTCTGATATCGCCTTCTATTGAGACAATTTTGTCTTTAAGACTTAAAACTTCAAAAAGAGAAGGATTTGTAGGAGGTTTTAAAGAATATCCGATAACTTCCGCGCCTAATGCATAAAGCCATAAACTCAGCCACGCCCCTTTAAACCCGCTGTGACCCGTAACCAATACTTTCTTGTTCTTGTACGATTCAAGCAGTTTTCTCATTATTCCCAAATTCTCCAGGGAGCATTTCCGTCATTCCATAGTTTTTCAAGGTCGGTTTTGTCTCTTAAAGTATCCATCGGACGCCAAAAACCTCTGTGTCTGTATGCATTTAACTGCGACTCGCGCGCGAGGCTTTCCATTGGTTCTTTTTCCCAGAGTGTATTCTCGTCTTCAATATATCTAAAAATTTCAGGCTCGAGAACAAAAAACCCGCCGTTAAGCCAGGCATTATCGCCTTTTGGTTTTTCGTGGAATGAAGATACCACCTCTTTGTCGGTTATATTTAATGTTCCAAATCTTCCGAGCGGCTGAACTGCCGTTACGGTAGCATATTTTTTACCGTTTTTATGGGATTTGATAAGCTCGTTTATGTTTATATCAGCCACTCCGTCACCGTAAGTCAGCATAAAAGTTTGGTCACCGACATAATCGCGAACTTTTTTAATTCTTCCTGCCGTCATTGTATTCAAGCCGGTATCGACAAGAGTTATTTTCCACGGTTCGGTCTTGCTTTTATGAATATCAATCTTATTATTTTCAAGGTCTATGGTAATATCCGACTGATGAAGAAAATAATTATAGAAATATTCTTTTATCTGATATCCCTTGTAACCGAGAAGAATTACAAACTCATTAAAACCGTAATGGGAATATATTTTCATAATATGCCAGAGAATTGGCCTGCCGGAAATTTCAACCATGGGTTTTGGTCTTAAGTCTGTTTCTTCGCTCAGTCTGGAGCCATATCCTCCTGCAAGTATCAATGTTTTCATTTCAGCTGTTCCTTTATACCGCTGTCGTGTATCTTACAACCGGGGGCAACCCCCCAGTGAAGTTTTTCCCTTAAAATCCCGTAAAAACCATTGTTTTCTTTTTCCGGCAAAACAATAAGCGCCTTTTTTTCGTTTCTTTTTACTGACAAATTGCTTGAACCCTGCAGTCTTATGTTTTCTTGCCCGTCAGCCGTTAATGTATAGTACTGTGCATCACATTCCACAGCAACATTAAGCAGAGAATCCGCTCTTATTACAATAGGTCTTGAAGTCAAAGCATGCGGACAAATAGGCACAACGACAAAAACTTCCAAATCAGGGCTTACGACAGGTCCGCCTGCCGAAAGAGTATAAGCTGTTGAGCCGGTCGGAGTAGATATTATTAAACCGTCAGCAAGATAATCGCAAACTTTTTTACCGTCTATGCAGAGTGACAGTCTGGAGCTTCTTGATACTGGTTCTCCTCTGATAACGATATCATTAAGCGCAGAATAACTCTTAACTGATTCCTGAAGCAGTGAAAGCTGGTTGTCGTTACTTTCGGCAACGGAAGCCTGAAGCATAAGCCTTTCTTCAATTTTAAACTTGCCTTCCAGCAGTTTTTTAAAAGAAATGTCAATTTCATCGGACATAATCTGAGCAAGAAAACCCAGCCTGCCGGTATTTATGCCGAACAACGGCACGCCTTTTTCCGCATAGAATCTTGCCGCACCCAAAAAAGTCCCGTCACCGCCAACAATAACAGCCAACGTTATGTCATCTCTGAAAAGTTTCCTGTTATCCCCCTGCTCCTTAAGGTTCAGAGGATGTGTTTCAAAACTTAAATTCAACTTTTTAAGTGTTTCTACAAGCTTTTTTATGACATCGGCAGCTTTTGAATGTTCAGAATTATAAATTATGCCGATTTTTTCGAGCGAAAGAACTTTATTGTCGGCTGATTTTATTTCATTGGAGTGTTTCATGCGCTTTGTCTGCCGTTTCCGTTATTAATTCCTGACTAATATTTTTACCGCTGTTCTTTAAATAAATCAAATACTCGATATTTCCGGCCGGTCCTTTTACTGGCGAAAAAGTCAGATTTACGGGATGTAAACCGATTTTTTCGGCATAAGAGGCAACGGTTTTTATAACATTAACATGAACATTCTTATCTCTCACCACCCCTTTTTTGGGCACATCTTCCCTTCCGGCTTCAAACTGAGGCTTAATAAGCGCTATGATTTCCTGCCGTTCAGGGTTCATAAGATTTTTAACATTTTCAAGCACTTTGGTTACAGAGATAAAAGAAAGGTCTAAAGTTACAAGTTCAAGCCGCTCATTATCACCTGTGTTTTTAAAAAGTTTTTCTTCCGAAACATTTCTTATATTGGTTCTTTCAACCGCAACAACCCTTTCATCATTGCGCAAACGCCAGTCCAGCTGACCGTAACCGACATCAACCGCATAAACTTTTTTTGCTCCTTTTTTCAGAAGACAGTCAGTAAAACCTCCTGTTGACGCGCCGGCATCAAGACATATTTTGCCTTCAACGTTTATGCCGAATTCTTCAAGGGCTTTTTCAAGTTTCAACCCGCCCCTGCTGACGAAAGGCATATTTTCAACTTCAATTTCAGGGTTATCTGACGGATTTATAAGTGTTCCGGCTTTGGTAAAGGCAATGCCGCCAATTTTTACCTGCCCTGCCATAATTGCAGACTGGGCTTTGCTTTTGGTTTCAAAAAAGCCTCTGTCGGTTAAATACAAATCCAGTCTGATTTTTTTATTTTTTTCGGACATTTGCTATCTTTGTTTTGAGATTTATTTTATCCCAAAAACAATTAGTATGAAGATTACTTTTCTGAAAGATTTTTGGGAATAATAACAGTCAAATAGTTGTTTTTGACTTCTTTTTTCATCATTGAAGGATTAACTTTGGTTGGCAGGTTAAAACTCTGATAAAACATCGATGAACTGTAAGAATCATCTTTTTCGCTACTGTAATCTGCTGATATTATTACTCTCTTATCTTTTGTTTTCACCTGAACATTCTTGGCATCATTGTTAAAGGGTTTAAGATTTATTTTGATAATATAATCTTTCGAAGTTTCTGAAGTCTGCACGGTAGGTTTTCCGTTAATTAATTTAGGACTTGCAAACTGCATCATTCCGGTAGGAATTAATTTGAAATCGTCAATTTCGGCAAACTCCCTGTCAAAATCATCAAACATTCTGTCCGCCTGCTCCATGTACCTTTGCATATGCTTGTGCATCCTGATATGGTCAAAATTGTTATTGTAAATATAATCATATTGGTCGTTTTTACTCATCTGCTGAGCAAAAACATAAAACCCCAAAAAACAACCAAGAAAAATTGCAACGGAAATAACAGCGAGCGTAAGCCAAAATTTTTTCGTGGAACTCAAACCTTTTTCCATTTATACAACCTCCTAATATCTTTAATCACAAAAATATTTTAGCAACGTAAAATAAATTTTCCTGTTATATTAACAAAATTTTAAACTTTATAAAGGCTTATATGCGAATAGAGAAACACTTACTTAGTTTTCGGTGTTTCTCTATTAATATTATTATAATTCCTGTCAAATTCTTTTTAATTGCCTTATTGGGTATAAAATGAAACAATTAGTTTTACTTTTAAAAGCTCATTGGTATTAGACACTGGTTGATAAAGACGGAGCTATAATTATAAATTTTCTTATAAGATCAACATCCCACTGGATTCCTGCACCTTTTTTCAAAATTTCAACCGCCGTATCAATGCTTAAGGCTTTTCTATAAGGTCTGTCGCTGATAAGAGCGTGGAAAGCATCTGCTACGGCAACAATTCTTGCACCGTAGGGAATATTTTCACCTGAAAGTTTGTCGGGATAACCTAACCCGTTCCATTGTTCATGGTGATGTCTGACAATCGGAATAAGGTCTTTAATCGAATGTATGGGTTCAAGTACTTTTGTAACACCGATTTCCGGATGCTGCTTCATTATTTCCCATTCGTCATCTTCAAGCTTGCCGGGTTTCGACAAAATTGCTTCCGGAATGCCGATTTTACCGACATCATGAAGCATTGCCGCAAGTTTAATTTTTTCAACTTCAAATTCAGGAAGACTTACGGCTCTTGCAAGAGCTTCGGCATACCTTGACACACACTGCGAATGACCTCTTGTGTAAGGATCTTTTGCATCAATAGCACCTGCCAACGACTTAACGACTTCTATGCAATTATAGTTACGATCAAGATTTTCTTCGTAGAACTCTTTAACGGCATCTTCATTATCTGCGCTGATCTGGGAATGTTTCTTAGCAAAAATGTAAGCCCTGGATTCAACCGAGTTTTCAAGTGAATTGTTTATATCTAAAGAATTTACAGCTTTGAAATTTCCGTCTCTGTAACCGTTGGTTTTAGAAATAAACATCGCCTGTTCGGCAAGCATAAGAAGTTTCTCCTGTTCAAAAGCGCAGTCAGGGTATGTTGCTATGCCGATACTTGATTTAACAAATCCTACGTCATCCACCATGCAGCTCGACACGGCATAATTTATGTATTCGGCAATTTTATAGGCTTCCTGATTTCCGGTTTCGGGCAGTATAAGACATATTTCGTCACCGCCGTACCTGCCTGCAAAATCCGAACTTCTAATACTGTTCTTGATTTTTTCTGAAACCAGACGGATTATTTCATCGCCTTTCGAATGCCCGAATTCTCTGTTTACCTGTGAAATATTATTGATATCCAGCATAATAACTGAAAGAGGAACGCTCCGGCTTTGAGATTCTTCAAGTTCAAGTCTGAGCTTTTCCTGAAATTCCCTGTGGTTAATAAGACCTGTGAGAGAATCTATATTTTCAGTGCCGCTTTTACTGCTCAAGTTTTTATTTGCAATTAGCAACGAAAGATAATTTGTTAATATTTCCCAATAATCAAAGTTTTGTTGATTCTTCAGGAAAGAACCGGCTACGAACACACCCAAACAGTCTTTTTCGTAAATCAAGGGCAAAATTATTCCGCCCGTACTGTGAAAATAAGGTATGCTCAAAAAACTTACATTGTCAAAACGGTTTTGTTCCTTATTTTTAAAACACTGTATGATGAGATTATCGTTTTCATTCATAAATACTTTTGAAGAATAAATATTACCGAGGTGATCGGCAAGCCTTATTTTCAGATAGTCTGAAGATCCGTTTAAAAGAGCAACGGCAGTAAAGCTGTATCCCAATTTATTCAATGCCACGGCATGAAGACAGTCAAAAACTTCTTCAAGTGTTTCTTTCGTCTTAACCTCCGAACAAAACTCGTTAAAGATTTCAAAAGGATCATACGAACTCTTTATACCGTAAAACCTTTTAGTATTCATATATCCGGCATAAAGACGGTTGTGCTGTTTCCTTGAAGTCAGTATAGGATTAGTTTGTCCGTAGTTTTGACTTAATTCAGCTTTGTCAGATATCCTTTGACTCTGCATGCCTCCATGTCCTTTGCTTAATGTCCTTTACTTAACTGAGTTCTATATCCCTAACTATGAAAATATGAAGTAAAACTTGAATAAAACAAACCAATTAACTTTAAAATAGCCTTAGTGTCTATAACACACTTATTTTTACTTACGAAACCTTAATTCTATTTTAAAGCCCGTTTTGATAAAATAGAAGGTCGTCTATTTAAAAACCTAATTATTTTAAATACAATTTGCGGCTCATCACTCCTTTTCTTGATTGATTCGAGATTTATTAACTTTTCTTAAAGAAATTACACATAATTCGAACCAGTAAAAAAGGAGAGGGGATAAAGCCCCTCCCCTTTTAAGTTTTATTTATTATATTACTTTTTTATCAGGTAATTTCTCTGTTACTATTATTTCTCCTGCTATTTTATTAATGCCATAGGCTTTTTTGAAGTTCTCGAATTTCTCTTCTCTTAGGATTTTGGAGTTTTCGCCTTTAGCAACACCGGTATTAACCATCTCAGGTATGAATACAACGCCGTCTTTGACGTTTTCTTTAATTCCCTGAATAAAATCTACCGGCATGCCGTGATATTTTTCAGGATTTGAGGCTAATTCTCTCATTTCTTTTATGTATGCTTCGGTTGAACCTATGTCATTCCAGTATCCTGCTGTACGTCCGATACCTTCAGCAGGAGCCACAACCATTTTTAAAGGTTTTTTAGATTCGTCCGGAACTGCCGTCATATTATAATTCTCGTCAAAACTTGCTTTTAGCGGATAAACAGGCTGCGGAACACCGTTATCATCAATAAGTTTTAATTCTTTTAATTTGTCATATATTCTTTGCTGTTCCTTAGTATCACTCTTATCTTCCACCGGAATATCCTTGATACTAATTGGTTCTTTTGAGTTCAAAATCTTCATCATAAGAGGCAGGAAGTTAAACCCGAAATCATAGGATTCATTTTCGGGAGCAATTTGAGCAAGAATATTGGTTATTTCCGGCGACATTATATAAGTTGCAATGTTTGCATAATACTTGCCGTAATAGGGATCGTTCTTATCTTTAATCAAACCTGCTTCAGCTTCCTTTAATTCATCTGCTTTTTTAGGATCAGGTTTTTCAATAAATTTGGTTATTTCGTTATTGCCGTCTATTGATTCAAAACCCATTATCCCGAAAGATTTAAGCCTTTCTTTTTCAACCGGATAACCGACAAGCATTAAGCCCGCATTGGTATTACCAAAATTTCTTAATGCTTTCGACAAATCAATATTGCTGAATGCATCGCCATTACATACGACTATTGGTCTATGAGAAGGTATTTCACCGTTTCTGATACCTAATACAACACCACCTGCAGTTCCAAGCGGTTTTTCTTCTTCAATTGAGAAGCTGATATTATTTGCGGGATGTTTATAATCTCTCAAAAGATGACTGATATCAGACTGATCTTTTTGTAATTTTTTATGATATTTTCCTGCAAGCTTAATTTCTTTTCTTATTTTTTCAGGATCAATAATTCCGCCTCTAACAGCCATATCCAAAGCAGCTATATGAAGAAGTTTCCAATTTTCTGCAGGGAAACGCTTTGTAGGTTTGCTATCTTCATTTATTCCCGAAAGGTCTTCGAATCTTGAACCAAATCCTCCGACCGTAATAACAGCTTTAGGACGTTTTTCCGGATCTGCTTCATAAATTGCATTTAATTCATCAACATAATCACCTTTTTCGGAATGTTTATACATTCTGTTCATAAAGTATTCTTTGACGGTTTGGGCGGTAGCTTCGGGAAGGTGTGCCGTGGTGAAGTGTGCACTGCCTTTGAAACTAATATTGCCGTTAAATTTTCCGGCTGTATCCATCTTAAAGCCAAAATCGGTGCCGTCAATCAAAGTACCGTCTTTAATTAAACATGCAAGAGGATATTTTTCGTTTTTGTTTGATTTATCAATAATTACGCACGTAGGAGTAAATTTGCCGAACTCCATGATAATTTCAGGCAAATTATTGGTTTTTTTAACTATTTCGGCAATTACTTTATTATCCTTGTCTGTAACGGTAACTTTAGGATAAACCCCGTCAGATGTCCTTGATGTTGAGAAAGTATAAGGTCCTGTTTCAATTTTAAATCCGTTACCTTTGTTTTCACCGTTTATAAATAAGCATTTCTGTTTTCCGTCTTTTTTTACTTCGACTTGAAAGGTTCCGTCTTCTTTCCAAAGTTTTGAATCAAAAAGGTTTTTTATTTCAATTCTGTAAGCAGTGTAATGAAAATCAGGATTTCCGGCTTTTCCGAAATAAATATTTCCTGCAAGCCTAACATTTCTTAATGCCTCTGCACCGCTGTAACTAAAACCGGTTTGCCATTGAGGAGACTGTGTTTTAGTTTGCGCTCCAAGCTGTTTTAAATTAATCTGTTTTGTTTGTAGCTCAAAAAGTTTTAGATTGTTTTGATTTGAGACTTGCATTTTTCTCTCTCTCCTTATCTCTTATCTCTATATTCGGCTCAATAATATTTCTAACTCACACATGGTTATAAAAACTCCTAAAAAAAATAATTGTCATGTAAAAGGGCAAAGTTTACGAAAAATTAACATTATTTTGTTTAAATTTTAAGGGTTTAAAGGAAAAATAAAAAACCGGAAGAATAATCTCCCGGCTTTTAATATTTTTAAAGTTTAAGTTACTAAGCTGTAACTGCTTTTTTGTCGTTAACTGATGAATCTGCTTGATTCCAGTCGATACCGTACATTTGTGCGCCAACTTTTCTGGTAAGGTCAAGTAAACTTCTGGTGTATCCATATTCGTTATCATAGAATACAGGAACAACAACAACTTTACCTTTGCCTTTGCCGCTGCCGAATACTTCGATTTTGTCAACAGCAACGATGGAGTCTTCCATTCTGCCAATCATGTCAATTGATGTTGCGTTTGTTTGAGCAACTGCAATGATATTCTTCCATCTCGGTGAAGATGCTGCATCTTTGAACATCTTCTTGACTTGATCGGCTGTTACATCATTCTTAAGAACGAATGTGAAGTTTGCTACGCTGCCGTCATTTGTAGGTACTCTGTAAGCTGTTGCAAGGAATTTGCCCTTGATGTCAGGATATACAAATGCTGCTGCTTTTGCTGCGCCTGTTGTTGTCGGAATAATTGTATTGTAAGAGCTTCTTTTCTTGGTTGCTTTTTTAGTATCTTTGTCAGCAACTGATTTGTCTGTTGTATTTTGAGAAGCTGTTACGGCGTGAATTGTATCCATTGTAATGTATTCAACACCGCCGAGCTGTTCGTTCATTAACTTAATAATCGGGGTTACGCAAGTTGTTGTACAGCTGGCAGGTGAGAATGTTTTGTCTGCTGCTTGGATTTCGTGGTCGTTGATACCGTAAACAACTGTTCTGTCAAGCATATCATCCGGATTAACAGCTTTGTCAGGTGTCGGAATTTCGCCAGGAGCTGAGAAGATAGCTCTCTTTGCACCGGCTTTAAGATGTTGTTCAAGACCTGCGCGTTTTTTGTAATCTTTTGCGCCTGTTGCGTCAATAGCTACATCTACACCTTCTTCTGCCCATGGAAGAGCCGGAGTTACTTTTTCTTCGCCTGATTTTTTATCTTTTTCTTTCTTCTCTATTACTGTTCTTTGTTCAGCAATTCTGATTTTTTGTTCCTGTCCGTCTTTCATTGTGACGTAGAGGTACATAATACCTGTAGCTTTATCTCTTTGAGCTCTGAGTTTGCCCGGGAAATCTCCGTAAACTGAGTCATGCTGAAGAGCTTCTACTAAACCTGTTTCGCTGATAGGTTTACTTACGTTCATAGCAACAATTCTAAGTTTTGTAGGCTGTTTTCTTGCTCTTTCGTTAATTTCTTCAGTAGAAACTCTGCTAAGACCTTGTCCTAAACCTTCAACAGAATAAACTTGTCTGAAGATTGCCTTACCAATTCTGCCTGTACCGCCGTTGATACCGATTTTGATTTCTTTTCTGTTATCTGCATCGGCTTGAGCAGGTTTTTGACCAAGATTGAGTTTTAATAAAGCCATCAAATCATTTAATTGACCGCTAATTTGAGCTAAAGTAACTTCTCCGCCTCTGAAAGAAACGCCGGCATTGTTTGCCTTAACATTTCTGGATCTGTCTTCTTCACCATCAAGTCTTCTTGTATTTTTGAGGGCGAGGACGTCTGAGTAATTGATGCGATTAATCATATTTTCTCCTTCTCTCACAAATTAAATTACTTCCAACATGAAGATTAAAAACTAAGCAAAAATTTTGTTGCTATTTCATGTCGCAAATATTTCAAAAAATTTACAAAATCTTATTTTTATAAAAGCAATATTGGTAGGAGTGCCACAATTGACTGTGTTTAAGGTGTTTTCAAAAATTAAATATTTACATTTACCTGATTGCAGAAATTAATTATCGGACAAATATCACAGTGCGGTTTTCTGCTTTTGCAGATATTTTTTCCGTGAAGAACAAAAAGCTGATTAATTTTTCTTTTATATTCGTCAGGCACTATTTTTGTTAAAGCATATTCGGTTTGCTCCGGTTCTTTAGTTTTAACAAGTCCAAGCCTGTTAGAAATCCGATGTACATGAACATCAACCGCAATTACCGGCATTTTGTATCCTACCGAACGGACAATGTTTGCTGTTTTTCTGCCAACCCCTTTAAACGCCAAAAGCTCATCCATATCTGAAGGGACTTTGCCGTCATATTTTTCTAAAAGAATATCGGTAATATTTTTTATATTTTCGGCTTTGGTAATATAAAAATTGATTGATTTGATTTTTTCCTTCAACTTTTCCAAAGGCATTTTAGAAATTGCATACGGGTTGTTCGCAATTTTGAATAATTTTTCGGCCACGGGAAAAGTTATTTCGTCGAGATTTCTCAAACTCAATATACAAGAAACAAGGACTTTATACGGTTGACCGTAATATTTGGAATTCATTACATGTACGGGATAATTCTTTTCCAAGATTGTTAAAATCTTAACGATATCGACTTTTTTCTTCATCAAAACAAAAAATCCTGTTGTTTAGAACTTTATAAAACAAACAAGATTTAGCTTAAACTTTTTATTACGTTTTTATTCGTCTTCTTCAAGAGCTTTTCTTTGCAGATTATGCATTACGTTTTCGACAAGATGCTCAAATGACTTCATTTTGAGAATACTCGGAGAGAACTCTTTTATTAAACTTGCCCTAATCTGATTTTTTAAAATTTCCACGGGGTTGTTTCCTTCTTCATCACTGCAAATCATTGAAATGTAATCTGAAGCTGATTTTAAACTTAGCGATTGCGCAAGCAGATAGAGCTTTTGTTTCTCATCAAGCTTTTTGGCTTTATTTACATACTTTAAACGTTTGCTGCTTCTCATAACTTTTGTGTTCCGATAAATTTTACTTTCTTCTCTCTAAATCATTGTAATTCTTTTCATCTATAAAAAACAGGTGAAGAAAAAAATTTCCTTTATTAGGGTTAAATCTTTACAAAAGTTAACCTAGGTGCGGATCGTCAATTCCGCTTTGATTTTCAAGAGAGAGATTAACATAAGTGATAACCGTTACAACGCTTTCTTCATTTATGTCCTGCTGATAATTGTTTTTTAGAAACTCTGCAGCATTTTGGGCAGTTTGAAGCCTTTTTTTATACATTGAAAGCGTTTCCGAGCCGAGGTCTTTTATCTTGCAAATATACATATCACCTTCAATGCGCGCCTTTCGGACTGCTTTGTGATTGACTCTTATATCTACAATTTCATCAGGTACGAAATAGCCGTTATCATAATACAGCGTACCTATTCTAAGAGCGATTTTCGGCAGATCGCTGTCCTCGTTCATGACTTCGTCATAAAATTCTTCGCTCCAGTTAACAGCTTTCGCCATTTTCACTCCTTAAATCTCATTTGGATATTATAAAAATAACTTCTTCCGTCAGGAAATTGGATAAAACCTTATCAATAACCCCGTATTTTCTTTCAGCTCTGGTCATATAGATTTCATCAATAATCGAAATGCCCCTTTTTACTGAAAACTCCCTGAAATCCTTTATAGTCAGAAGATGAATATTGGGCGTATCATACCACTCAAACGGCAAAACCTTGGACTTGGGCATTCTGCCTTCAAAAAACAATTGAAATCTTACGCGCCAATAGGCAAAATTCGGGAAGCTGATGACGACTTTTTTGCCGACACGGAGCATTTCCATAATGACATAATCCGGTCTGTGAGTGCATTGCAGTGTCTGATTTAAAATTACCCAGTCGTAAGACTTGTCCTCGTACTCTTTCAAACCTTCGTCAATATTGCCCTGAAATACCGAAAGCCCTTTTTCGACGCATTTGATGACATTCTCCTCATCAATTTCAACACCGCGCCCTTTAATGTTCTTTTGCTCCTTGAGCATTTTGAGCAGGTCGCCCGAACCGCAGCCTAAATCAAGTACTTTGGCATTATCTTCGATTATTCCTGTTATTATTTTGTAGTTAAGGTGGAGTCCTTTTGAACTGTTATAATGATCCTGCATTTTATCCTTCGTATTATTCTTAATAAGCATTTATAAAATTATTGTAATTATATATTGAAAGTACGAAAAAAACGTTGAATTTTGCATCCCATTTGCTACCTATTTGCAGCCTTTTTGCAACCTATTTTGTTTTGGTGAAATTTATTAGTATGTAGTAGGCAAGAGTGTTTTAGGGTTTTTTGGATTAATGCTCGTTGTTTTGTCTTTCCTGATTTATTGATTATTACGGAGTTTTTATGCTCGGGCGCGCCCCTTAATGTAGAAAGGACTTTGTCCTTTCAATCCCGTTGATGTGAGTGTTTTGTTTTTGATAAGGGGGTTCGGGTTTGGTTTTGTAAAAAAACATTGAATTTTGCTACCTATTTGCATCCCATTTGCAGCCTTTTTGCAAC
>CAZXPD010000017.1:0-42237 GCA_964643065.1 uncultured Gammaproteobacteria bacterium | reverse complement strand
CTGGTAATTTTAATCACACCAAGAATAATCAACGACGTTGCATTAAGATAAATTTTAAATAAATGAAATTACTCAAAGAGCGGTAAATACACCGCTCTTTTCGTTATATGTCCGTTGGGCTTGACGGTTCATCCGCCGGTGGAGAAGGGCTCCCTGCATCGGGACTTTCCCCTTTTTCACCGTATGAAGCATCAACAGTTAAAGTTTCACCGTCTTTTCCGTTCACTTCCAGTTTGTATTCTTCACCGTTCATTTCGCTTTTTATGCTTCCGCTTCCTTTTATGACTGTACTGCTTTCAAAAGCGGTATCATCAAAAATAGAAACAGGTAAAAATATTTTTACTGAAGCAT
This sequence comes from uncultured Gammaproteobacteria bacterium, assembly GCA_964643065.1. Taxonomy (GTDB): domain Bacteria; phylum Cyanobacteriota; class Vampirovibrionia; order Gastranaerophilales; family CAZEDP01; genus CAZEDP01. Next base: position 41,886 of record CAZXPD010000017.1, on the reverse strand, counting down.
TTTCGCTTGCTATATTAACTGCCGGATTATCAGTCGTATTATTTGGAGTACCGTTGGAACTCGGCATAGGCAAAGCCGAAGCCTTATTTCTAATTGCATCAAGACCGTTTAAACCGAATACCATTATTTACTCCTCTTTTGTTCTAATAAATATATTAGTATATTTATATAAAAACAATCTAATGCAGAAAATTGCTTTGTTTTTAATTTATTTACGCAAAAATTTTCTTGTGTTAATATAAGTTACACGAAATCAAGGAAAAGAGGTATCAGTAATGAAAGAAGGAATACACCCCGCTTATAAAAAAACCAATATAACCTGCGTTTGCGGCAACGTTATTGAAACAGGTTCGGTCGTTGACGGCACAAGAATTGAAATTTGCAGTAACTGCCACCCGTTCTTCACCGGAACACAAAAAATTATGGACACAGAAGGTAGGGTAGAACGTTTCAACAAACGTTACGGCAAAGCCGCAGACAAGAAATAAGAAATAACGGTTTTAATAAGCGGTTGAATTTTCCTGCTGCTGCCGCATTATAGACAGCCGCAGGGTTTTAGTATATAAACAAGGGCAAAAAGCTAAACTTATGCAAGATAAAGATAAAAAAGAATTTCCGATGGTAAACCTGCTAAGCGCACCGGAAAATCCGCTTAAAACTATTTATACGGCGTGCAGAACTTGTTACAGCAGTGATTATCCCGTAAATATCTGGGAATCTTCCGCCGATGAAGAAAAAATGCTCAAGCTTGTTAAAAAAGTCTTGTCTTCCGGCCATCACAGTACGATAGAACACTGCAAGTATGTTTTTTCGATTAGCGGAGTAAGCAGGGCCTGCACTCATCAGTTGGTAAGGCACAGGCATATGTCCTTTTCGCAAAAATCTCAAAGATACGTTACCGAAAAAGGACAGTTTGAATATCTTACACCTCCTACATTGAAAAACTCGCCTCTTTTACCCGAATACGAAGAATTTATGGAAAAAATTTCCGAATTTTATTTAAAAATGACATCCAATGGTATTCCTGCCGAAGATGCCCGTTATATACTTCCCAATGCTGCGTCAAGCTCGCTTGTCGCCAGCTTAAATCTTCGCGAAATGCTTCATCTTGCTAATTTAAGACTTTGCACGAACGCTCAGCTGGAAATAAGAGTTCTGGTCAAAAAAATGTGCGAATGTATAATTGAAAGAGACAGCTGGTTAAGCGAATATCTTGTGCCGAAATGCGAAGTAAAAGGCTACTGTGATGAAGCCCGAAGCTGCGGAAGAAAAGCTCCGAAAAGTTTGTAAAAAAGAGAACATTATCCTGAAGAGGTTTTGCGCATAATGAAAGACATGCTGGAAAAAATTGAAGCGATTGAAAAGAGTTATATTGAGCTGGGTGAAAAGCTGAGCGATCCTGCCGTTATTCAGGATTACGAACTTTTCAGGAAACTTTCCAAAGCCAGAAAATCAATGGAAGAAAGCGTCGATATTTATCACAAATGGCGTGAGGCTTTCTCTGCAGCAGAGGATGCCGAACAAATGATTAAAGGTGAAACCGACGAAGAAATGCGTGAATTTTTGCAGAAAGAAATCGACACCGCAAAAGCAAAAATTGAAGAATACGAAGAAAGAATGAAAATGCTCCTTCTCCCGAGAGACCCCAACGATGACAAGGACATTATGCTTGAAATCAGAGGAAGCGCCGGCGGAGATGAAGCAAATATTTTTGCGGCAGATCTGATGAGAATGTACCTGCGCTATGCCGAAAAAATGGGATGGAAAACCGAAATAATAAGCACATCCGAAGGCGAACTCGGCGGCATAAGTGAAGTGGTTATTTCTATGCTTGGCGATGCTGTTTACAGCAGGCTTAAATACGAATCCGGAGTTCACAGAGTGCAGAGAGTACCCGTTACCGAATCTCAGGGGAGAATTCATACCAGCACGGCAACAGTTGCTGTTATGCCGGAAGTTGACGATGTTGAAATTAACATAGACCCGAAAGATTTGGATATTTCAACTGCAAGGTCCGGCGGAGCCGGCGGTCAAAATGTTAACAAGGTAGAAACAGCAGTCAGGATTGTCCATAAGCCTTCAGGAATAATGGTTCACTGCACAGAAGAAAGAAGCCAGCTTCAAAACCGAGAAAAAGCTATGCAGTTGCTAAAAACAAAGCTGTATGATATGGAACAGCAAAAGCAGATGAAAGAAATCACTGACCTGAGACGCTCTCAGGTAGGAACGGGTGACAGGAGCGAACGCATCAGAACATATAATTTTCCGCAGGGAAGATGTACCGATCACCGCATAGGTCAGAATTTTAACGTTAAAACCGTTATCGAAGGCGAGCTTGATGATTTAATAGAAGCCCTGATAAGCGCAGACCAAAAGGCGAAGCTTCAAAAACTCGCCGAAACAAGTAATTAATAAGGATATATCTTTTGGAAGGAAGCCATTACTTGAGCTTCATTGGAAAATAAATCCGCCATGGACTTATTGCCGGCTTTGTCGTAAAAATGTGCGCCTAATGCATAAAAATAAGTCGTAGCCTGTCTAAGCACATCTCCCGCTTTTTTTAAATTGTCCAGATTACCTTTTGAGTCCTTTACTTCAGGGTTTTGCAGGCTCAACAGTGCTTCCTTAATGTTTTGTCTATAGTCAGCCAAGTCTTTATTTATTGTCTCCGGATTAATCGTAATCTGAAATGCTTCATCAGGTTTAAAGAATTTCGATAAATTAGTTCCCGGCAAACCCAGAAGCTCGCTTAGCCTTGAATATTCACAAGCATCAGGACAGATAGCATCACCTGCAGAAGCGCCCGCCAATGAAAAAACATCATAAATACGAGAAGCCGAGTTTTTCATTGTATTTGCGCCTCTTACAGATACATTTGCTTTAAAATTGTTATTTTGTCCGTTTATAATGGTATTCAACGCTTCAAGATTAGCATTAATACTTCTTTGAATCTTTAAAATATCTAACAACGTAATTTTTTCATTTATTTTAACCGGATTAGCATTGAATGAAATATTATATTTATTGTAATGGCTTCGGTCTTCGTTTATTTTTAACGGAGATTGTTTAATATTAAATCCTGTATTTATAACATCAAAATTAATCTTCATTTTTTTTTCCTATTTTGTTACTTTAACCTACTAAAAATCCGTTACAAAAAATATTAGCTTTATGTATAATTTTCAAAAATTGATATAAATCCATTTTTATAAACAACCGAGCGATTGAGCAGAACAGCTTTAACTATATGCTCTGTAAAAAGCAGATACGAAACAAAAATAACGTTAAAAGTCAGTCGGAACTGACTTTTGACGTTATGAAATTATTTAAGGTTATTTTATTAATTTATACTGAAGCTAATAATGCGGCTTGCGTATAATATGTCTTCGCAAGATCAAGCTCAACCGGTGCAGGTACCTGCGGTCTGCCTTTAGTAAGTTGTTTTGCAGCAAGCTGCCTGTCAACAGGTCTTGTAGGTCGAATTGATCTTTGTTCCCCTTTATTAAGGTGTTTTTTCGCTGCTTCACCACTCCCTACAGGGTGCCAGTGGACATTTGCTTCAAGTTTAGATGGAGGAACAGCTAAAGACTTTGCCATCACACGTTCATTTATACGTTGTTGTTCTCTACCTGCCGTTTCATAAAAATAAGCGCATAAAGCTCTGAAAGAAACAGCCGCTTCTCTTAAAGCATCTCCGGCGGCTTTTGTGTTGTTAAACTTAACGGTTAAACCCGAATTTTCATTTCCGAGTCCGGTAAAACCTTCAAGTCCTTTCAAAGCATTTTCAATAGCAGATAAGTGTTCTGCTGTTTGCTTTGCTATAGAATCTGTATTGCCATATATTTTTATTTGCATAAGCAGTTTCTTACCAAGTTCGGTTTTTGCCAAATCCTCAAAAGGCATTGCCATATATTGACTTAAACGCTTACTTTGAAAGCCTTTTCCCGTAGTTCCGTCAACAATAGCATTCTCATAGGTAGAGGATTCCCCGTAAACAATTGAAGCCAGACGTCTTGTTTCTTCGGCAATTTTTAATGAAAGATGAGCTTTTGCAACAGAATCACTGCCGCCGAGTATTCCTTCAAATGCTCTAATGTTCCTTAATAAAGAACTTTTCTCTGATGTTACTATTTTTAGAATTACTGCATCAGCGGCTTGTAATGAAGCAGAATGAAATGCAAGATTTGCTTTAGCTGAATTTTTTTGAGTATCATTTGTTGTAATAGTGCTACTATAATTGTTAAAAGACATTAAATTGATTTTCATTAAGTAATTCCTCTCTATAATTAATCCTGTATGGTTAAAAAACCCTAAAAAAAAAAATTGTTAGTTCATACAAAAATTTTTAATAAAATGTTACATATTCTGCTTATTAAACAATTATGTATTGAGGTCAAACTTGTTAAACGAATTAAGGAAAAAAACAATTTCAAAACTTCAAGAGATGGGACTCTCTCAAAGTGAAGCCTCAGCTGAGACCGATATTTTATTTGAACACTGCTTCGGATTGAATAAAAAAGACCTGTTAATGCAAAATAATATTAATATTTCAGACAAGGATTATCTTCACTTTGAAAACCTGCTTCAAAAAAGAATAAATGAAAAAATTCCCGTTCAATATCTTACGAATAAAGCATATTTTATGGGTTATGAATTTTATGTCACGCAGGATGTCTTAATACCACGCCCTGAAACAGAACTCCTTGTTGAAGAGGTTTTAAAAATTATCGACCAAAACTTTCAGAATGAAAAAGAACTGAAAATAATTGATATAGGAACCGGTTCAGGTTGCATTGCGTGTACGTTGGCATTAAAAAGCAGAAGAAAAATAAAAGTTTTTGCAGTAGATATTTGCGAAAAAGCCCTTGATATCGCAAAAATTAATGCCGAAAAGTTGGGGGTTTCAGATAAGATAACTTTCAAAACCGATGATGTTTTGACAAATAACAATGAAAAAATGCATATTTTCGTTTCAAACCCGCCTTATATCCCGCTGAAAAATGCCCCTGCTTTACAGGACGAAGTTAGGCTTCACGAGCCGAAATCAGCTCTTTTTGCACAGGACGAAAAAGGAATTGAATTTTACCGTAAAATTATAAATCAAATGCCACAACACGCCTGCAATAACGCTTTTCTTTCGGTTGAAATCGGGATTAATCAGAGTGAATTAATTGAAGAGCTTTTGAAGGAAAAGAATTTTTTACACATAAAAATAATTAACGATTATCAAAATATCCCCCGAATCATAACTGCAAGGCTTTAATTGCCTCTTTTGCCTTGTTTAATGATAGATTGCAATCATTAATGAAGTATTTGATTAACCCATCCCCCTACCCCCTTCCCTTGAAAGGGAAGGGGGTAATTTCTTTTCTTGGGCTCGCTAAGGCGGCTTTGCCGCCTAGCTCGCCCGTATAGTTAATAAGGAATTGATTATTCGTAATTAGTCATTTGCTTGCAAAATGGTATAAAATATATTGGGTTTATTATACACTTTATGAACGGCTGTAATAGAAATGAACAGGTAAAAATTTAAAATGAAACAAAATAAAAGAGTCTTATTAACAATTCTCGACGGGTGGGGTATAGGTTCAAAATGCCCCGAAAATGCGATTTTTTCGGCAAAAGTACCTACATATAACAGTTTGATAAACACATACCCCAATACAATAATCTATGCCGACGGAGAACACGTCGGACTTCCCGACGGACAAATGGGCAATTCCGAAGTAGGTCACCTGAATTTAGGCGCAGGACGAATTGTTTATCAGGAATTGACAAGGATTAACAAGTCTATCAAAGAAGGAGATTTCTTTAAAAACGAACAATTTTTAAATGCCATAGCTCACGTCAAAAAAAATAATTCTTCCCTTCATGTGATGGGGCTCGTCAGTGACGGCGGAGTTCACAGCTCAATGGATCATCTTTTTGCTCTTATGGAACTTGCAAAACAGAACGGAATAAAAGACTTTTATGTGCATGCTTATTTGGACGGAAGGGATACCCCGCCTAAAAGTGCTCTTGTGTACCTGAAGCAGGTTGAGGATAAACTGAAATCTCTTGGTTTGCCGCCTGTTGCCACTGTCAGCGGAAGATATTACGCTATGGACAGAGATAAAAGATGGGATAGAGTCGAAAAAGCTTATAACGCACTTTTGTTAGGAGAGGGAAATAAGGCGGCTTCTTCGCTTGAAGGGGTTGAAAATTCCTATAAAGAAGGCGTTAACGATGAATTTGTTTTGCCCTTTATCGTCGGAGACGAAAAATCAAGAATTAAAGACAATGATGCCGTTATTTTCTTTAACTTCAGACCCGACAGAGCAAGACAGCTCACAAGAGCAATTAATGACGAGAATTTCGACGGATTCCAAAGAAAGAAAATCCTCAAAAACCTCTTCTTTGTCTGCATGACACAGTACGACGAGACTTTTAATCTTCCAATTGCTTATCCTCCGCAAGAATTGAAAATGATTTTGGGCGAAGTGCTTGATAAAAACGGTATAAAGCAGTTTAGAACCGCTGAAACAGAAAAGTATGCCCACGTGACGTTTTTCTTTAACGGCGGTATCGAAAAGCCTTTTGGCAGTGAAACAAGAGCTCTTGTTGCGTCGCCCAAGGTTGCGACTTATGATTTGCAGCCTGAAATGAGCGCGCCGGAAGTGGCTCAAAAAGTCGTTGAAGCAGTAAAATCCAAAGAATACGGATTTATTCTTGTGAATTTTGCTAATCCTGACATGGTAGGGCATACCGGTATTCTTGAAGCAGCCGTAAAAGCTGTCGAAACTATAGATAACTGTTTAAAATCAATTGTTGAAGCAGTTAAAGAAACCGATACGGTTATGGTATTAACGGCTGATCACGGTAATGCGGAATGTATGATGGATCCGAAAACTCATAAAGCTTTTACTGCACATACATGCAATCCGGTTCCTCTTGTTCTGATTAATTACCCTGAAAAAACCGACCTGAAGGACGGCGGATGTCTTGCAGACGTTGCTCCGACGGTACTGGATATTTTGGAAATCGAAAAACCGAAAGAAATGACAGGCAAGTCTTTGATTGAAAGAGTATCAGATAAGAGCAAAGAGCTTCAAAAACTAAACTAACCCGTCTTTTAAGGCTTTAATAGCTGCCTGCGTTCTGTCTTCAACAGAGAGTTTCTGCAAAATGTTGCAGACATGCGCCTTAACCGTATGAATACTAACGAAGAGCTTTTCCGCAATTTCACCGTTGCCGAAACCCTCGACAATGAGCTTTAAAACTTCGTTTTCCCTGTCAGTCAGAGATATTTTCTCTCCGTTTTCAGATTCAATAATAGCCGGGGAGTTTTCAATAGTATGCTGGGCTGTTAAGATTTTCATCACCATTCCCGAAACAGCCGGATCAAACCACAGTGCCCCGTCATTAACCGATTCTACGACCTGAATAAGCCTCTCAGGCTCAATATCCTTGAGACAATATGCGTTTGCGCCTGCCGCAAAAGATGCCCATACCTGCTTTTCGTTGTTGTGAGAAGTAAGCATTATAATCTTTGCGGATTTTTCTTTTTCTTTAATTAAATTTGCAACCTCAACCCCGTCCATATCCGGCAAGCCAATGTCCAGAATAACTATATCGGGCTTTAAAGAGCATACCAGTTCAATACCCGTTTCGCCGTTATTTGCTTCTCCGACTATACAAGCATTTTCATATGCTCCAAAAGCGGTTTTCAGTCCAAATCTGGTAAGCGTATGGTCCTCAACAATGAGGATTTTGATTTTTTCTTTTGTATTCAAAGCGGTCTCGTATGGATGAGTTTAAAATTATTTATATTAACAGTATTGCAAAAAAGAACTGATTAGAAAACACATTTTATTTGAAAGACTTTTAATTCAATATGTTTTTTTATACATATGCAGAATATATTAATATTTTATAATATGTTAATTTTTTATAAGATTTGTTTCCAAAATGTTCATTTATGCAAAGCAAATGTTTTAATATATATAGATACACTCGCTTACAGGGTAATTATTTATGGATATTAACAGAATTCCGTTTTTAGGAATGACACAATATGTATCAAAACTGACAGAGCAAAGCGGTCTTGCTCCAAGTCAAAGGTTATCCGAATTAAAGGAAACCCAGCCTGTTTTAACCCAAAAATACGGTCCCGGAGCAATAGACGAGACTTTTATCCCTGTTGCCAGAGAAAATTACAGAAACGGTCTAAGTCCCTTGCCGTTCGGAGCTTTAGGGAAAAGCGCAGTCAACGGCAGTTTAGGCGGAAGATTGAACATAAAAGCCTGATTATGACTCTTTTAAATGTTTGATATGTCTGTAAATATAAAGAATTCCGAGAACTAATACAATTGCAACTATGGCATAATCAAACTGATGCCAGATTGCTTTGAACGCTTCACGGTGCTGACCGAGTTTTACTCCTACATATACCAGAAAATAACTCCATACCAAAGAGCCGATGAATGTGAAAGTGATAAATTTCCAGTAATTGGCTCTTAAAATCCCTGCAGGCAAAGAAATAAATGTCCTGACGACAGGCAGCATTCTGCAAATGAAGAATGCCCAATCACCGTATTTTGCCGACCATTTATCGGCAGTTTCCAAATCTTTTCTGCTTACTAAAAACCACTTGCCGTATTTTTCGACAAAAGGTCTTCCACCGTAATACCCCATATAATATGAGGGAATTGAGCCTACAACACAGCCTATTGCCCCTGCAAAAGCAGCGGTGTGAATACTGAAAACCCCTTTACTCACCAAATATCCAGCAAAAGGCAAAATTGCTTCGCTGGGTAGCGGAATGTTGCAAGATTCTATTGCCATTAAACAAACAACACCAAAAGCGCCCATTTCGGTTATTGTATGTTCTATAAAATGAACAACGGGTATTAATATTGCATCAAGTGAACTCACGTTTTAATCTCCTCGTAATCAATAAACGACGTATTATAAAGAATTAATATGTAATTACAAAATACCTCAAATATTGAACGGAAGCAATAGAAGCTCCGGCAAAATTTTATTTTCGGTATCCTCTAAACAAAGTTGTAATTTTTTTTAAAATAATATATTATTGCATATTAATATGTTTAAAGGTTTTCTCTATGCCCAAAAAACAAATGAATAAAGTCATTAAGTCAATTGTTGATTTGTTTGATGTTTTGTCCCATCCCGACAGAATTCAAATAATAAACTTACTTAAAGACAAAGAAATGGACGTAAATGAGCTGCATACGACTATGGGAATTAGTCAATCAAGAACCTCTCAACATTTGAAACTGCTTAAATTCAATTCTGTTGTTGAAGAGAGAAAAGCCGGAAAACATGTTTATTACAAATTGAAAAATAAAAACATTACTAAAGTAATGCAAACTGCTCTTCAGTTTCAAATGCTTACTTATTCAGCAGAACCGGAAACAATTCATATAATCAGTGATTTGCTTTTAGCCTGGCATATTTAATTTGAATTTGTTAAAAAAGTTTTTATTGCTTAATCTATCAGATTAACATATTATTCTTTTATAATATGTTAATATCCCATATAAGATAAGTAGTCATAGATTAAGAGAGAGCTTAAAGGAGAATAATTATGAAATGTCCGCATTGCAATGTTAATTTGTTGATGACAGACAAACAAGGCGTCGAAATTGATTATTGCCCCGAGTGCAGAGGAATTTGGCTTGACAGAGGTGAGTTGGAAAAAATAATTGAAAGATCCGCTAAAGAATACGGGAACTTACCTCAAAATCCGGTTTATAAAGATGATTACAAACACCAGTCTCATAAACATTCTTATGAAGACAGCCATTACGGTCATCACGGAGACAGAAAACACCATAAAAAATCTTTCTTACAGGACATTTTTGATTTTTAAAAAGTGACATTAGTAAAACCCACAAACCTATATATTCTCAACACCTTAAAGGCGGCTGATAAACAGCCGCCTTTAAATATTTCGGAAATGTTCCAATCTATTCATTTTTCAGCTTCAAAATTAAATCATTCCAAACATCTATGGTCTGAGAATTGATATATAATTTTCTTTTCAGCAGGCTCTTGATTGTTTCTTTGTAACAGAGAAGCAACGCTCTATTAAGATTCTCCGCTCCTTCAATTTTTGAAAGCACTTTTTGAGAGAACTTTTCATCCCTTGTATTTGGTTCGATTTTGTCCGATATAAATACTATTTGCTCAAGCAAAGACATATTCAAACGCCCCAGAGTATGATATCTGACGGAATTTAATAGGTCAGCATCTGTAATACCAAGTTCTTTCTCGGCTATAAAAGCACTAACCGGTGCATGCAAAGTTTTTCTGCTGATTTTTTCCGTTTCGGTAATTTCAATATTGTTGTCCTGCACTATTTTTATCAATTCTTCGTCTGATAAACATTTTGAATTGTCATGCACCAGAGCAGCAATTTCGGCTTTTTCAACATCGGCGTTAAATTTTTCGGCAAGATAAACTGCCATTTGAGCACTGCCCAATGAATGCAAATATCTTTCTTCGCTGAGCCTGTTTTGAAGCCAGACTTTTATTTCTTCAGTGTTATAATTCATTTCTTCCCTTTTCGTAAATGCCGTTTTCATAAATATATCTCTCTACCTTCTCAGGCACAAGATACTTAATTGATTTTTTCTGCCCGACACGTTCTCTGATATCAGATGATGAAATCTCAATAAACGGAGTTTTTATTACTTCATAATCAAAACCTTTTAGCTTAACTTCTTTAAAAAGCTCTCGTTCGGAAAAATTTTCATGCCTTGGAACAATAATAAATTTAGCTTCCTTAGCTAATTTTGAAACTTCAAACCAGCTGTCTATAAGTTTAAAAGCATCCGAGCCAATTATAAAATTGATTTTTTCACTAATTCTTTTTTCCTTTTTCAGCGCCAAAACGGTTTTGTAGGAATAAGAAGTACTGCCTAATCTGTATTCAATATCGTTTATTTCAAAATTCTCATTATTTTCAAGAGCCAGCTTAAGCATTTCCATTCTGTGAGCTGCATTTGCTGAAGGGAATTTACCGTGCGGAGGATTAAAAGCAGGAATAAAATAGAGCTTCTCTTCTCGCAAAGCATCTCTTACTCCCTCTGCAATAATTAAATGGGCATTATGCACGGGATCAAATGTTCCTGAAAATATCGTTAAGGTCATTTCGAAATTTGCCTGTTATATAAAACTATTTTATGGCAAATTCGAAAAGTAATAAATCTTTATAAATTTCGATAAGTTTATAAATGACGTTTTTGTAATCTTCTCTTTCTGCTTCGCCGCTAATGATAATATCGGCGTTTTCCATTGACGGTCTTATATGGATTTCGGCTTTTTCAACGGCATTATTATATACATTATGAGCAGCATCGCCGAGATTTCTTTCTGCAGCCCTTCTGTACCAGCGCTCTTTTTGAACTTGCCGCGAAACATCGACATAAATGCAGAAATCAAAAACGTGTTTTACTTTGTCCGTCAAATTAAATAATCCTTCGGTAATAACTAGCGGTGCTGGATTTGCAGGAGTATGATTGTCAAACCTGATTGCAGTACCGCTCATGTCGTATTTGGGAAGCATTACGGAATTGCCGAGAACCAACTGCTCAAGGTGATGCGTAAGAAGTTCAAGTTCAAATGCTTCCGGAACATCAAAATCATAATTCTTTGCAAATTGTGCAAAACCGCCTGCTTCTTTCACTCTGTCCGATCTGTCATAGTAATAGTCATCGGTGTTTATTCGGGTGATTATATTTTCTTCTTCAAGAAAATTCTGCAATTCGGTCAAAGCTTCAATTACGTCATATGTAAAAGTTGATTTTCCGCTTGCAGTCTCGCCTGCTATACCTATTGCAACCGGTCTTCTTATACATTTCGCCAAAAAATAAGCTGTTTTTGAAACAGCTTTCTCATCAATAAAAATAAAAACCGGCTTTGCCAGTTTTTTGTCTTCTTCTAATATTTCAAATAATTTGGTTTCAATTTCTTTAACAACTTTAGTATCAATAGCATCAATCTCTGAAATCAACTTGCCGCCAAGTTTTTGCATCTCTTCCGGAGTTTTGCCCGTTATTGCCGCTGCCATAATGTCTCTTCTGAAATTAAATTACATACATAATAAACTTAATTAACAAGTTTTTCAACATGAAACTTTTAAATTGTAACTGAATTTTAACGGGACTGTTGACGAATAAAAAAATGAGCTTTTTAACTATTTGTCACCATTCCCTTAATATAGAATTAAATAAACAAACAAAATTATACTTCTATGCCGGACAGCTTACAGAAAGCCGTTAAATCATGTATAGTTTTTGCGGCTTCTTTTATAAGAAGCTGATTATTGATTTCTTGAGCTAACTTTAAAGAATTATTTAAATAACTGAAAGATGCATTGACTGCCTGTTGCCTGTTTTCTTCAAAATTCACGGCAACTTCCTGATAAATTTTTCCGTAAGATAAATTAAATCTTGCTTTTAATAAGAGCATTTCGTCTTTGTCCGCCAGTTTTAATGCCTGATCCAAATATATGCCCGCTCCTTCAAAATCGCCCTTAAGCAATTTTATCTCGGAAATCAGTTCAAAGAACAAAGCAGACATTATGTTATTGTTTATTTCCGGTTTTTTAGACACTTCGAGAGCTTTTTCAATTATTTCGGATGCTTTTTCAATATTGCCCGTCTTTATTTCAAGCTTGGAACAAAAATACCAGCCTATAAGCATCGGCAAAGCCAGTTTGGTCTGTGAACAATAGTCAAGAAGTTCATAATAGATTGACCTTGCTTTTGCCGTTTCTCCTCTATCAAAAAACACCTTGCCTACTAAAAATTTAATTATACATTGGAAGTTAAATTCCTTGGATATTTCAGCCAGTCTTAAAAGAGCATCCGCAGTCATTGCAAATTCTTCCGTTTTTCCCTCAATCAAAAGCAAAATACTCCTGAGCATTCCGGCATAAAGATGTATTATTTCAGGTTCTGCCAAATTAAGCGCAAGTTTGTTAATTTTTTCGATTTCGTTTGTTTTAGTTTGTCCCTTGCCTTGAATTATCTCTAAAAACTGTTTAACTGCGTTTGCTCGAGCTTCGATAGACGTAAGCCCCTGAACTGAAGCAATATTTATAAGGTCATCTATTTCGGGAACAATATCTTTATTTCCTTTGAGACCCGATGCACTGTAATAAATCAATCTTGCATCCGACAAAATATAATTGATTTCTTCCGGTGTCAAACCCGATACAGTCCTGTTTCTCGATGCAAATTGTTTAATGACCGGAATTATATCAATTTTGGACAACATTATCACTTCGTCAAATCTTCCAAGAGCAAACAGGGCTTCGAGTTTACAATATTTTAATATTGCGGTTTCAAAAGGCATTTGAGACCTGTCAATTTTTGATAATGCTTTATCGGAACATTCAACTACACCGGAATAATTACCTAAAAGCTCACAGCTCTTTGAAAGAAATCCTGCAAGATTTATAACTCTGGCATCTTCTTTTTTGTTCTCTTTATAAACTATGGCATTTGAAAGACATTTCAGTGCCTCATAAGGATTTGATTGATAATTTATTAAACCCAGTTGTTCATATATGGATGACCTTAGCTTTTCTTTGTCAACATCGGCTCCTAAATCCTCGACTTTTTCAAGCAAAGCCAGCACACGTTTTTGACATTCGGTGTATGCTTCAGCATCACCCAAAGAAATTGCTTCGATTGAACCTAAACCCCAATAGCCGAAGGCATCTTTATATAAACCGGCTATTTCAGCGTGCATTGCAATGTTAACTCCGCTTGATCTCGAAAAGTTTTTCAATACTTCGAAAGTCATTTTATGATTTTGTATCTTGTCTTCTTCAGAAAAAGAATACTTGTAAACAGTTTCCCATAAGGATTTATGCTTAAATCTCAAGTTGTATCTGTCGGTTATGGAAAATATTCCAAAATTTACAAGACGCTGCATCAGTTCAGAAAATTCTTCATTTGGCATGTCCAGAATTTTCTGGATAAGTCCCGGAATGAATTTTTGCCCGAGCAAACATGCCAAACGCATTATGAAAAGATTGCTTTCGTTAGTTTCAGAGATCACATTAATTCTGCCTCTTATAATATCCTCAATATTTTCGGAAAGGCTAAAACTGCCGTTAATTTCTTTAAAATATAATTTGTCTTCTTGTGCATATATTACCCCTGATTCAAACAACAACATTACTGTCTGTTCAAGGTAGAGAGGATTTCCTTTTGCGATTTGAAGCAGTTTCTCTTTATATTTCCAGGGGATGACTTCCTGATTGTTGAACATTTTCAGAAGTATCCCGTCCATTTCCGCGTCATTCATAGGAGTTAAGTTGATTTTTACGGTTGATTCGGAATTTAAGTTTATTAACGGGAGAATTTTCGGGTTTAAGGCTGCAGAATGAGTAATTATAATACTGTTTCCAGCTCCCAAAAAACCTGACTTAGCCACAAAATTGATAAAATCCAATGAAGCGCTGTCTATATATTCTATGTCCTCAACCAGTAAAACTATTTTGCCCCTGTTATTCAACGCTCTCAGAATTTGAGTAAGACCGTCAAAAACAAATCTCCTGTTTATAAATATTTGAGAAGCATCTTCGGAAAGGTTCTCCTGAAATAACAATAGTGAAAGGACTTTTTCCGAGTGTTTATCTCTAATGCCTAGTATATCAAGAATATTAGATACCTCTTTATGAGATTCCTCAAGGTTAACTATAATAGAAGGAAGATTAAACAGGGTTTTCAAAACATCTCTGAAATATGCGAAAGGAACCAGCCTGTTAACCGGTTCGCATAAGCCTACCAGCCAAATATAATTGTCATCAGGTATTTCTTTCTTTGCAAAAGCGACAGCGGAAGATTTCCCTATGCCTTCCGGACCGAATACGGAAATTAGAGAGCCGGTTTCCTGCTTAATTAAGCCTACAAGCAAATCCGTAGTTTCTTTTTGATTTGCATTAATAATTTCAATTTCAGTTTCTTTTGGAGAGTGCTGTTCTGATTGTTTTTCTTCATCTTCAGTTTTTTCTTCAAATTGTTCTGTTTTGTCAGGCTCAAGTTTTATCTCTTCAATTTCGTCCTGCTCCTTAAGGGTATCAGAAATTGTTTCAGGTATTTTCTCAACCTCTTCAATTTCTATTTCTTCAACGCTAACAGACGGTTCTGTTTCTTCAATTTTTGTTAATGGCTCTATATCGCTTTTAGCCTCTTTTTTCTTCTCAATCGGATTTGCCGTAGGTTTAGCTGCCGCAACCCTAAAATACGGGTTTTTTTCTTTCTCTTGGTTTGTAAAAGTAAAGTGATCGAATTTGAAGAAATCTTTGACAAAATCAAAAATTCCGGCACTTATTACTATTTCACCTGCTTTTGCAGCTAATCTTTCATTTTTGGCAAAGTAATTTTTTTCTTTGCCCTTAATTAACGAAATTCCTACTTTTACTTTGAGTTTAATATTGAAATTTTTAGCCAGTTTGTAATTAATTTCATTAATGTCATTGATAATTTTCGTCGCGGAATTTACTGCTTTTGCGCACGACAGGGTAGAACTGTCTTCCCTTTTAAACTCGATTAGCATTAATTTTTCGTTTATTTTTATGGCTTTAATGCCGTTTTCTTTCGCGGCTTTGGCAACGGTATTATAGAAATTCCGTTTTAGTTTTTCCAGTATTTCAGGGTTAAGCTTAGCTTGAAGTGAGGTCAAATTTAATAGCTCCGCGCCCAGAACAGCCCATAAATTAAGATTAACCTGGTTTAGTCCCGAAACTTGCTCCCTGAAAGGAACTTTTTCAACTCTTTTTTTTGCAACCCCGGTCAAATCCTGTTCGCATTTAAGGCATTTTAAATTTTTGGAAGAATTAACAGCCATACAGTTCGGGCATTGAAGTAAAAGTTCAAACCCGCATTTCCTGCAGAATTTTTCACGGGGAGAATTAACCGTTTTACAGGAAGGACATACAGAAATAAGCCTTAATCCGCAGCTGCTGCAGTTTTTATTTCCTATCACATTTAAATTCTTGCACTTGGGGCAGCTGATTTTAAGTTTCAAACCGCATTCATTGCATCTTACGGCATCTTCAGTATTTTCTCCTCTGCAGCGAGGGCAAATCATAACATTTACCTTTCCATGTTATCGGTTTTTCAGATTTTATCCAACGATGCCAGTTGGGGATCAAGCAATCTTCTGCCTATATTTTCAAATTGTATTGAATACAGCTTTTTATTACCGTAGCCTATTATTTTTTTAATTTCCCCTTTGCCATACTTAGAATGCTGAACCATATCGCCTTCAGACAAATCAGATGTTTGAGCTTCCTCGGTTTCTTCGGCTGATGGGGTTTTATAAACCGGAATATCGGCTACCGGCAGCTCTTCCTGAGCGGCATCCTTTTTTGAAGCTCTTTTTTTAGGCTGTACTATTTCTTCAGGTTCATCCATTTCTTCCTGATAAGATATTTCCTGTTCGGCTTCTTTTGTTACTTCTTCTGTTTCCTCTTCAAGATATGAATATTCATCAGTCTTTTCTAAGATTTCTTCGTACAAGATATCATCATATTCTTCATCTTCTACCGAAAGGACTTCCGGTTCTTCTTTAATATCGGCTTCAATAACTTCTTTTCCTTCTTCCAAAGGCTGATAAGATTGTTCTTCATATTCTTCATATTCTTCTTCTTTTTCCTGAAGAACAGGATAACTTTCAGAATTATCGAAATCCGCTTCTAAATCATCCTCAAAATATTCTTCCATTCCGGTAAGTTCGTCTATTTGTCCGACTATCGGCAGATTGGAAGTGAAATCTCCGTAAAATACTATTGAATTTGAATTTATCCTTGAGAATGTCAGGTCAAAATTGGCAAATTTCTTTGAATTTATGCCATGAGGGCATAAAATAAGATTTTGGGCATATGAGAGCACATAATCAGCGTATTTTGAGTTGTAATCAACTAAAAGAAGCGGATATATTTTCTTTTTAAGCCCTCCGACGGAAATTTTATCAATCACATTAAAATCAAAGGCGGGTTCGCTGACTTCCATTATTATATACATCGGTTTTTGGAGTGCTTGCGTACAGGTATTCAAAACATATCCGATAAAATCTTTATGCCAGATGTTAGGTACAGAGCTTAAATCAAATATCGTTAGGTTATTGTTGTCTGCTGAAAGCCTTAAAGACTCAAATTCAATTTCGCTGTCGGCAAATATGTTTTCATTCTGAATTTTTGAGAGCTTATTTTTTAACAAAGCCAGCTCGGGAATTTTATTCTCCTGATATTCTTCATCAACGACATTTTTAAACTTGGAAAAAGGTATAAAACCTTCATCACATGTTTTTGCATAATCCTGAACTTCCGAAAAAATATCTTCGATGGATGCTCTTGTTTCGGTAGAAATACCTGAGAGTGAATTATTATAAAGACTCTCAATTCCCCAATAATCCAAAGGAAGTTTAAAATTAACTCCTGCCGTTAACTTGGCGGCATCTGCAATATTGGAAAAATTGCCTTTTAAATCAAAAATAACAACTCTCTGATTATTTTGATTCAATTGAATGGCAAAAAGCTCTGCTATTGTAACTTTATCCTGTGAAAAATCCGAAAAAACAGCTGATAAACCGTTTAATTTGGGAATTTCAAAATAAAGTCTTGAAGAGGAATCATTTCTGAGCGTTCCGAGTGAAATTTTTTGCTGTGGGTTATCGGCGTTAATAATCTCCAAAAGTTCTTTGTTTTGTAATTTTTCAGCTTTGAGATTCTTCGATGGAGACCTTCCCGTCCACTGCGTCAGCTTCTTATCAGAATTCATCGTCATTAAAATTCTTGCAAGTGCCGTGTTTATGGTCGGTGTTTCCTTATCGCTTTCAACTTTTAAAACCTGAGCAAGAAAGCCTGACTTTTTATTGTCAAATATTTTAACAAAATCCCCCAGATAAAGATTTTCTTTTTGGGTGTCAAAACTTAATTTCACTGCGGATGTGGATACCGATTCAATAATCATAATTTTTTCCCTAATTAATGTGTCTCTTACAAGTAATTTTAAAAGAAAAATTTCTTATTTAAATAGAAACCGTTTAAATTTTACAAAGTGTTTCTTAATTATAACTAAAACAGAGTTAAACAGTTTTTGCAGAATTTATAAATATATAATTAAAAATAAGCTAAACTGAAGATAAATAGCTTATAATGCTAAATGGAATAAAATCCCAACAGGAGGAGTGATTATGAATAATAAAATTAAAATAGCATTCTTTGACGTCAAAGAGCAGGATTATAAATTTTTAAAAGCTAATGAACCTGAAAACGCCGAATTTATTTTTATTAAAGATACTTTTGACGATAATTTCGAAAAAAATTATGAAAAAATTAAAGATGCAGAAGTTATCTCTGTCTTTACCACTTCCAAAATGTCGAACGACAACCTTGCAAAATTTAAAAATTTAAAAATGGTAAGCACTCGCTCAACCGGTTTTAACCATATTGACATTGAATACTGCAAGCAAAACAATATTGCCGTTGTTAACGTCCCGAGCTACGGCGACTGCACGGTTGCGGAGTTTGCCTTTGCACTGCTTCTGAATGTCACCCGAAAAGTTATTGACGCAAATCAAAAACTCAAAGAAGGCATAGTAAATGTGCAGGGATATGTAGGAACAGATTTATTCGGAAAAACAATAGGAATAATAGGTACCGGAGCAATCGGCTGTCATGCCGCAAGCATAGCCTGCGGCTTCGGAATGAAAGTTCTGGCTTTTGACCCCTTCCAAAATAAGGAACTTGTTGAAAAGCTTGGCGTTAAGTATTTAACTTTAGATGAGCTTTATAAAGAAGCTGATATTATTACTCTACACTGTCCGGCAAACAAACAAACCCACCATATGATAAATGACGATGCTTTTAATAAAATGAAAAAAGGCGTGATTATTATCAACACCGCAAGAGGCGAAGTCGTTGACACAGAAGCCCTCTATCGAGCTTTAAAAAATAAAATCGTTGCAGGAGCAGGACTGGATGTGCTGGAATGTGAAAATCTCATTATGCAGGAAGATCATTTATTCGGAAAAATTGACTGCATTAATCAGGAATGTCTGCAAAAAACTCTCATCAACCATAAACTCCTCGACATGCCCAATGTGGTCGTTACTCCTCACGTAGCGTTTGATACTAAGGAAGCAATCGAAAGAATTTTGGCTACTACCGCGAAAAACATTCATGGATTTTTAGACGGAAAAATTATTAACAAAGTTAATTAAAACCTTAATTCTTAACCACTTCAAAAATTTCTTTGCAGGTTTTTAAAATACCCGCTATATTTTCAAGAGAAATCATATTCGGACCATCGCAAGGAGATTCATCAGGGTTGGGATGGACTTCAAAAAATAAACCTTTGCATCCGGCAGCAACAGCTGCTCTTGCAAGAGTTTCAACATATTCCCGCTGTCCTGAAGAACAGTTCCCGCCACCGCCCGGAAGCTGGACACTGTGTGTAGCATCAAAAATTAAAGGATAACCGAAGCCTTGTATTATTTGGACAGACCTCATATCAACAACAAGATTGTTATAGCCGAATGTAGTCCCTCTTTCGGTTATGAAGACTTTATCATTTCCGCTTTTGGTGACTTTTTTGGCGGAATTTACTATTTCCTGCGGAGCAAGAAACTGCCCTTTTTTTATGTTTATAATTTTGCCGGTTTTTGCCGCCGCTACAAGTAAATCTGTCTGTCTGCATAAAAATGCAGGTATCTGAAGAATGTCAGCAACTTCAGCGGCAGCTTGCGCCTGTTCCGCTGAATGAATATCAGTCAAAACAGGAACATCGAATTTTTCTTTCACCTGCCGGATTAATTTTAGTCCTTTTTCAATGCCTCCACCTCTGTATGAATCAATCGAAGTCCTGTTTGCTTTGTCGAAAGAGGCTTTGAATACATAAGGCAATTTTAATTCTTCCGCAACTTCTTTCATTTTTTCGGCAATTTTAAAGATGATTGAAGTATCTTCTTCAATTACGCAGGGACCTGCAATAATTACAAGTTCGTTGCCACCGATATAAAAATTTCTAAGTTTTATTTGATTGATTTTAGTCATTGTTCTTAATTGACATTGTTACCTAAATATATATAAATCATACTATAATTACCCGCAAAATAAAATTATGAATTACCAAAGGTGAACATGAGCATCCCCTGTTGTTAATAATAATTTTTTTCTGTATCGAGCGTCAGTCAGTTCTTTAAGATTGGGAATAGAAGCCATAAACGTCGTCGGTCCTCTGCTGCAATATTTGCAAGGATCAACAAAATCTCTCTTCCCCATTGAAAGAAGCTCTCTAATTTTTACATATTCTTCAGACTGCCATATTTGTTCAATTGACATCCGACTTATATTACCCATATTTAATTTTTTGTGGTAATCATCTACACACACAATTACATTTCCGCCAATATCTACAGTCATTGCTCCGGTTGGTCTCAGACAAGGTTCGTTTGACAAATCGGCTGAACGCGTTATATTTGGCAGCGCTCCGGCTCTGTTATTCAGTATTAACTCATCGCCGTACCTAACGTAAACATTTTCCAATAATACATCGGGAATACCGCTAAGAGTGTCAATAAAGCCTGTTGGGGTATGCTGTGTTACTATTATTTTATCAATACCGCTTGAATGAAGTGCTTTTAACCTTCCTTTTGTAAGTAACGTTCCGTTTGTAAAGAGTTCTGTTGTAACATCAGGCAAAGCTTTTTTTGTTGCCCTTATAAAATTTTCTACCTTTATCAAAAGAGGTTCACCGTAACGGTGAAAAGCTATTGCCTCAGTATATTCTATTGATTGTAAATCCCCTAAAATTTTACCGAATATTTTTGTCGGCATAATTTGCTGAGGTATCTTCTTTGGTTCAAGTGAAACAGGACAATAGGAACAATTAAGATCGCATTTGGTACTGACTTCCAGTTCGACCATTTTGACAAACCTTGCTAGCCTCTTACCGAAAGATATTTTTGGCTTGTTATTTATTCGGAGTGGTTTTATGTATTCGCTTACTTGAGTATTCTTAAAGGTATTATTTCTGCTAATAGTACTTTTTTGCTTACCAAAAGCTTGTTTATCAAAAGTTTTTAAACTAAAAATTTTTAACATTATAAATTCTTTTAAAAATGATACTTAATTAGATAAAAACCCCGGATTTATAAAATTGCTATCAAAAATAAAGACAAATAAAATTATTTTTCGCAAGAAATCTTTACACAAAGAGCCCTGCCGTAACGGCAGGGCTCTTTGTGTAAAAACCTTAAATAAACTTCTCTATGCTGCTTTCAAGAGATGATTTCTGAAGGAGACCGACTAGCCTTTCAACCGGTTCGCCGTTTTTGAAAATCAGAAGACTTGGAATTCCGCTGATGCTGTATTCTTGAGCAGTTTTAATATTATCATCAGTATTAAGTTTTGCAACTTTAATTCTGCCTTTATATTCTTCCGCAATTTCATCAATAATCGGAGCTATTCTCCTGCATGGTCCGCACCATGGAGCCCAGAAATCAACAAGGACAGGTATTGACGATTGTTTTACTTCCTGTTCAAATGTTGCATCCGTTACTTCTAAAGCATTTGACATAAAAAATATCTCCCATTAAATTAGTTTGTGACAAAATTTATATTATACAGATTTTAGCACAAGTTCGAATTAAATAAAGGCTACTAAAATATGAAACAAAATATGCTGGAAATCAGGCTAATTGATAAATACATTTTCCAACAATTGATAGAATTTTTTCTTTTGGGCGTTGTTATTTTTACATCGATAATGTTTGCCTCCGACGCTTTTTTAACCCTCGTCAAACAAATAACCGCATACGGAATTCCTTTTAAGATAGCCTTTCTTCTGATAGTACTGAAACTTCCCTTTATAGTTGTTTTTACCATTCCTTTAGCGGTTATGATGGCAACGGTTTACACTTTTAACAGACTTAACAATAATTCCGAAATTACCGTTATGAGAGCCTGCGGCATAAGTATAAGCAGACTGGCTCTGCCTGTTTTGATTTTCGGCATATCAACCGCTGTTTTAAGCTTTTTTATAAACGAATATGTTGTACCAACAGCCAATTATCAGGCACGGAACGTAACTATATGGGCTCTGGCTCAAAAAAACGTACCTAAAGGCAGAGAAACTTTTTCCATAAAAGAATTAAACAGAAACGGCAGCTTAAGGAGGCTATTTTACGTTGACAAATACAGAAATAAAACACTGGAAGGCATAACTGTTTTGGATGTTTCTAAACAAAATGTTATCCAAATTATTCAGTCAAAATATGCTGAAACGACACCCGATTATTGGCAGTTTAAGGAGGGTTCGGTTTATACAATTTCGAATTTAGGTAAGGTACTCAACACGGCAGTGTTTAATAAGTTGAAATTGTTCAATAGGTACCATTTTTCACAAAAAAAGAAAGACAATACAATTAAGGAACTGAATTTTTACGGCTTAATAAAATACATAAAAAACAAACAAAGCCCTGCCGGCAATATCAACGTTAATAATGCCTTAATTCAGCTGAATGAAAAATTTGCCTTGCCCCTAACTTCAATTCTTGTTGCCATAATCGGCGTACCGCTTGCAATAAATCCCCCGAGGTCAAGATTTAATAAAGGCTACGTTTACAGTATTCTTATCATTTTCCTTTTTTACATAGCAAGAGCTTTCTTTCTGTCGCTAGGCGAAGCCGGAACTATTAATGCCGTCCTTTCTGCGTGGCTCCCGTTTTTGTTGCTGGCATGCTTAACAGCGGGACTATTTTATAAAAAAGCTTATTTAATATGATTTTTGTAAATTTTTTGTAAAAAAATAAAAGATTTGTTTGCTTTAGGTGTCATGTTTTTAAACTATCGCGTTTTTAAATTTTTGTAATTTGTAGCGAGGTAAAAATGAGAATCATTCCTGTAAATACTATCGGATTAAAAATACAAAACAAAAACAGAGTAAGTTTTTCTTTTGGTGTCAAAGAAGAAGGTCTTTTATTGTCAAATTTTAAGACTTATTCCTCAATATATGATACCCAAAGTTCAAAATCGTCAAAATTAAGACTGCTCGATACAATTGACAAGTTTGCGGAAGAAATTATGAGTTCCGGCGAAAAATCTGATGAGTCGGCTAAAATTGTTACGGATTTTTATAAAGGACTTGCTTCAAACACTGAAGAAGATCAGGTCATAAGAAGAGATGCATTTTCAATGCTGGGATATACCGGACTGAGGACGGATATGGACAGAAGACTTGGTCTCATTTTGTTTATGAGAAAAAATATAGATGAAGATAAATCTCTTGACGACAATACAAAACAGACCATAAACAATATGATTTCTTTGTTAGAAACCAAAAATTATATTCAAACGCCTACTGCTAAACTTTTTTCTTAACAACCGGTGCTATAACTTTTAAATCTTCCATAAGTTCGGCAAACTGTTCCGGGTACAAAGATTGTGCACCGTCACAGAGAGCTTTTTCCGGTTGGTGATGTACTTCTATCATTACTCCGTCCGCTCCTGCCGCAATTGCCGCTCTTGACATCGGAGCTACTTTGTCGCGCAGACCCGTACCGTGGCTTGGATCGACAATAATAGGCAAATGGCTTATTTTTTTGATAACCGGTATTGCAGAAATATCAAGCGTATTGCGGGTAGAGTTTTCAAAAGTCCTTATTCCGCGTTCGCAAAGAATAACATCTTTGTTCCCGCCGGACATAATATATTCAGCAGACATTAAAAGTTCTTCAATGGTAGCTGAAAGCCCTCTTTTTAAGAGTATGGGCTTATTTGTGTATCCCAGTTCCTTTAGAAGATTGAAGTTCTGCATGTTTCTTGCGCCGATTTGAAAAATATCAACGTACTTGAGAAACAAAGGAAGCTGAGATATTTCCATAATTTCCGAAACGGTAAGCATGCCGTATTTATCAGCAACCTGCCTTAAAATTTTAAGTCCTTCTTCTCCAAGTCCCTGAAAACTGTATGGCGAAGTCCTTGGCTTGTAGGCTCCGCCTCTTAAAAGTTTAACACCGAGAGGTTTGAGTTTTTCAGCTGTTTTTTCCATTTGTTCAAGTGACTCGACTGTACAGGGACCTGCTATAACGGCAATTTTTTCCCCGCCGATTTTAACTCCCTTAATATCAATAACCGTATCGGCATTTTTAAATGTTCTGCTTGCAAGCTTATAACTGGATGTAATTTTAATTACTTCCTGAACACCGTCCATAAGCTCAATATTTCTTGTGTCAATGGTTTTACCGCCTACTGCGCCGATAACGGTATTTATTTCGCCTTTGGAAATATGAGCTACAAAGCCTTTAGATTCTATGAAAACCTGAATTTGAGTTATTTGATCCTGCGTGGCATCAGCACGCATTACTATGAGCATTTGAAACCTCAATCTTTAAATATTAAATTTGCTATATATTAATGATAATACAATATTATTTAATGGTACACCATTAGAAAATGCTGAAAATTTTATTCCTGCTACAAAAAAAGAGCCGATACAAGCCAGCTCTTTTTTAAAAAGTTCTTTAGTTTTCTGATTATCCGAACAAAGCACTGCTTTGGGATTGCAGCTGACTTATCATATTGTCCATATAGGAAAACTGCTGAACGAGCCTTTTTCGTTCATCTTCAAGTCTTTTTTCGCCTTTTTCTATTGATTTGTTCAAATCTGTTATCATTCTTTCCATGGATGATTCTCTTGAAGCGAAATAGCCGTTTTCAATGTCAAGAGCACTTTCAACTTTCGATTCGAGTTGTTGAAGAATACCCGTTATACCTCTTGATGAATCGCCAACCAATAATGCCCTCACCTCGTTGGGGTTTTTAGATAATGCATCAAGGAATTTAGCCTGATCGAAATTCAGATTTGAAGTGCTTGTTGATATGCTGGTTCCGACTGAACCTGTTGAAATTCCTATCATTGCTAAACTGTCATAAGTACTTAGCCCATTTACAGCACCGGTAACCGTTTGCCTAATGGAGCTTTTAAGGCTTAATAGAGAATACTCATTTTTTAAAGAACCGGTTGAAGCTGTATCCTTAGTGATTTCATTAACAATATCATTGAATTTACTTATGAAATTACTCATTGCAGAAGTTAATGAAGATGTATCCTGATTAACGCTTATGGTTGTTGTTTCATCTTCTTCTGTTTCTTTGAGAAGATTAATTGTCACTCCGTTAAATCCTGTAATATCACCGGTTAATGAATTTGTGGCAGCCGTTATTGTAGTTCCGTTAATTTCAACAACGGCATTGGTACCCATAGTAGCCTGTTGGCAGGCAAGGCTGTTTCCGTCAGCTCCTACAAGCCCCATAGCTGTTAAGAAATTACTTGTATTTTCAGTAGGAGCATTTGTCGCATCTTCAAGATTTATTGCAGTATTACCGGCGGTTTTTGATGTCATTACTAGTTTATTTGAACGCAGGTCATATTGAACCGTAACACCGGCATCTGTATCGCTGTTGATTTCCGCAATCAGTCCGTCAAGGGAAGTATTTTCATCAATGGTAAATTGCGCTTTGCCTATGGTAAAAGTTCCCGCCGTAACTGTTTCTTTCAAGTTAGCCGTAGCAGAAGCTCCGACGATTGTACCTGAAGTTTTTATGCCGCTTAGCGGATTTATGCTGGAATAAGTGGTTTGCACCGGATCTCCCGATTCAACGCCAACAGCGGTTGTTAATTGGGTAACATTTAAAAAGTTACTTGTATCTCCATTAGAGCCCATTCTAAAATCAGTTACGGTTGCATTGTCATATTGTATAAAAAATTTACCTTCGGCATCAACGCCTGCAGTCAGTCCTATTGCAGCATCATTGATTTGCTGTGCTACGTCACCCAGGGTTGTATTTTCGTCCTCAACTTCAAATTCGTGTTTGACTCCGTTTACAAAAATGCTAAAAACACCTTCCGTTCCTGAATTATTACCTAATTCACTGACTTTGGTTGCTGAGGTAACGGTGTCTGAGATTGTATCGGTGCTGTATGCTTTTGTTGCAGTAGCAAGGTTAGTAATTTTTAATGATATATTTTGAACCGCAGCTCCGTTTGAAGCCGTTGCAGTTGCAATCGAAGTATCTGAACTTGACGCGGATCTTTTTGAAAACAAATCAAAACTCGAAGCTACGTTAGAATCAGTTATAGTTTCAATATAGCTTCTCAGGGAAGAGAACTTGCCTTCAACCGTGTTAAGAACGGTTTTTGAAGTCTGTATCTGGCTTTGCTTAGTGTAAAGTTTATCAACGGAAGGACGTTCCGCTGCAATTAGAGCGTTTATCCAATCATCAATAGGTAAGCCGGAACCAATTCCGCTAAAACTTATCGACATTTCTATACTCCCTGCCTGATTATTTACATTTTAAGGGGTTTTTCTCTAATTTAATATCCGACAAAGACAGTATTTATTTGCTCATTTGAGCATACAGATTTATTATTCCATTTTTACGCGGTTTTCAAACTAACTAAAAAAGTAAAAATGAATTTTAGTAAGTATGAAAATTATATGAAATTATATTAACTGATAACTTATAATCCTATATCTGCAAGAGAATTGTTAACAGTTGCCTTTTTATCCATAATTGCATTTATTAAGTCAGAGCGAAGCTCAAGATATTCTTTGGCATGAGATTTAATGTTTTCAGTACCTTCAGGTTTTTTGCTTAAGGCACTCGTAACATTATCGTACATTTTTATAACTGTTTGTTGTACTCCCCTTGGCATGCTCAAAGTATAAATACCGTTATTTCCTGCGAGCATGTTGTAATCAATTCTTATCGCATCCCATAAAAGTTCATTTGCAGTTTTAGAGAGTTTTTCATCATCGAGCATTTTAATTACAGACTCAATAGACGACAATCTTATATCAACCTGTTTGTCATTAAAGCCTTTTTCAAGATATTTAACCGCTTCGTCCTTTGTCTCGGGACAAGTCAGAAAGCGGCTTAAATTTTCATACAAGCCAATTCTATGCTCAATAGTTTCACTTTCAAACATAGGTTTGATTTTTTCAAAAATAGGAACAGTATATTTTTCTTCGGGGAATAAATTTAGAAGAATACTACTTATGCCTTTCCTCGGGTAAGTTAAAGTTGGGGGAAAGATACCGTCTTCTGAAGGCTTCAATTCCAGATGTTTAAACAATATGTCTTTTAAATCAGGATTTTGAGCAGCTTTTCTAAAGATATTCAGACCTTCAATAACCATTTTAGGACTTGCAAATGAAGATTTAATAAGTCTAAAACTAATATCAGCTGTTTCTTTTGATGATGCCAGTCTATCCAGTAAGCTTATATAATGGCTTAATCCACCTTTATAATCCGCATAACGTAAATGCCCACTAAATATATAGACAGCTCCTTTTTGTGTCCTCTTATTCAGAAGAAGGGGTTCTATATGCTCTACAAAGTTTTCAAAACCGCCAAAGTTGTCAACATAATTTATTACAAGATCAGCATTTTGTGCTTTTTCAATAGAAGAGAGAAAAACTTTCTTATAGAGGGGTGCGACTTCATTTTCATGCATTATAAATAAAGTCTTGAGCAAATCAAATGCATCTCTTTCAGTGCTATGTACTCCGATAAACTTATCAAGTGAATTTAGTATTGATTCGTAAATACCGCTTCTGTCAGGATGAGGGGCATAATACAGGTTTTTCAAGGATTCAATTCCCTTTGAATTAACTGAGTTGTTCTGAGCGGTAAAACCGAGAATTCTTGCAGCTTCTTCATAATTTTTCTTTTTATATGCAATTCCGGCAAGTTCCAGCATTACTTCTTCCTTGCCTTTTAAGATTTTACAGGCTTTATCGATGACTTGGGAAGTTTTTGTCAAACCGGGAAGGCTCAAACTCTCTTGTACCAAATATACAATATCTTCGACTGGAAGTTTAGGCTTGCCGAGAATAACAAGTATTTCTTCCTGATTTGGATAACGATACTTTGCAATCTTTGCTACGTTAGGCAAAGCCTGAAAGCTGACATCAGCACTTTGTTTTGAGATGTTTTGAGATTGCTGTATTTTGGCGTTATTATTTTGATAAACGCTTCTTACCAGGGGATTAAAAGTTATTTGCATAATTAACCTCATAAATATTTTATGTATGCTTAAAAACCGAACATAAAATATTATGCTAAATTAATATCCAAATATTTACAAAAATTAATGATATTTATTTAAATCTTCTTTACTTTTAACGCTTCATTTATCGCCTTTGCGGCAATTTTTCCAGCACCCATGGCATTGATAGCCGTTGATTCTCCCGTCGGAGCTACATCACCGCCCGCATAAACATCAGGTATGGATGTCAGTCCTGTTTTTGCGTCTATAATTATATAGCCTTTTTTGTCGGTTACGAGATTTAAGTTATCTTCAACGGCTGATCTTTGAATTATCGGATTGGGGTCTGTTCCCAGTGCAACAATAATTGTATCTGCTTCAAAATCAAGTGTTTTGCCTTCTATATCAACGGGCTTTCTTCTGCCTGACGCATCAGGTTCGCCAAGCCCGGTCGCCTGAAGTCTTATTCCGGTAACATACCCGTCTTTGCCGAGTATTTCAAGAGGATAATGAAGGAAAAGGAAGTTTATTCCCTCTTCCTGCGCATGCTCAATCTCGGCTTTTCTTGCAGGAAGCTCGCTTTCGGAACGTCTGTATATAATTGTCACATTGTCAAAACCAATTCTCTTTGCAGTTCTTGCCGCATCCATCGCAACGTTTCCGCCGCCTATAACCGCAGCAACTTTGCCGATACGGACGGGAGTATGATGCTCTTCCTTATGAGCCTGCATAAGGTTTATTCTTGTCAAAAATTCATTGGCAGAATAAACTCCGTTAAGGTTTTCGCCTTTTATATGCATCATTTTAGGCGCGCCTGCTCCGCTGCAAATGAACACTGCCGAATAGCCTTCGTCAAAAAGGTCTTTTATTGATAAAGATTTACCGATTACAACATTGGTTTTGAATTCAACTCCCATATTTTTGAGAGTATTAATTTCTCTGTCTAAAACAGTCCTTGGAAGCCTGAACTCGGGTATTCCGTACCTGAGTACTCCGCCTAATGCATGAAGCGCCTCGAAAACGGTTACTTTATGTCCGGCCCGGGCTAAATCAGCTGCGGCAGTTATTCCGGCACAACCGGAACCCACGATTGCAACTTTTTTGCCCGAAGGGATTATCTTTGCCATTTCAGCTCCGGTGTTATCACCGACATATCTTTCTAATGCACCTATTGCAACGGAGTCGTTTTTGATTCCCAAAATACAATATTTTTCGCATTGTCTTTCCTGCGGGCAAACTCTGCCGCAAACGGACGGAAGAAGGCTTGTTTTTCTTATGATTTTGCCTGCTTCGTCAACCTTGCCTTCCTTAACTTTGGAAATAAATCCCGGAATGTCAATATTAACCGGACAACCTTGAACGCATTTGGGATTTTTGCAGTTCAGACAGCGTGAGGCTTCTCTAAGAGCCTGTTCATCACTGAAATTATTTTCAACTTCTTCAAAATTAGTTATTCTTTTTTTCGCATCCTGAGTTGGCGATTTTTGTCGTTCAATTTTTTCCATTTTATTACCCAAGCAAAACTTTCATACACGTAAATTAATACTGCAAAATTAAATCCGCATCAAATTTTATGCCGGATTTTGATTTCTTTCCTGCTTAACTCTTTCGATAATTTCATCTACTTCTTTTTCATCGAGTGTTTCTTTTTCAAGCAGTACTTTTACAACTTCTTCCATCATATCTTTATTTTCGGTCAAAACTTTTTTAGCTGAATTATAACGCTCTTCAACAATGGCTTTGACTTCCCTGTCAAGCTGGCTTGCAGTTTCTTCCGAAAAATCTCTTTCATGACCGAATTCTCTGCCAAGGAAAATATGTTCGTTACGTTTTCCAAATGTCATCGGTCCCATTTTTTCGCTCATACCGTATGTAGTAACCATTTTTCGGGCAAGTTCCGTAACTTTTTCCAGGTCATTTTGCGCGCCTGTGGTTATTTCGCTAAACTTGATTTCTTCGGCTATTCTTCCGCCTAAAATCATAGCCATTCTGTCAAGAAGCTGTGATTTTGAATAAAGAACCTGATCTCCTTCCGGCAATGTCATCGTTATTCCGAGAGCCATTCCTCGGGAAATAATGGTTACTTTATGCAAATTATCGCAGTGTTTAAGCAGCTTTGACAAAAGCGCATGCCCTACTTCGTGGTAGGCAATAATTTCTTTTTCTTTTTCGGAAATAATTCTGCTTTTCTTTTCAGGTCCGGCAATAATTTTATCTATTGCTTCCTCTATATCAGCCATTTCAATTTCTTTTTTGTCTCGGCGGGCAGCAAGAAGGGCAGATTCGTTCAAAAGATTGGATAAATCAGCTCCAGTAAAGCCCGGCGTTCTTTTTGCAATGACTTTTAAGTCTATATCCTTTGCAAGCGGTTTGCCTTTGGCATGTACATTAAGAATTTGCTCTCTGCCGAGTATGTCGGGCTTATCAATTACAACTTGTCTGTCAAATCTCCCCGGTCTTAAAAGAGCATTATCAAGAATATCGGGACGGTTAGTTGCCGCGATAATAATTATTCCGGTTGTTCCGTCAAATCCGTCCATTTCAACCAACAACTGGTTAAGAGTTTGTTCTCTTTCATCGTGCCCACCGCCTAAACCTGCGCCGCGCTGTCTGCCGACTGCATCAATTTCATCAATGAAAACAATACAAGGAGCGTGCTTTTTTGCCTGATCAAAGAGATCTCTAACTCTTGATGCGCCCACACCGACAAACATTTCGACAAAGTCCGAACCGCTGATGCTGAAGAACGGAACTCCTGCTTCACCTGCAACGGCTTTTGCCATTAATGTTTTACCTGTGCCGGGAGCTCCGACAAGCAAGACCCCTCTTGGGATTTTGGCTCCCAATGCTATGTATCTTTCGCCGTTTTTCAAGAAATCAACTATTTCTTCAAGTTCCTGTTTAGCTTCATCTATACCTGCAACGTCATTGAAAGTAACTTTAACTTTGCTGTCCAACTGCATTTTTGCTTTGCTTTTCCCGAACGACATTGCTTGCGAACCGCCGGCTTGTGCGCTTTTAAACATAAATACTATTATGAGAATAATAAATATCGGCAAAATTAAAGAACCTATTAACCCGATAAGCTGTCCCGAATTGCTGGGCGGCTCAACTGTA
Organism: uncultured Gammaproteobacteria bacterium; assembly: GCA_964643065.1. GTDB lineage: Bacteria > Cyanobacteriota > Vampirovibrionia > Gastranaerophilales > CAZEDP01 > CAZEDP01. The sequence continues at coordinate 10,690 of CAZXPD010000017.1, read as the reverse complement.
ATGTCAACACTTTTTTGTTCAAGTTTGTTAAAAAGGCTTTGGCTTTCCGAAGGAATTAAAAGCTTATATACAACTGCGGTTTGAGCTGAATTATTTTTTTCAGAGCCGGTCTGAGGACCTGCAAAAAGCGGATGTTGTTTAGGTTTGGCTGTAAGAATGTTATCCGATATTTTAACCGACTCAATTTCGCCTTTATCAACCATATTGACAAATTTTGTATAGGAAATATCTTTTATGGTCTCTGTTTTGGTTGTAAAGACAGAGGCTACAAAAGCAATAATAATTAAAAACAATGTTACGTATACGCCTGTTGATTGATGCATCTTCATTTTGAAATTCCTCTTAAACGATTTGATTACTCAGCTTATCTTTTAACGGATTAAAATCCGTATACTTCGAATTAATTTCACAAATATATTTTACTATGAGGATACGGAAAAAGTCTGTTTTTTGGAAAAATCGGCTTTTTCCGTATCCGACCTTGAAAAGTTGAGAGGCAATAGCGACGGCGAGGAGCCGTCGGTTTTACCTCGACACTAGATCATGCAAGATTTCAGAAATATTAAGTTTTTTGAAACGTCTGAAGCTCTTAAGTTTCCAAAGCTGTTAAGATTATTGTAAAATTCATTCTAATTATCGATAAATACAATTATAATCGTAATATAATTATTCATGACAAAGTGTTTTTTTGTTTTTGTTTCAGGCGGAAAGTGTCATCCCGTCGCATCAGGAGGATAGTTTTGAGCGAAAAAATTATTATAAAAGGCGGAAGAGAATTAAAAGGCGAAGTATCAATTGGCGGAGCAAAGAATGCAGTCTTAAAGTTAATGGCTGCATCAATTTTATTGGATGATATCTGTGAAATCCACAATGTGCCTGAATTGACAGACGTAAAAACAATGATAGAAGTCATAAATCATCTTGGCGTCAAAACTAATTACGATTCGAATAAAAGCATTTTAACGGTTGACGCAAGGACTATTACAACATATACAGCCTGCTATGAACTTGTCAGCAAAATGAGAGCATCTTTTATAGTTCTGGGCGCTCTGCTCGGCAGATGCAAAGAAGCAAGAGTTGCATTGCCGGGAGGATGTGCTATAGGAGAAAGAAGAATTGACCTGCACGTTAAAGGTCTTGAGGCACTCGGAGCTCAGGTAAAAATAGAAAGCGGTTACGTTGTTGCAAAAGCCTCAAAACTTACCGGAGCTGAAATATGTCTCGACAGACCAAGCGTAGGAGCAACCGAAAATCTTATGCTTGCTGCAGTTCTTTGCGAAGGCTCGACAATAATCAGTAACGCCGCTCAGGAACCCGAAATAGTTGACTTAGCTAATTTCCTTAATTCACTGGGTGCTGATGTAACAGGAGCAGGCACATCCGAAATTATAATTAACGGCGTAAAACCTAAAGATTTGCATCCCACAGTTTATACAACAGTTCCCGACAGAATAGAAGCCGGAACATATCTGTGTGCGGTTGTTGCCACAAGAGGGCATGCAATAATCAGAAACGTATTCCCAAATCATTTAACTTCAGTTACAAGTAAATTAATAGATATGGGGGCAGACATTAATATTGTTGATCCGTTCAGCATTGAGGTTTCCTGTCCTTCGAGAACGAAAGCAGTTGATATAGTTACCCAACCTTACCCTGGTTTCCCGACAGATTTGCAGTCCCCTATTATGTCAACTCTTGCAACTTCAAAAGGAATAAGCATCATAACCGAAAGTATTTACGAAAACCGCTTCAGGCAAATCGGTGAACTCAGAAGAATGGGAGCTGACGTTCAGCAGGAAGGCAACCATGCAATTATTAAAGGTGTTAAACATCTCACGGGTACACAGGTAAAAGCCAGTGATTTAAGAGCCGGAGCTTCTTTAATAGTTGCCAGTTTATGCGCCAGCGGAGTTTCAGAAATTGAAGGTTTAGTGCACATAGACAGAGGCTATGAGAGATTGGAAGAAAAACTGACGGCTATGGGTGCTAACATTAAACGTGTAAAATTTGATACGGCGCCTGCAGAAGACACTTCACCGACTATGGATGAAATTAAAGTTTAAAGAAAAGGTTTATTTATGACCGCGCAGAAAAGATGGTATGATCATGATCCTCTTTTGATAGAAGTAATGGAGCTTCTTAAAAATTATAAAGAAGATCTGAAAGAACAGGCTGAAAGTTTCCTGAAGAAAATTGAAAATCAGGTCAGCAAAGAAGTTCTTGATTCTTTTTATGCAATGGTAAAACCTGCAACAGGTAACCGCTGGTATGATGATGATGATGTTTTATCCCGAACCGTGGAGCTTTTAAGAATTATCCCCCCTGAAATCCAGCGCAAAGCCGCACAGAATTTTCTTGATTCTCTGAAAAGACAGGGTATAACCCCTGAAATTATGCTTCAGGAAGAAGTTAAAGAGCTGTAATTAACAACGAATAATTATGCAAAATAACTCATACTTCGCTTAATATCTTTGTTTATTTGTTTATCAATTCCTTCAATCTGAGCATCGCAAAACTTTGATGCCGTTTGGCTTTGAATTGAGCCGAAATTAATTTGCTTTTCCATATTTGCGGATTGGTCAATTGAGCGGGAATTAGGATTGGATAGCATACCCATCATTCGGTTATTGCCGTTTAATATATTTGACTTACTGTCCAAACTTCTGTTCAGAAGTGAATTTTTCATCATTGATAACATTACGAAAGACATTTTTACACTCCATATTATGAAATAATTTTTGTTATTTTTATTATTTCATAATTTTAGGATTGTTTATTTAATATTAACTAAAATTTAATAATGTTGTTAAATTTTCAAAATAATGATAAACCTCTTCCTAAATTAAAGCGTTTATACTAAACGCTTCATTCTTTTCGTCATGTTGAGTGAAACGAAACATCTCAAAGTCTGTGATAATGAGATTCTTCGTTTGCGCTCAGAATGACGATGTCAATTTATTTAATTCGTTTACTTTAGGAAAACGTTAAAAATTTAATTTCCAAGACTGTTATTTAAGCAAAAACATTCAAGCGCTTAATTTCTTTGTCTATTTGTTTATCCAACGCTTCAATCCAAACATCACAAATTTTTGCCTGTGTTTGGTTTTGAATTGAACCGAATGTTATTTGCTTTTCCATAGCCAAAGCTTGCTGAGGCGGGCAGCAATAAGGATTTGAAACCATACCGAGCATTCTGTTATTGTTTTGCAGCATGTTGTACTGGCTGTCAAGTCTTCTGTTAGCAAGTGAACTTCTCATTAATAAGAGGCTTACAAGCGACATATCCTAACCTCCGCATTCCATTAATACTCATGATACTCAGACCTTCCTATTTATAATTATTTCATTTTTTTAAAGGCTTTTCTACAATATTAAGCAAAATTTAACAATGTAAAGTCCGCGCCACAGCAAAATATTAATAGAATGAAATAATATTAAGCAAATTTTAGAATATTAACGATTACACCTTTTTTGCAGATATTGCAAGGCAGCTGCGAAATATTAAGCAAATAAATCAAATATTAAGGAATTGAGCGGAAGCAGCTCACGATGCCGTAAAAAACCTGTTGTTTGTTCCGCCGCTTCCGATTTTAACGCTGACTTTTCTGTAGCATTTCGGACAAAAGCCTGTGTATGCCGTTCCTTCTTTGTTAATATAAATGCGGTTATAAACATGGCAGCATTCAAACATTACGCTGATAAATTTTTTTCCGGTCATTTTATCCCTGAATTTTTTTATCGTTAATCTTAACTATAAGCCCTGTACTAACATAACTTCCACCTTTATATAGAGGATGATTAACTACAACGCCATTTACTACCATTTGTGTGGAGCTTCCGCCGTCAAGGTTCATTGCGTTGGAGCATCCGAATTCTTTCATCAGATTAGCAAGTTCATAAAGAGAAACCCCAACCGATCCTTGTTGTCTGCCGTCAACCGTAACCATAATCAGGGTGTTATCGTTAGTAAAGCCTACTGCTGTTCTGGGATTTCTTCCGGTAATAGAACCGAATTTTTGTTCCTTGGCGTCAACATAAACCTGCCCGTCTTTTATCAAATAAGGTCCGCCGCTAACAGCATGTTTCACGTCAGACCAGTCGGGAGTGGTTGACATATAAATCTCAACTTTTTCGTTAAGTTTCAATTTACCTAATTTGCTTTCCGGACCTACAATTACATAGCCTCCGTCAGGAATTGTTAGCCGATCTTTGGATACTTCGGTTATTACATTATCGTCAACCGCGATTTGAATACCGTATTTTGGAGTTAATGGAGCGATTTTGCCCCATCTTGACGTATAAATTATAGTGTGAGCACAGAGCATTCTGGGCTGATTTGCGTTATCAATATCTGCTGATATGCCTTTTTCGTTGGTAATTTTTCCGCGTAGAGAAACTTTTGCCATTTTATATGAATTATCGGTAATCCCAAGAGTAACTCTCTCATAAATGGGACCCGTGACGAGTTCTTCATTTATAATTAGCGTACCCAAAGGAGTTCCGGTATCGGGCTTAAAGAAAGAAGCGTTGATACCTGCAATGGCAAGATTTTCTTTTGCCATAGAGGTTATTCTTTTTGTTCCGTGCAAGTTTTCTTTAGCCAGAGCCGGCTCAACGCTTATATTTTGGTTTGCCCCTGAATTTACTTCAAGTATATTCAGGTTTATAGCTCCGTTATTTGTATATCTAATCAGAGATATATGTTTAACCCCGGGCGCAACTGTTTTAATGAGAGAATTTTTGTATTTCTTTTTGATACTTTGTTCCCATTTGAGTGTATCAAATGTACCCGTTTCTTTTATATAAAATCCTAAAGGCTGTATTTCATCTTTACTTATATATGCCTTGAGAATGTTGGGTTTCCTTTCAACAGAATTTTCAGGAGGATTAAAGCTTCCTAAAGAAAAAGGCAAGCTTTGAATAATGTTGGGTGAAATTCTTAAGCTTGCCTGATTACTGCCTTTGTGTGATATTCCCGCTGAGAAATCCTTGGGTTTTATAGACCATCCCACCGTTACGGGGAGATTGGCGAGAGCCAGTTTTATTTTATAGTTTGATATTTCAGGCATCAATAATTTGTCTTGGGCAGCCACACTACACGATAATGAATATGCAATCAATAATGAGGCTAAAATAAATGGATATTTTTTTACACGACAACTCAAACAAGACATAATTAATACCCGCTTGTAATGTGGCTCCTATGTTTTTGTTTTTTCCTCTATACATAACATTATAACAAATTATTAAGCTATTTTGTTAAGTCATGACTGGTGTTAAGACTACAATTAATTGCTGTATTCCGCATAACACTTGCATTTAGACCGTCTAGCAATAGTATGTTTTACACTTGTAATAAAAACTTATCTTAATATTTCTTAATATTAAATAAACAATAATTATATACAAATTATTGAGGATAAAAATTAAATAATTCTTTAAATATTATTCCGATTATTGTTTAATAATGCTAAGAAATCAGCGAACGAGTAAATTCATGACTAAAAAAACCTTAATTTCGGCATTAATAATCGGCATATTTGTTTTCGTTACAGCCTGGGCTATGATTTTATCTTACCGGATAACACGGGAAGTAAACATCAGCAACAAAGAATCCGGCTCAGAAGAAAATGCCAATGCCGAGAACATAATTATTACCGAAACAAAAAACGGACAAAAATTCTGGGAATTATACGCGCAAACCGGACAGTACGACAGTACAAGAAGCAATGCTGTCCTTACAAATATCAAAGGATATTTTTATAATAATGACAAAATGGTATTGACATTCAGTTCTCCCCAAGCACGCTATTCAGTTAAAAACAAGGAAATTAAACTCTTAGGGAGACCTCAGGCAGTTACGGAAAGCAAAATCTATATTTCTTCCGATGAAATGACATGGTCGGATGTTGAAGATAAAATAAAAGCAAAAGGAAACGTTAAAATAATAAAAATGCCCAAATTTGCCGCAAAGGCGGACAATGCTTTTTTCAGTCCGGATTTTTCAAAGATAAAAATAATTGGCAATACAACCACTTACTCTTATAAAATAGGAAAATAATGTTAAAGGAAATATTATGCTGAAAAAATCTTTTTTAATAACCCTGTTAGGTTTTCTGTTAATACATTCATCCACTCTGACAGGGAAATGTGCCAATGTAATTGTGGAAGCCAATAAACAAAGCTATAACGGCACAACCAATCTTTCCACTTTTGAAGGAAACGTAAAAGTTTCATATGGAGACATAACTGTCAGGAGCCCGAAGGCATTTTTGAAAACAGGAGCTGACGGCAAACCTGAATTTGCAAAATTTGTGAACAAAGCAACTGCAATAAAAGAAAACAGCACGCAAAAAACCCAGATTAACGCTGACAATATTAATTATTCAATGGTTGAAAACAACATCACAGCTTTGGGTACAGTAAGCAGCCAATTTTGGGAAAACAAACAACCTGTTGCAACCGTAAAAGCAGACTCACAGGAATTAGACCTGAATACAAACATAATAACGGCTTCCGGAAAGGTGAGCATATTATATAAAGAATATTCAGCCAATGCTGCCCAAGGAAGAATGACGGTAGATAGTACCGGCAAACCGTCCGAAGTTATTTTGACAGGAGGAGCAAGAATCTCTCAGGACAAAACTGTCGTAAGCGGTGCCAGACTTATTTTCAAACCGGCATCTAATGAACTCTTAGCTTCGGGAAGCGTTTCATCAAGCACACTGCTTGATGATTTAACAAAAGTTACAATTAAATCCGATACTCAGCAATTTGACAAAGCCTCAAACACGCTAATTGCAAGCGGAGGTGTTTCTATATATTACAAAGACTACGTTGCATCAGGACCGAAGGCTGTATTTTTGCCTGACGAAAAAACAGGCAAACCTAACAAAATTATTTTTGTCGGCAGGGGCAAAATAACTGAAGGAGCAAGACAGGTAGTTGCAGACAAAATTGAAATCACGTTAAATCCCAAAAACTTCAGCGCAGAAGGCAATGTACGCAGCCAGTTTACACAAATTTCAAGCCCTTCTTCAACTAATAAAAAAAATAAGCCGTAACAAATAATTACAAACTCACTAAGCTGAAAAGGTAATAAAATGACAATAATCGCAAGCGGATTAAAGAAAATATATGACGACAGGACAGTCGTGAACGATGTTTCTTTTGAAGTCAAGCCCGGAGAAGTGGTAGGACTTTTAGGTCCGAACGGAGCCGGAAAAACAACGACTTTTTATATTTTGACCGGTCTAATTAAAGCCGACGGCGGCAAAATAATGTTGGGTAACACAGATTTAACTCACAAAACTATGCATGAAAGAGCCAGGTACGGTATTGGCTATTTACCACAGGAGACATCAATATTCAGAAAGCTATCCGTTGAAGAAAACATTTCTCTTGTTCTTGAAATGAACGAAAAATTGGATGCAAAAGCCCGCAGACAAAAACTTGATAATTTGCTTGTTGATTTCAGATTAACAAAACTCAGAAAAAGTCCCGCCGTGCAATTATCGGGCGGAGAGAGAAGAAGAGTAGAAATAGCAAGAGCCTTAGCGGCAGACCCGAGATTTATTCTACTTGATGAACCTTTTACAGGCATTGATCCAATAGCCATTGAAGATATTCAACAAAATATAAGGGAACTCACAAGGCGCGACATAGGAATTTTACTCACGGACCACAACCCGAAAGCCACTCTTTCAATAACCGACAGAGCATATATTATTTTTGAAGGCTCAATTAAAGTCTCCGGAACTTCAGAGCAGGTTGCAAATAACCCTCACGCCCGTAAATATTATCTTGGAAGAGATTTTGAGCTGTAAAAATGAAAATAATAGACAAATACATATCAAAACAAATCTTATCAGCAATGTTATTCGGTATAGTAATCTTTATCGTAATATGGATTTCGCCTGAAATTCTTTTTAAAGTAATTCACGATATTGTCAACGGAAAAACAACTCTGGCACAGGGTATTAAAATTCTTTTTTTCTACATTCCCGAAATATTGGGAAAGGCAATTCCGATAGGACTGATGCTGGGATCGGTTTTTGTTTTTGACAGACTTAGCCGTGACAGTGAACTCACGGTTATGAGGAGCATAGGAATAAGTTTTGTCAGGATGGCATCACCGGTTATAGTCATCAGTATTATTGCCTCCCTTTTAAGTTTTTGGGTTAATGACAGTTTAATTCCTTATTCAAATAATTTCCTGAAGAAACTGAAAAGGGACGAAAGCGTCAAAAACTTCGTCTTTATGGATAAAACCCCGACAGGCAAGCCAATACAAATTATGGTTGTTGGCAATTATAAAAATAATGTTATTTCAAGCGTAAAACTTATAAAATATTCTGAAAATTTTGGCGAAAATAACCCTCTTATCTCTTCTATCATAACTTCTGACAACGCAAAGATAGAAAACAACAGCTGGATAATCGAAAACGGAACTCAATACGACATTGCCTCAAACGGAGTTTATAAAAATATCCGAAAATTCAAAGAAATGAGCATATTATCCGGTGAAAAATCTCAGAGAGCTTATGATTTAATGATAAATTCGAATAACAAAGCCAGCGAAATGACTCTAAAAGAACTTCAAAATTATCTTGCCCTGCTCAAATCTTCCGATATGGAAGATGAATACCGTTACTTCCTCAACAAATATTATCAAAGGTTTGCTCAGTCATTAAGCTGCGTTTTTCTGGCGCTGTTGGGCGTTCTTTTCGGTTTCAACAAGCCAAGAGGCAAAAGGGCAATAGGTTTTGTAGGAGCGGTCGGAGTTGTTTTTGTTTACTTTTTAATTATGCCGTTCCTTGATGCACTGGCTCAGACAGGAGTTCTCGCACCGTTAATCACTGCATGGCTGCCTAATTTGGTTATTCTGAGTTTAATTTGGGTTTTATACAAAGCAAAGAAAATTTAAAAACATTTTTGCTCATTAGTCTCTATGTTCTTAATTTATGCTTTAACTCTTTTGTGAGAATATAAAAACAGATAATATTTTCTTAAAGGAGTTTTTAATGCAGGAGATTAAAAGAGGCAGGGCGTGGGTATTTCAGGATAACGTCGATACAGATGTAATTATTCCCGCCAGATATTTAAACACCACTGACCATAAGGAGCTGGGTTCTCACTGTATGGAAGATATAGACAGAGACTTTGCTCATAAAGTCAAAGAAGGCGACATAATTATTGCGGGAGAGAATTTCGGTTGCGGCAGTTCGCGCGAGCACGCTCCGATAGCGATAAAAGCTTGCGGAGTTTCGGCAGTTGCTGCAAAGAGCTTTGCCCGTATTTTCTTCAGAAACGCAATAAACATCGGTCTTCCCATACTGGAAAACAAAGACATAGCCGAAGAAACACAGAACGGCGATGAGATAGAAATTAACCTTGCAACGGGAGAGATAAAGAACATCACACGAAACAAAAACTATAACACCGCTCCCTATCCCGAGGCAATCAGGGAATTGATTTCCGCGGGCGGGCTTGTAAATTATACCAAAGCAAAGTTGTCAAAGGAGAAATAATATGCCGCAGGAATACAATATAGCACTGCTTAAAGGCGACGGAATAGGACATGAAATCGTAGATCAAGGATTAAAGGTTCTTGATGCGGTTTCAAAAAAGTTCGGACACGGGTTTAATTATACTCAAGGACTTATTGGCGGTGAAGCCATTGACGTTCACGGTGTTCCGATAACCGATGAAACAATCGAAATGTGTAAAAAATCCGATTCGATTTATCTGGGCGCAGTCGGTGACTGGAAATACGATACTCTTGACCCTTCAATCAGACCCGAACAAGCACTGCTGAGACTTAGAAAAGAGCTGAATCTTTTTGCAAATTTAAGACCTGCCGTTATTTACGATGAACTTGTTTCTTCTTCTCCTTTGAAAGAAGAATATGTTCTCGGCACTGATATTATGATTGTCAGAGAGCTCACGGGCGGAGCTTATTTCGGTCAGCCCAGAGGTATTACCGATGAAAAAGACCCGAAGGGGTATAATTCGATAGTTTATAAAAAGAGCGAAATAGAAAGAATTGCCAAGCTGGCTTTTGAAATAGCTTTAAAGCGCGGAAAGAAGCTATGTTCGGTTGACAAAGCTAATGTTCTTGAAGTTTCAAGACTGTGGAGAGAAACAGTCGAACAAGTCGCCAAAGATTATCCCCAAGTAGAGCTTTCTCATATGTATGTGGATAATGCCGCAATGCAGTTAATCAGAAACCCGAAGCAGTTTGACGTTATCCTGACCGAAAACATGTTCGGCGATATTCTTTCCGATGAGGCGTCTATGCTTTCCGGTTCTTTGGGAATGCTTGCAAGCGCAAGTTTATCGGATAAACAGCCGTTTATGTACGAGCCTTCTCACGGAAGCGCACCGAAATATAAAGGCTTGGACAAAGCAAATCCGATTGCGACAATTATGTCTGCGGCTATGATGCTCAAGTATAGTTTTAACCTTGATGAAGAAGCCCATGCAGTTGAGGAAGCCGTAAAACAGTTTTTGAAAGACGGTTATAGAACCTATGATATTTTTACAGAAGGCAAAAAACTCACAGGCACTTCTCAAACAGGCGATTTAATAGCTGAAGCAGTATTGTCTTTGTAGCATGATGCAATTATAAAAAACGTGATACAATTTGAATTATGAGCAAAGATAATTTAAGAGAAGAAATACAGCATCA
>CAZXPD010000016.1:0-42540 GCA_964643065.1 uncultured Gammaproteobacteria bacterium | reverse complement strand
CGTTCTCTTAAAAGTCTTGAAAATATATCAAAAGACCTTTCGCCTCGGCTTGATTGTTCTATAACTACAGGTACAAATCCCATATAAATTTCCTCTCTAATCTACTTTAATTATATATTATGCTTCCACAGGTTTTGCTTCCGACGCTTCGGCAACATATTTCACTTCATTATTATCATAAAGGAACTTAATTATCTTTTGAGTCATGATTTGCTGCGCTAAAGCCTGAGCAAGATTTGCATTTTGAGAAAGCTGGTCAAAAACAACTTTTTCGTTTGTGTTGTAAAGATTGGCAAGCTCTTTTACTCTGTTAACATAATCTTCATCAGTTATGGTAACATTTTCTACTTTTGCTATTTCACTCATAACGAGACTTGATTTAACCCGTTTGGACGCTTCTTCGCGCGAGCTGTTCCAGATATTTTCGTGTCCGTGTGCATCAAGGAACTGATCCCAAGAAACACCCTGATTTTTTACTTTAGTCTGAAGCTCTTCCATAAGTACTCTGGCTTCTTTATTAATCATCGAATCAGGAAGTTCAATTTCTGCCTGTTCTATTACTTTTGACAAAATAACTTTTTCCGCGCGTGAAGTATTTTCAATTTCTTCGCTTTTTTTAAGGTATTCTGTCAAATCAGTCTTTAATTCTTCAATTGTTTGGAAAGGCCCGACTTTTTGAGCAAGTTCGTCATTAAGTTCGGGTATGATTTTTTCTTTAATTTCATTTATTTTAATTTGGAATTCGGCATCTTTTGCTGCCAGATTCTTGTCATGATAATCTTCAGGGAATTTTACGCTGATTTTAAAGTCTTCGCCAATTGACTTACCGACAAGCTGTTCTGCAAAACCTTTAATAAAATTGCTGTTGCCAAGATCAAGCTGATGCCCTTTGGCTGCACCGCCTTTAATAGGTTCGCCGTCAATTGTTCCGTTATAATCAAGGTTTACTATGTCGTCATTTTTGGTCGGTCTGTTTATAATCGGTTCGAGAGTGGCAAATTTTTCGGTAAGAGCTTTAAGCTCTTTTTCCATAGCATCTTTCGGCTGTTCAAACTTAGCCACGTCATATTTGCCGCCTTTGTATTTATTTAATTTAACTTCCGGCTTTGTTTCCAACTTAACAGAAAGCTGCAAAGGCTGCCCCAAATCAAAGGTAAAAGAATCGACAATCGGCTCAACAGCCAACTCTAATTGATGCTCACTGACAACATCGGCAACAACTTTCGGCAAAAGCCTGTTAAGAGCTTCTTTTTTTATCTTATCAGTGCCTACATAGCTTTCAATCATGTTGCGCGGCGCTTTACCTTTTCTGAAACCGGGTACTACAACATTATCACCAATTTTTTTACAGGCTTTGTTGTATTCCTGAGCTGCAACTTCAGTTGGTATCTCAATCTTGAGAATAACGGTGTTTTTGTTCTCTTTTGATATGTCTACTTTCATTTTTCTATCTCGTTTTTTATCCTATTTACAGTACTTTCGACCAATTAAACAACTATTAACCTTGCATGAATGAGCTTTTAAAAAAGTAAAACTGACCGTTTCACTTTTTTTAACGCTCCCGCTTTGCCATACCGTTTTAAGGTTTTTTGCTGTTTTATTCTGTTAATTGCAAAGCGGTATTAATAATATTACACGCAAAACATTATAAAACAAACCGTGATAATTAAGAACACCGTAAAACACAAAATACGAAATTTGTACTAATAACCTAAATGTTTATGAAAATAATTTAATTTTTCTGTATTTTTAGTGGCTATTTTTTCATTAAATAATTATAATTTAATTTATCATTCAAAAGGGTTTGGTCTTGGCTGTTCACAAAATTGAAAAAAAATTACTGCAACCCGAAACGGAAACGCAAATTAGCCGTTTTCAGCGGTTTTTGAAGGTGAAATCAAATTTCACTGCGTATATTTTGCTCGAATCTCTTAATTTTGACGTAAAAGAGCAAACTATGGAAAAAATTGTCCTGAATATTTCGAATAATAAACTTGAAATTTTGGGCAAAGGCAAAAATTCTCTTTGTTATAAGACAAAAATCTCTGATAAAACAGGTGAATTAATAGATATTGCCGTAAAGACAAGAATAATTAATCCTAAAACCAACCCCGATATGACTTTTGAAAATGAAGCTCTGGCGTTAAAAAAAATAAACCCTATTAATATAGGCAATTCACAGAAAATGTTTTTCAGGTTTGAAAAAGACGGGAAATATTATCTTGTAACAAATATTGTTCGGGGAATTCATCCTCATTGCATGGAAAATCCGTTTACTCCAATACATCTTGATATAATTCTAAACCATTGTTTTGAGCTGGACAAAAATTATTTTCTTCATTCGGATTTGAAAGCCCGGAACCTTTTAACAGGTGAAAATCACGTCGGTTTAATTGATTTTGAGTTTACAAATCATATTGAAAAAAATGCGATACTCAAGGTTTTAAGCAGGCAAAATAAAGAATTTTGCTGCGATTATAATGTATGTTCAAATCCATATTTTCTCATCAGGTCTAATCTCAGCAATTTTGAATTTAGAACCCTCTATAAATATATTAATGATATTAATAAAGCTTTTTCTGAAGAAAAAGCAGATGAATTTTTTGTATGTTATTTAAAGAAAAAATCAAAGTATCACGAAAAATGGGCAAATTTCATTGAGGAAACAGGTGTAAATAATATATCGGAAATGGCTGATTACGGTCACATTTCTATTGCAAAAGCCGAAGAAATAATTTATAAAGCCGTAAATCACGAAAGAATTGCTGCAAAAATACTTGCAAACCCTGATAAAGAAATAATCGGCACTGAGTTTGCAAAAATATACTTGCGATATGCGGTTTTTGAAAATAATTACAATAATCGGATTCCTGATATCAGGGAATTGTATTTAAATGCATATAAAAAATTCAAAATTGCTGTTGAAAACAATAAAAATGCAGGTTTGAAAGACAAAGTAGAATTTTTGATTAACAACTTAGAAACTATGAAAATGTTTTACCGCATTGTCAAATTTTGAAGGGCAACTTTTTGAGCCTGCTCAATATCCTTTAAATAATCAATTTCAGCCCAGTCATAATTTGCAAAGTCAAATGCATAAAATTCTGCGCCGAATTTATTTATCATGTTTCTTATCGGAGCAAAATAATAAGAATTTGAATGGTTAAAACCCCTTTTAATACGTTTATCAATTAATTCTATAAATAATTTAGCGTTTTCTCTCCCGAATTTTATAACTCCCGCATAGGCACCGCTGTATGGTTTATATTTTACGCTTAGTCTGACTGCCTTTTCGCCTTCTGCGCGTACGTTTATTTCTTTATCGTTCATTATTTTGCTGTCAAAAGCTATGTAAGAATCTTTATCATTATTTATTAAGTCTTTAATAAGTTCGTCAGAAAAAACTATATCTCCGTTTATAACAAGAATTTCATCGTTAAAACATTCTTTTGCAAACCAAAGAGAAGCATTGATACTGGTAATGTCAAAAAAAGGATTGAGAATAACCTTGCAATCGCCTAACTTCGGGATTATTTCTTCGAATTTATACCCAAGAACAATGTTAATGACCGGATTGGCATCGTTTACCCTTATTTGGCGGATTAATCTTTCTATAACAGTTTCATCGCCTGTTTTAATCAGGCACTTTGGCAATCCGCAATATTTTTTTCCAAGTCTTCTCCCGACTCCGGCGGCTAAAATCAGATAATTCACTTCTTCAAAGCCCTTTTTCTCAACTGTCGTATTTTCTGCTCAATTAACTTTGTCAATTTATAAATATTTAATTTAATTTTAGGACAAAAAAACTTTGCTTTGTCAGAGTGATTTAGTTTTTCAAAGCTTTTTAGGCTTAAAAGAGTTTTCTTTTTTGCCTGAACCATATTATTTTTAGTTTTAACTCTTTCTTTGAGCAGATTTCTTAACTCATAAAAGTTTTTTTCAATGTCTTTGATATTTTTGTCGGTTTTTAAGAAAATCTCATCAAAATGACCGCTGGTTTGAGACGGTTTTTTAAAATGAATAAATCCTTTTTTATCAAGTGAAAAAAAGTTCAAAAGATTGCAGTGATTTGTGATGTCAAGCCTGTAAGCATACATTTCAAGACCTGACTCTGTTACGATGAGATTATAGAAATCATTTATTACAGAATAAGCCTTGCGCAAGGGAAGCGTCGGATGATAACGCTGATTTGTCATCAAGTTCTGCGAATAAACCACGTCATTAGTTTCTTTAAATAAGTCTATGCCTCTGTATTCGAAATCATCAGGGTCTTTAATTCCCAGCAGACCTAAACAAGTTCTTTTTATATCGACAGTGCTCGCCAATTTGTAAATCTTTTCGGGCTTCAAATCTTTTGAATAAACTATAAGAGGGGTATGAATTAATCTTGTATAAGGCTCAAGTATATGAATATAACCTCTATTGTATCCATGCGTCCAATAATCATCGCCATGATCTCCGTAAGCAACTATTACCGTATCATCCAAGAGTCCTTTTCTTTCAAGAAGTTTAAAAATATAATCAACGAAATTATCAGTATGCGCACAAGCTTTACTGTATTTTTCGGTGTAGTTTTTTGAATTGTCCGTAAAATCATCCGAATGAGATATATGACAGACTAAATCGCATAAATGCAGCGCGAACGGCTTTTTATCAGTATATTCATCAACCTTTTTCTCAAGTTCGCTTAATACATTTGTTGCATAGACCTTTTCGAGATTTTTTGACCAGATGTTTATGCCTTTTTCCAGTTCTTCTTTTTTGGTTGTGTACCAGAGAGCTTTTACATTGTAACCGTTGTCTGCAAGCAATTCGTATATGTTTTTAGACCTGTTGATAAGATTTTCAGATGATAAAAACGGCAAGTTATCCATTTCAAAGCTGTTGCCGTGAAACATATCGGTTACAGCCATAAGCGTAGAAGATGCAGATGAAAAAAAGTTTTCAAAACACACAGACTTTTGGCTCAGTGTGTTCAATGCCGGAAATTCATTTTCGAATATCCTGTATGAAAGCTTAGAAATGCTCTCTAAATGGATAATAATAAGGTTTTTCAATAGTTAAATATTTTTTGATTTACCATAACTATTTTAAAAGGGATAAATTTTTTTGCAAAAGATTATCTGATTTTAGTTTTTGACTTTGTTAATTATATCCCGCTATCTTATGGAATGTAGCCTCTGAATGTTTTTTAATTCCTGCCCTGTGGCTTCTTTGAATATTTTAGCAAATTCGCCTTTAGAAATAGTCCCATCTTTGAGTGCTTCAAATGCGTTTTTTAGCAATATCTCTTTCATATAGTAGCCATTTACTTTACCTGCAGAAAAAACCCCGAACAATCCTAAAGCATAAAATGCTGTATCATCAGTTTTCGGCAGAGATAACAATAATTTTATACCAAGTACAAGACACCCTTCAAGCATTAACAAGGACTTAACAATAGCGTTTTTCTTTTCATTAAAAATTAATCCGTCAATTTTTTCAATAGTTTTCGGATTTGCCCAATTGATGCCTTTAAAGCTCAAGTTCCCTGCTTTTTGAACATTAGATGCTCTTTGATTCGGCAGATTGTAAATATTTCCGTTAACTCTCATTTTTTTCCTAAAATATATTTAAATCTAATTATAAATATAAATGATAATTCAAACAAAACAGAAAATCAATTGTTACAAGGACAGTTTATAAGACATCAAATTAAACAGTTAAAAGAAAATCAATATAATTCGACTTAGAAATATTTTTGCGAAAGTTCATTTGATTTTTGTTGCAGAACGTTTCATCAACTCTACAAAATCACGTCCCGTAATTTTTTTGAATTGTTTTATAAAGCAACTAATTGATATTTCTCCTTTAGAAAAAGCGTTTGATAAACTTTTAAGTTTGTCTTTTTTTATTTCATTCTGGTTTTTGCGAATCCAAGTACCTATAATCAACCCAAATGCAGTTCCTTCTAAAAAATTGCTTCCTAAAGATATTAATGTTGCAGTTGGAATAATTGCAATCCCGAGTTCTGCCAATTCTTTCAAATTAAAAGGTTTAAATCTTCCCATTTCATTAACAACAATATTTGATATTGCTTGTTTTTCTTTCCAGCTTATCCCGAAGCATAAACGATTATATCTTTTTGTTTTGCTTAAAAAAATTTTATTTTCGTTTGTAAATTGACAATAATTTGTGTCGATTTTCATAAAAATTTCACCGCTTATTTAAATAGCCTGGTATGGTATAACTAATTCATTAAACAAAATGTAAAATCAATTCCCGTAATAGTCATTTGCAGTAAAATAAAATAAACACAAATGAAAGGCAGAATATGGAAATTAAAGTAAATCAAGGTTCTTTAACCGAAGCAAAATGCGATGTTTTGATAATTAATCTTTTTGAGGGCGTTAAACTTCCGGGCGGCGGGACAGGAGCAACAGATAATGCTCTAGGCAATCTTATTTCTTCTTATGTAATAGAAAAAGAAGGATTTAAAGGCAAATTCGGAGAAATGTATGTCCTGCATACCTTCGGCAAAATTCCCGCAGATAAAGTCTTAATAGTCGGGCTCGGCAAATCGTCAGAATTCAGTCTGAATAAAATCAGAGAGCTTTCCGCTAAAACAGTAAACAAAGCACTTTCGCTGAAAGCAAAAACAGTCTGCTCGATTCTTCATGGCGCAGGTACTGCAGGAATGAGCGCCTTTGACTGTGCTCAAATGATAACCGAAGGGGCAGTAATCGGCAGTTATAAATTTGATAAATACAAAACCAAAAAAGACCCTGATGAAAATTCAACAGAAATCGAAACATTTGCCGTCGTTGAAATGAATGAGGCGAAAATACCTGAAATTCAAAAAGGCATTGATAAGGGCAGAATAATTGCTGAAGCGGTTAATTTTGCAAGGGATTTGGCAAATGAACCTCCGGTATATCTTACACCGACAAAGTTTGCAGAAATTGCAAAAGAAACTGAAGGAATAGAGTGCAGGATTTTCGACAAAGACGAACTCGAAAAATTGGGAATGGATGCATTTCTTTCGGTAGGAAAAGGCAGTTCACAGCCTCCGAAATTTATTCATTTGACTTATAAATCCGCCAATCCTGTAAAAAAAGTTGCATTAGTCGGCAAAGGCATAACTTTTGACAGCGGAGGGCTTGATATAAAACCGCCTTCCAGCATGAAAACCATGAAAGGCGATATGTCCGGCGCCGCGGCTGTTTTATCTGTTATGCGAACGATGGCAAAATTCAAGCCTGACATAGAAGTTCACGGTATTATGGCTCTTTGCGAAAATATGCCCGGCAGTTCGGCTTACAAGCCTGATGATATTTTGCGCGCAAAGAACGGCAAAACGATTGAAGTTGATAATACCGATGCTGAGGGCAGGCTGACGCTTGCGGATGCTTTGAGTTATGCCGTCGAATTAAAACCCGACGAGATGATTGATGTTGCCACTTTGACAGGGGCATGTGTAGTGGCTCTGGGCAAAATCGCTTCCGGCATTTTCGGAACGGACAAAAAATTGGTTGACAGCCTCATCGAAGCCGGTGAAAAAGGTGGCGAAAGATTGTGGCAGCTGCCGATTTATGAGGAATATCTGGAAGGGCTCAAGAGCAGCATTGCCGATTTAAAAAACTCCGGCGGAAGAGAAGCCGGTGCATCAACTGCGGCAGTCTTTTTAAAAGAGTTTGTCGGCGAAGTTCCATGGGCACATATTGATATTGCAGGAACGGATAACCTTGAAAAAGAATACAAGGAGCTTTCAAAAGGCTTTACCGGCGTTTCGGTAAGAACTTTGATTAATTATCTTCTCAGCGTTAAATAAAGCAGCCTGAAGTCTCAAGCTGCTTTATGCCTTTATTTAATAATATCTCGGTTAATTCTGAGTATCTTTACGAAGCATGTGAAGTTCGTATGCGGCGGCTGAAATTGCGGCACCTGCCAGCAGGGCTTTTTTGGATGAGAAAGTTTCTTTTTTGATTATTTCTTTGAGTGTGACAAGTTCCTGATTATTTAATTTTGCAAGTCTTTCGATAAGAGCGTTTTTCTTTGTTTCAGCCAGCTGTGAGAATTTTACCGGATCGGTTATCATTTCTTTGCCGTCATTTTTGAAAATTTTGACAGTTGCCAAATTGTTAATGGCATCAAAAGACGAATCTATTTGCTGTGTGAGCCCTCCAACATATGACTTGAACAATATTTTTGTTCTGCGGGGAAGATCTGCAGTTTCAATAGCTGTCCTGTCTTCTTTAACGGTCAAATTTTCCAGTGTTTCTGTTGCTTTAGCATGCAATCTGCCTAAAGCTCCTTCAGGAGAAAATATTTGCTCTACGTAATAATCATTTCTAAGATTTGATTTATCTTTGTAACCAAAATAAAATTCACAGAGGTGATTAATTGAATATTTAGTCCTTTCATCTGCTGCTTCTGCAGCTTTTTTCATAAGTTCCAGAAGATTATCTCGTTCATTCCCTTTAAAAAATTGACTCATAATCTTTTGATCAAATTCCTTAGGAGCAATTGACCGTATTTCATCAACTGTTTTAATAACATTTTGGGAATGACCGATTGTTTTTCTGATGTCATCAAGAACAAATGTCACCTTGTTAAAATCATTTTCAACATTTAAAATTTTGTATTCCGAAAGGTTTTTAATATCTTTTGTTAAGTTCTCGAGAAGCTGCTCACGTCTTTGAGAATTTCTGCCGATATTTTTTACAAGATATTCGTCATTTGGCTTTGCTCCCAAAGCTTTTGTATAAACCCAATTTAGACCAAGACCACCTGCTACTGCCGCCAAAGAAGTCTTTAAAACTGACGTTCCAAATGAGTCGGGGGCTTTACAGCATTGAGAAGAAGGACAGCAAGCTTCCTCGCTTCCGCGGAAATTGATTGAGATTGATTTGTTGGGTTTCAATTCGCCGTGAATTTTGTTTGCGTTTGGATTGCTTAAGCTGATTTTTCCTATCATTTAGTAATCTCCTTTTTTAAGTTAAAATCAAGTTTAAATTATTCAGCTTTAAAAACCCTGAAAATAAAATTTGACAGTTTTAGCTCTTAATATTTACTTTTATTTACAAAAACACATTGATTATGACAAACTTCCAAAAAAACCTTTTTAAGCTACGGGAATTCATGCTGAAAAACAGCATTGATTATTACATTGCCTTTCCCCACGATGAGTATCTTAACGAATATTCATCTCTGAATGATAACTCAAGATATCTGATAACGGGCTTTAGCGGTTCAACGGGACCTTGTCTTGTTTCAAAAGACAAAGTCTTTCTCTTTGTTGACGGCAGATACCATATTCAGGCGGAACAACAGACAGATAGAGCCGTCGTAACGGTTGTGAAAACCAAACTCGGCAAATCCCCGTCAATTGATTTAATTGAAAAACTGCTGAAAATCTCTAAAAAAGGTTCTAAAATTGCTTTTTGCAGTTCAAAAATAAGCTGTTCTTATTTTCAAAGGCTTTCACAAA
This sequence comes from uncultured Gammaproteobacteria bacterium, assembly GCA_964643065.1. GTDB lineage: Bacteria > Cyanobacteriota > Vampirovibrionia > Gastranaerophilales > CAZEDP01 > CAZEDP01. The sequence continues at coordinate 33,071 of CAZXPD010000016.1, read as the reverse complement.
TGCTGAAAGCCAAAAAACTTGATTTTATTGAACTTGAATTCGACCCGCTATCAAAAATCGCTAAAATACAGTCTGTTAAAGAAAAGAATTCTTTAAGAGAAATCAGTACGGCAATAACAGGAACATCGTCTTCACAAAAACTCGAAGAACTTCTTCAAAGATTCCAAAATTTAAATATTAACGCTCTTCTCATAAACAAATTAGATGAAATAGCTTATTTAACCAATCTTCGCGGGAATGAAATTCCCTACAGTTCTGCATTTAAAGCAAAAGCATTTGTTCTGGAAAACAAATGTCATGTATTTTTGGAAACGGATAATCTTCCCAAAGATTTGAGCTTTGACGGGAATTTTGTTTTTCATCAAAAGAAAGACTTTGAAAAATTCCTGACGAAAATTAAATCCAAAAAATCATTAACCGTGGGCATGGACAAAACTTACACAAATCTTGCCGATATAAGACTGCTGCAAAAATATTCTTTCACTCTACAAGAGCTAGAAATCAGCCCCATGTCCGAAATGAAATCGGTCAAAAACGAAACGGAGCTGAATTATCTGAAAGACTGCTTCCTAAAGACCGATATTGCAGTCAGCAGGGCGGTTGTTTTTCTTAACAACGCCGTGTCGGAAGGAAAGAAAATATCAGAAAAGGACTTTTCGCAGAAGGTTAAGACTTTTTTAATTGAAGAAGAAGCAATCGGGCTGAGTTTTGAGCCTATTTGCGCAAGCGGAAAAAACACGGCAATCGTGCATTATACTACACCTGACCAGCATAAATACATAAAACCCGGCGATTTAGTCCTTCTCGACTGCGGAGCATATTATGAGGGCGGCTATGCAACGGATATTACAAGGACTTTTACAGCGGGGGGAGATGAGGCTAGGGCTTCCGCAAAAGCCAAAATACTTTATACAACGGTTTTAAAGGCTTTTCTGAAAGGCATGCACCATAAAATAAAACCCAACACGAGCGGATTTCATATTGACAAAAAAGTTCGGGAAATTTTTAAGAAAAACGAGCTGAAAGGTTTTGAATTTTCGCACGGAACGGGGCACGGAATAGGGCTTCTGGTTCACGAAGACCCGCCAAGGCTGGGAACTTCCAAAGATTCTAAAAAACCGCTCAAAGAGGGCATGTGTTTCAGCATAGAACCCGGCTTGTATAACAAAAACTTCGGCGGGGTAAGGATAGAGAACTGCGTTTGCCTTGAAAAAGAAGACGGCGAGCTGAAAATAAAAAGTCTGACAATGTACAAGCTTGATGAAAATCTAATCGATTATAATTATTTAAGTGTGAAAGAAAAGAAACAGCTAAGAACTTATCAGGAAAACGCGGTGAATTAATTGAACCAAATAACAAGCACGGACAATCAGCTAATAAAACAGACAGCTTCCCTCCACGAAAAAAAATACAGGGAAGAATCTGGACTGTTTATTATTGAGGGCTATAAATCAGTCTGTGAGGCTTTGAAATCAGATTTAGCAGTTAAAAATATATTTGTAATCGAAGATTTAAAGAAAGACTTAAGCTCATTTCCGCAGGAGCGGCTGTATTTGGTTAGTGAAAAAGTCATGAAAAAAATCTCGACGACTGCTTCGCCAACAGAAGCCGTTGCCGTTGCAGTTCAGCCGAAATTTTGTCTGAAGGACTTATTTAAGGACAAAAATCCACTTATAGTAATCCTTGAAAATATAAAAGATCCCGGTAACCTTGGCACGATAATACGTACGGCAAAAGCCTGCAGTGTATCGGGAGTAGTTTTAGCCGGTGAATGTACCGATGTTTTTAATCCCAAAACCGTAAGAGCAGGTGCGGGAAGCGTTTGGCGTATGCCGATAATCAAAATTGCAGATTCAAAAACAATAAAAACTGTTTTGAATAAAGAAAAAAAATGCAGCTTTTTTGCAACCAGCGTTAAAAAAGCAGAAACAGAATCTTTCTTTAAATCCGATTTTAAAAATCCTTCAGCCATTATGTTCGGTTCTGAAGCCGACGGGCTGTCGGAAAATCTGCTTTCACAGGCGGATAAAATAATAACCATACCTATGAATAACGAAGTGGAATCTTTAAATCTAAGCATATCAACGGGGGTAATTTTATATGAAGCAGTTCGTCAGCGGAAATATTGATTTTTTAAAAGAGTTTGCAGCCGAAAATAAATTCAAATCATTCAAATTTGCGGCGTTTTCTCTCATTTTATTTACTTTGGGGCTTTTGCTCTCCCCTGTGACAATCGAATTATTGGAAGCTAAAATGCCTTTTGATATAGCGTTTATTCAAACATCTCCCGAGGATATGTTTTTTGTTTCTGTTTTAACCGCTTTTGACTTTGCTCTGTTAATAATGTCCGGCACAATCATTCACAATATTATAAAATCCAACCGCAAAAAGCTGAGTTTGAATGACAGAAACAGCAGAATTTTGCTTCATTTGATATCAATATGTTTTTTTGCAGCAGGAATATTCTTTGCTTATTTTGTTTTGATACCGTTCATTCTTTATCTACTGCTGGGTTTTAACAATAATCTTGTCAGTCATTCCTTGAACATTTCCAATTATATTTCTTTTTGCTTAATGACATGTTTTCTAACCGGTATCGCATTTAATGTTCCCGTGATAAGATTTGCCGCAACAAAAACCGGTTATTTTGACAGAAAATATTTTCAGGCTAATAAAACCAAAATTATTCTGCTGTCGGTTTTTGTCCTTTATGTATTAACAAGTGTTGAAGCAATTAAAATTCTTTTCCTTGCAGGAGTAGTAATGCTTTTGCTGAGGCTTGCAAAGCTGTTTAGAAAATAGCGTACAAACTAGAAGATGCAGGAAAAATTCCATTTTTCCAAAAAATCAGAATTTTTCCTGCACCCTCCTAATAAAAATAGCTGATTTTTTTAAGATTTTTATTTGAAAAAACTGAAAAATTTATATAATTAAATCAGCAAATTAAGATAGGTAGGTATGATACAGGATATACTCGAACAAAGCAGTGTTTTAAAAGAGCTTTGCGCCAAGTATTTTGAGGGCGAAAGCATGATTTCTAATCTTGATTTCGGCTTGAAACAAGAAGAAATAAATTTTTCAAAAATATACATAACCGCAAGCGGTTCATCTCGAAATGTCGGCGGTATTGCCAGATATTTTATGGAGAAGCTGCTGAATATACCGGTATTCGTTGAATATGCAAGTGAATTTGCGCACAAAAAACCCGCGCTTAAAGAAAATGACCTGATTATAGCAATATCCCAGTCGGGCGAAACGGCTGATACATATTCCGCACTTAAGTATGCATCGGAAAGAGGCTGTTATACACTGGCTTTAACAAATAACACCGACTCTAAGATTCACAACCTGTCCAAGTTTAAAATGGAGGTCGGTGCCGGAAAAGAAACCAGCGTTGCCGCAACAAAATCTTTTACGGCGCAGCTTTTTAACCTTTATGTTTTAACACTTTATTTAGCACATCTTAAAGGCTCAATTACGGAAAAAGATTTTGCCAAATACAGGTGTGAACTTTCTGCAATTCCAACAAAACTTGAAAATCTGTTTAAAAAAATGGATGATTTAAAATCAGTTGCGGAAACAATAAAAGACTCAAAAAGCATAGTTATTATAGGAAGAGGGGTAAATTCCGGCTCTGCAAAAGAAGGGGCGTTAAAAATCAAGGAAACCTGCTATATCGATGCAAACGGCTATCCTTCGGGTGAGTTTTTACACGGATATCTTGCTTTGCTTGATGCAAACATTCCATTGATTTCCATAACGGCAAAAGATGTGAATAACCTCGAGAACTATAATCTATCCGTTAAAAATACCGAAGAGCTTATGAGAAAAAGATGTCCTCCTCTGATACTGCTGAAAAGTTTTTCCGACAAGGAAATAGAAGACAGGGCTCTTTTTAAAGACGCTTCATTTATTGATATACCTGATTGCTCGGAAGAAATAAGCTCGTTTTATTCGGTTGTGATTTTTCAGATAATTTCTTTTAAAATGGCTTCTCTTCTGGGACATGACGTAAATAGCCCGCGCAGTCTATGCAAATCAGTAACACAAGAGTAAAAAGCAGAAAAATTTTGAGGGTACGGAAAAATTCAGATTTTTTGGAAAAATCGAATTTTTCAAGCCCGACCTTTGGAAAGGTGAGAGGCAATAACGGCGGCGAGGAGCCGTCGATTTTGCCTCGACACTAGATCATGTAAGATGCAGAAAAATGTAATTTTTCTGCTTAGTGATTTTGTTTTTGCTGTAATTATCGGAAAATAGTAGTAAAATTTAATTGAATTATTTAAAATATGTTTACCCATAAAGGAGATTCTTATGTCAAAAGACAGAGGTAACAAAGAAGCAAAAAAACCTAAACAGAACAAACCCAAAAAAGGCAAGGAAGTTATATCCGAATTCAGCAACAAGAATCCGGAGAAAAAGTAATTAAACCATTTTGAAAAAATTTATAGATTTATCAGAAATAAGCGGCAAAAATAACCGCTTATTTTTTTTGTAAAAAAATGTATCGGAAAAATCCGAAAATCCGAAATAAAAGTTAAAAGTATAAATAGACAGGGAAAGATACAAGAGACTGTTGACAAATAGAAAAAATGATTTTTAAAACTATTCGTCACCATTCCCATACAAAAGCAGTATCTATTTTTGATGAGCATTCGGGAGACAAGCTTTGGCAAAATCCAAAACACTAATAAAACAGCTAAGCAACGGTTCTGTGAAATATTATATCGATAAACGCGGTAAAACTTTTCAGGCGGATTATTTTAATGCATACGGAAAAATAATCGGTAAAGATTTTTTCAACAGTAACGGGACAATTTCTCAAAAAGAATTCTACAACAGCAGCGGGAAATTAACCGAAAGAGACTTTTATAACTCTAAAGGAGTTCTTATCGAAAAAGACTATTACGCCGCCAACGGAAAAGTAAACGAAAAACAATTTTTTAACAATAACGGGATAATTACACAAAAGGCATTTTATAACAGCAGCGGAAAATTAACAGAAAAAGACTTTTTTAACTCAAACGGAATTCTTACCGAAAAAGACTATTACGCCGCTAACGGAAAAGTAACGGGGAAAGATTTCTTTAACGCATCCGGAGCTGTTGTTGAAAGGGATTATTTCGGCAGTAACGGAAAAGTAACCTCAAAAGAATACTTCGACGACAAAGGCGTTTTAACTTCAAAAGAATTTTTTGATTCAAAAGGAAAGTTTGTAAAAAGAGAAGTGCCCTCTTTACTGTCCGCCGGAGCCGAAATAACAACGGACGGCGACGGACATAAAGTTATAGCTTACGGTCAAAGTGCTTACTGGAAGAACTATCTCGATTATGCTCAGGGAGATAATTCAAAAGGATACTTGGGCTGCTGCGGACTTGTCTCCTGTGAAAACGTCCTGATAGAAGCAGGAGTGCTTGCTAAAAAAACAAATTACTCCCCTGTTTGGGGAAGCAAAAATGACACTATAGAATCAACGGTTGTGAATTATGCCGCATCAAAGGGATTATGCATAACGGAAAAACAAACTTCAAACACATACATGCAGGGCGGTACATACGGCTCATGGCAAAAAAGTATTTTAAACGCTTTCGGAGTGGCAGCTTCTGACGTTTATACAACGGTGGATTATCTTGCAACAGTTATAAAAAACAACAAATGCGCAATCGTTGAAATCGATGCCGATACTCTTTGGAATACTTCTGTTAAAGCTGATTATGCCAATCACGCTATTACAGTTACGGGCGTTGCATATGATATAAATAACAGCAGTTTAATCCATGGTTTTTATATCTGTGACAGCGGACGCTGGAAAACATCGGACGCATCGAGATTTGTGACATATGATTTGATGAAATCAATTTTTGAACTTAACAAATATACTTACAACGGCAAAGTTTACACGGTAGGAGAAGCAATCATAACCGAAAATGCCGTTAAACAGGTACAAAACTTGACATCATCTCTTTTGACATCAGCATCAAATCCGATAAGCAATTCACAGGTTAATATGATTATCCAGCAAATGTCAACTTTCTCGAGCGGTGCAGATGCGATGTTTGCCGTTTCTGCAGAAAACTTTGTTCAAAACCCGGATATTGCCAATTTGGTTTCGGGGTACTCTATAACATAACTCCCTTCCCTTGAACGGCAAAAAGAGAGGCTAAATGCCTCTCTTTAAAATGAAGGGGAGTTAATCAGAAGCCGAAATTAAACTGAAATCCGAGAAGCGCTTTTCCGGGATGACGATGATTGGCTTGGCGGCAGTTTTTTAAATAACAATTCGGTTTATTGCGGAAATTATTGGTAAATTTGTGATGGTTTTTCTTATGATTCTGCCATCTTCCTCCCTGATGCCAACCGTTGTCATAATTCTGATGATACTGCCCGCGCGCTTGAAATTTTTGACAATCATTTCTGTATGCGCTGCCATGATTGCCGTCGCGCGCAAATGCTCCCGAAGTTGCCAGACCAAAAACCAACAGGCTTGAAACTGCGAGAAGAGAGAACTTTGTCAGTGTGCTTTTGTTAGATTTGTTTTGCATGATAAAACCTCCTAAATCAGGCTGCTGTAAGCATTTTGAACTTCTTGTCGATACTATCATGCCACATGATTTAAGCATGTTTAAATAGTTCTCGAGAATTGTTTTTTAAAGGTAATTTAGTTCTTCAAAGTCTTGCTGTTTTTTTAAATGAAAAAAATGGAATTTTAGGATTGACAAGAAACTAATGCTCATGCCCGACATGACCGCATGAATGTCCCTTTTGTTTACAAGTCGGGTCGTGATGATGTCTGCGGATATATCCCTTTTCAACTTCTTCATGGTGATCGGGATGTTTTTTATGCTCTTTATGTTCTGCATGATGAAAATCATGGTAATGGTCGTCATGGTCATTTACTTCTGTCGTTTCTCCCGCTATATGCAGTTCTGCGCCATGCCCGTATAAATCAATGCCTCCCTGCAAATGACTGCCGATGTATGTTTTGGATTTGCCCGAAGCCTGAATATTACTTAAAGATTCCTTTATTTGGAGTGCGCAGTCTTCCTGCAAAGTAACAGTACCTTCAGCTCTTGCTATATCCGTAACGGCATTAACATACATACCCAAGGTGCCTTTGTGAACTCCTGTTATTTTTAAAGCCGAATTCCATCCCTGTGTAACTATTGCAACAAATCCGACTTTATCAATTATTGAGAGCGTTTTCTTGCCGTCCCCTGAAAAATCCTTTTCATGATTAAAATGTCCGTTGCCGTTGTTATTTCGGGCGTTTTTTATTCTGTCTCTTATTCGGTTTTCCGTAAGGAATTTAGGCAAAAATTCCCTGTCCATATCGGATAATTTTGGCATGGTGCTCATCGGCTCTGATTTTTCACCCATTTCCAGACTGCCGTTAAGTTCGGTGATGTGTGTAACCGATCCGTCTTCCTGATAAATATGTGAAAAAGTATCCGTAAAAGCAATATCCGACTTGACTTTAGGACCCAAATACAGTTTGGTGTAATTTTCAAGCCTTCCTATGACAGATTTTGAGCCTTCTTCCTGATGGATAACACCGTCCTTGCAAAGCGCATCTATTTTTATGCCGCACTCTTTACCGGCGTTTTCTTTTAACTCAAGTTCGCTGTAATTATCAACCTTATTAATATTGAGTGATTTGACATTATCAGCTTTAAAGGCGTCATCAAGCCTGCCGCCGTTTGTTTTTTCCCTCAAATACAATAAGCCGTCTTTTTCAGTCACTTCTAAAACAGTAGCTTTACGCTCGATTTTTATTTCTTTTGTTTTCCCGTCCGATGTTGTTATAGTCCCGTAAAAGCCTTTAAAGGCCAAAACGTTTACTTTAAGCATTCTTACCCTGACCCCGGCAATTTTTGTTAATTACTTATAAACCCGTAAAAACAAAAAGTTGACAGTTTATGAAGAAATAATAAGAAAATTTTAAAGATTTTCAGCGTAAAAATCTCTGACAAAATTTTCTGCTTCTTCTTTTGTATTTATTTCACCCGCAAGCTGTTGAACTTTCAGAGCCGCAATGATTTTACCAAGCTCGGGTCCCGGATGGATTTTCAGTATCTTCATGATTTCAATCCCGCTTAAAAGCTTGGGAATTGAAATATCCTTGTCCTTTATTTCTTTGTATTTTTCAAGCAAAAACATTAAACCGCTCAGGTTCTTATCCACTACCTCCTGAGTAATTTCAGGACCTCTTGCGCTCAGCCTGTCCGCCATTGCAAGAATAATAACATCAGGAGTCATATCTCCGAGTTTTCTGAACATTTTCAGAATAGATTTTTCCGAAATATAGCTGAAATCCCCGCAGATTTTTTCCTTACATTCACTTTGACTGCATTTCAAGAGCTGAGAAGGATAGAGATGATTTTTAATTAATGCGGTAACATATTTTATGGCGTGTTTTCCGTACTTTAACCGTTTTAATATAGGCGGAGCAAGCTCGGAACCGACTTCTTCGTGCTTAATGAATCTGTGACGACCTTCTTCATCAATAGACCACGTTAAAGGCTTGCCGATATCGTGAAGAAGCGCCGCAAATTTAAGAAGCGAAATGACCTTTATATTAGGCGAAAATTCCCTGTTAAAATGCTCGCCCACCCACGGCGGAAGTTCTTTAATTTTCAGCTCGATTTGTCTTATTGTCTCAATTGAATGATCTATAAGTGTTAAATGGTGGTGAAGATTTTTGGGAATATTTCTTTCGGGTTCAATCTCAGGAATAATTTCATCAAGAAAAAAAAGAGTTTTCATCAAATTTAAAGTTGAAGAAGCAAAATTCCCCTCAAAAAGTTTTGTTAATTCCGTATTTATCCTCTCGCAGGGCATGTTTTGAATTAAATGTTTATTTTTTGAAATAAAATCAAGAGTTTTTTCCTCTATTTGAAATCCAAGTCCGCTTGAATGCCGGAAGGCTCTAAGCATTCTGAGAGGGTCATCCGTGAGATTTTCAACATTCGGAGATTTTATTATTTTACGGGTTAAATCGCCTGTTCCGTCAAAAATATCAATAATGCCGCCTTGTTTTTTCAAATCAAATGCGAGCGCATTTATCGTAAAATCTCTTCTTTGTAAGTCCTCAAATATGTCTTTGCCTATACATCCGGCAAAATCAAAAGTATGTTTTTTATCCGGCAGCACTACTCTTGCTATGTCAAATTCTTTATCCAAAAGCACGAGATAACCTTTGAAAAAGTCAGCAATTTTTTGGGCATAATCATTTGCGCTCTCGCCGATTATAACAAAATCCTTATCCCAACACTCTCTGCCCAGCAAACAATCTCTTATATAACCGCCGACAAGATAAATTTCGCTGTTTTTGCCGAGCAGTTCAAGCAGTTTTTTATTTATGTCATCATTAACAATTTTTGAAACGGTTTTATTTAAATTCATATTCATAAATAATATCCGAAATTGCGCAAACTGCTGCTGTTTCTGCCCTTAATATCAATCTGCCGAGACTTACCGATGCAATGTTGTTTTTGCTGAAAAGCTCAAGCTCTTCTTTGCTCCAACCGCCTTCGGGACCTATAATTAAAAGGATTTTGGAATTCTCTTTAAGAGCTTTTTTATTTTCCCCTAAAAAATTCTTGATTGTATATCTGTCTTCGCGCTCATTGCAAAAGAATTTTATATCATATTTTACAGTAGAGATGAGTTCTAATAAGGTCATTATTTTTTCTATTTTTGGCAGATTTGCCCTTTCGCACTGCTTGCAGGTTTCAAGAGCTATTTTATTCCATTTATCGAGTTTATCCACTTTATCCTTTTCGGAATTTATTTTTACCACGGTGTTTTTTGTGGTAAGGGGGATTATTTCGAAAATACCAAGCTCCGTGACTTTTTGAATTAGTAAATCCTGTTTTTGAGCTTTTAAAATACTTTGAGCGAGAGTGATGTTTATATTCAGCTTCCTGTCCGATTTTTGCTTTGATTTAATCTCTGTCTCAAGTGTATTTTTATCTATTTGTTTTATCCGGGTATTGTATAAATAGCCTTCTTCATCAATAAAATTAAGTTCGCCGCCGGCTTTTAGCCTCAAAACGTTCAATATATGATTAATATCGGATTTGTTTGCGACAAAAATCATATTATTTATTATATTTTCTTTTTTAATTAAAAACTGAGGCATAACAACTTTCGTATGATTTATTGGAACAGCTGGAATGAAGTGTTTGAGCTAAAATCCAGTTTATTATAAAAACAGCTTCTCCACCATAAGTATGATAAAAAATTAAATCTATAAAGTTTTTTTTAGGGGTGTCGATAAACACAATGAGAGAAAAAATAAATTACAGAGAGAGAAGAAACACGGGAGGAATTTCCATGAAAGTTTATTGTTTCTTATATTATTTCTAAGTTTTCAATAAGCTTGAGTTTTAGATTTTCAAAATAATCATTCATTAAATAATCAGAGAAATTATAGTCAAACGGCTATTATATTATGCTGTTTTTATTTTTCAGGAGAGAGAAATATTAGAGAAAATACGGGAGATAAAGATTTATGTCAATTGTAGTTAACAACAACGTCGCATCATTGATTGCGCAAAGGAATTTGAACAAAAACACAAATGATTTGACAAAGTCCATCGAAAGATTATCATCAGGTTACCGCATCAACAGAGCATCGGATGACTCGGCAGGTTTATCAATATCCGAGGGTTTAAGAGGACAAATCAGAGGTAACAAACAGGCTTTAGGTAACATTCAGGACGGAATCAATCTTCTTCAAATCGCAGAATGCGGCTTGTCGGTAATCAACGAAAGCGTCCAAAGAATCAGAGAGTTGTGCGTTCAGGCAGCTAACGAAACCAACGGCTCCGCAGAAAGAAGCGCTGTTCTTGTAGAAATTAATGCCCGCCTTGACGATATCAACAGAATTTCAAAATCAACCAAGTTTAACAACATTTCACTTTTAGACGGAACGGCACTTAACGCAAGACTTCAGGTCGGAGCAAATTCTACGCTTTCAACCAACACTATTGATGTCAGCTCCGTGCTTTCCAACAGTAATGTTTCAACAATCGGTCTTACGATAAGTATAACCGGAGGATTATGGACATCCGATAAAATAAGGTCTTATTTAGATCAGATTGACGGCGCTATAAGCACTATCGTAACCAAAAGGTCAAATATCGGCGCATACCAGAACAGACTTGAAACATCATTAGAAAACCTTACCATAATGAATGAAAACGTTCAGGCATCAGAATCAAGAATCAGAGATTTGGACATCGCAAAAGAAACAGCAAATATGACGAAACTGCAGATACTCCAGCAGGCATCCGCAAGCGTACTTTCACAAGCAAATCAAATTCCTCAGTTGGCGTTGTCCTTACTCAGAAGCTAATTAATCTTATTAAGAAGGAACTTAATTAATTTATACAAGGAGAGTATCTTATGTCAATCGTAGTAAACAACAACGTCGCATCATTGATTGCGCAAAGGAATTTGAACAAAAACACAAATGATTTGACAAAGTCCATCGAAAGATTATCATCAGGTTACCGCATCAACAGAGCATCGGATGACTCGGCAGGTTTATCAATATCCGAGGGTTTAAGAGGACAAATCAGAGGTAACAAACAGGCTTTAGGTAACATTCAGGACGGAATCAATCTTCTTCAAATCGCAGAATGCGGCTTGTCGGTAATCAACGAAAGCGTCCAAAGAATCAGAGAGTTGTGCGTTCAGGCAGCTAACGAAACCAACGGCTCCGCAGAAAGAAATGCAATACTTGTAGAAATTAATGCCCGTCTTGAAGACATCGACAGGATTTCAAAATCAACCAAGTTTAACAACATTTCACTTTTAGACGGAACGGCGGTTAACGCAAGACTTCAGGTCGGAGCAAATTCAGCCCTTTCAACCAACACGATTGATATAAGCTCTGTACTTTCCAACAGCAATGTTTCAACAATCGGTCTTACGATAAGTATAACCGGAGGATTATGGACATCGGATAAAATCAGGTCTTATTTAAGCGTAATTGACAGCGCAATAAGCACTATCGTAACCAAAAGATCAAGCATCGGCGCGTATCAGAACAGACTTGAAACATCCCTTGATAACCTTACGGTTATGAATGAAAACGTTCAGGCATCGGAATCAAGAATTAGAGACTTAGATATCGCAAAAGAAACAGCAAATATGACAAAACTTCAAATACTCCAACAGGCTTCCGCAAGCGTATTGACGCAGGCAAACCAAATCCCTCAATTAGCTTTGTCACTGTTAAGAAGTTAGATTTAAAGAATTATAGACACTAAATCGTATTTTCTCTACTCTCCCTGTAATTCGGTTAGCAAAAGGCTAACCTTTTTCTTTTGGATTAAAACATCTTATAATTAATGACATGTCTATACCTGTGTACATCTTAAAAAGATTTCTAAATCTAATACCGTTATTGATTTTTGTTTCAATAATGAGCTTTTTTATTGTTAAACTCAGCCCCGTTGATCCTCTGGCAGAATTAAAACTCAATCCCGCCATATCAGCCGAAACGATAAAGTCTGAAAAAGAAAGGCTGGGACTAAATCTTCCTTTGCATATGCAGTACTTCAAATGGTTTTCAAGCTTTGTAAAAGGTGATTTAGGGATGTCCGTATCCGGCGAAAAAGTCGCGGACAGGCTTCGTGAAAGAATTCCCAATACGCTTCTGCTTGCTTTTTCGACAATACTTGTGACATGGACAATAGCTATACCTCTTGGAATATTTTCCGCTTTGAATTGGCGCAAAACAGCCGATAAAATTCTTACGGCTTTTTCTTCAATGGGAATGGCTTTCCCGACTTTTTTCCTTTCTCTGCTTTTATTGATTTTTGCCGTTAAAACAGGTTGGTTTCCGGTAGGTGGACTGACAAGCCCTGATTTTGAGAGGATGAGCTTCGGCGGAAAAATATTTGACGTAATCAGGCACTTGTTCCTGCCGACTTTTGTTCTCTCTGCAGTCAGCATAGCATCCATTCAACGTCAAATGAGAGCAAATTTGCTTGACGTTCTTGAATCCGATTATGTAAAAATGGCAAGAGCAAAAGGGCTTCCGGAAAATAAAGTAATTTACAAACACGCCCTGAAAAATGCGATAAACCCGATGATTACGCTTTTGGGGTTTGAATTTGCATCACTGTTGAGCGGTGCGGCGATTACCGAATATGTTTTCCAGTACCCTGGACTTGGCAGACTTATACTGGAAGGGGTAATCAAGCTTGACATTAATCTCGTTATGGCATCTCTGATGATTGGAACAATCATGCTTATACTTGGCAATCTGATTGCCGATATCCTTTTAAAACTTAACGACCCGAGGATCAGTCTTGAATAAAAAAAACGATACAGCCAATTTTTCAACTCAAAACGCAGTTTTAAAACGTCTTATAAAAGACAAAACTGTCTTTATTTCAATGCTTATTCTCATGGTTTTATATCTGACAATTCTTTTCGCCGATTTTTTTGCACCGTATCCAAAAGATTTTAGCGACAGGCATCTGGCATATGCGCCTCCGTCGCAAATATTTACCATAACCCCCGAAGGTAAATTATCACTGCCCTACACATACAACTACAAAAGAGTTTTCAATCCCGACACTTACAGCATGGAGTTTAAACTTGACAGGACACAGCGTCATTATTTGAAATACTTTGTAAAAGGCAGTGAATATAAACTTTTTGGGTTTATCCCCGCAAATATTCATTTCATAGGAGTCGATGCTCCGGGCAAATTATTTCTTCTTGGAACTGACATTAACGGACGCGATAACTTTTCGAGGCTGTTTTTCGGAGGTCAAATATCTCTTACCATAGGATTTTTGGCATTATTTATCTCGTTCCCGATAGGCATGATTTACGGGGGTATTTCAGGATATTTCGGCGGCAAACTTGATAATGTACTGATGAGAATAGCCGAAGCAATAATGAGCATTCCGTCATTTTATCTTTTGATTAGCCTTGCTGCAGTTTTGCCTCCGAATATGACAAGCTCTCAAAGATTTACGCTTATTACAGTTATTCTTGCTTTCATAGGCTGGGCTGGTTTCGGCAGGGTTATCAGGGGTATGACGGTTTCAATTAAGAATCTTGAATTTGTCGAATCCGCGAAAGCTATCGGCGCAAGCTCGTTTAGAATAATAACAAAACATATTCTGCCTCAGACTGCAAGCTACGTTATAGTTGCAATGACATTAAGCGTACCGGGCTATATTCTTGCGGAATCGGGTCTGAGTTTCCTCGGGCTCGGCATTCAACAGCCCGATGCGAGCTGGGGAAACATGCTCAAGGAAGCTCAGGAATACATAAACGTCATTAACAGACCATGGCTCTTAACGCCGGGAATGCTGATTTTCATTGCGGTGCTTTGTTTTAACATAGTCGGCGATGCAATCAGAGATATTCTTGATCCCAAAATAAACTCGGGCAAAAGATAAAATGCGGGAATGCAAGCATCAAAAAGAAACATTCAGGCTGTTTTTCGGTTCTTTTACAGATGCCGGAAAATTTGATTATAATCGGTATCAAGGAGCTTTTATTGATTATTTCGGAAAATTCATAAAGCCTGTCAAAGCCGAAAATATTCATTTGACCTGGAAATTTATCGGGGATGCGGATGAGGAACTGACGGGAAAAATAATTGAAGCCGTCAGCAGTATTGATTTAAAAGATTTTAGGGTGGTGATAAAGTTTACGGAATTCCAAATATGGCAAAACAAAAGAAATCCGCGGCAAATTGTTTTAAAAGGCATTGATATTGACGGAAAAGGCGAAATATTTTATAAAAACCTGAACTCAGCCTTGAAAAAAATCGGTATTAATGAGGAAAAAAGAGATTTCAATCCGCATATAACGTTTGCCAGATTTAAAAACATTGAAAATTTTTCTAAAGAGATAATTCTGCCTGAGGCAGGTTTATTTAACGAAACAATTTGTGAAATCAAGTCTTTTCAGCTTGTTAAAAGCTCCTTAACGCCCAACGGCAGTGAGTATGAGGTTTTAAGGGAATTCGGACATTGATTTGAACGTCTGTGCGGCTGCAAATTTTTGATTTTTCCTCAACCTGATTCTTTACCCCCTTATAAACCAAATTACAACCAAATCTTTCAAAAATTAATTTAATCTTATTCCATTTAATGTTTTAGCATAACCGCGTTGTCTGATATAATAAATCTCAGTTTACTAAGAATTTTTTAAAAAAGATGAATATAAGCCATTTAGATTTTGAACTTGTTATCAGGATATTGATTTCAATATCGCTGGGTTTTGTCATAGGACTTGAAAGAGAGCTTACAAATAAATCCGCGGGACTAAGAACGCATATTCTTGTATCGCTAGGCTCGGCAGTATTTACGATACTTTCCATATACGGTTTTAACGCCATTGACCATATTGGAGACGCAAGAATAGTTCATGATCCGGCAAGAATTGCCGCTCAAATATTAACGGGTATAGGTTTTATAGGCGGCGGAGCGGTTCTTCATTACGGGGTATCTATCACAGGACTGACAACGGCGGCATCTCTTTGGATAACATCGAGCATAGGCATGGCAGTGGGCGCGGGGTTTTATTTTGTTGCAATTATAGCTACCATTGCGGCTTTTCTCGTTCTTGTCCTTATCAGAATGCTTGAAAAAGGTTTTCTTGCTAAATTCATCACAAAAGGAGCAAGAATAAAGATTTCGGTTGTAACTGAAACCGATAATCAGGCAGAAATTCAGGACTGGTTTAATCGAGAGTTTGAGAACATCATGGAAATCAGCCACAAGAGCTTTGCCGGTGACGACAGTTTCAAAAAAATCAGCTTTGTCGTCAGCGTATTTGATAAAAACCCTGTAAATAAAGTCTATGAAAAACTGAAAGAGTTAAAGAACATTGAATCTTTAACTCTTAAACAGGTTGAGGATTTATAAAAACTAAACAGGCAGTTCTTCAGGCTTTTTTTCCTGCTGAGATTTTTGCTCTTGCAGTTTTTCCTGTTGAGGTTTTTGCTCCTGAGAATTTTGCTCCTGCGGCTTATCCTGCTGCTGTTTTGCTCTTACGATAGGAATACTTGCGATAAGCGCTATTGTATTGGATTCGCTCTCAAGGTTGAGGTCGAGAGCGTCTCTGTCGATATCAACATATTTGGAAATTACGTCAACAAGCTCATCTTTCATTTTGTCGAGAGTTCCCGGAGCAATTTTGCTTCGATCGTGCATAAGAACAAGTTTAAGTCTGCTGCATGCATCTTCTTTACTTGCAGGTGTTTTTGGAGCCGTGCCGTCGCACAATGAATTAAACGCTGAAATAATATCTTTCAGAAACACTCGGAACTTACCGTTAGTTTTTGTATTGTCTTTTGAATATAGTACTTTCATTTACCGGATCTCCTCCTAAGAATTAGCTGTAGCCAAAAAGAAATTTTTGATTTTATCAAACCAGCCTACAGGCGGTTCTAAACTGATAAACGGGACATCCTCTCCCAAAATTCTTTTGGCAACATTTGCATAAGCAACGCCCGCTTTAATATTTTCAGCGGCATTAACGATGGGTTCGCCTTTGTTGGTACTTACTATTATGTCTTCATCTTCGGGAATTATTCCTATGAGTTTTACCGAAAGAATATCAGTTACGTCATCAACGCTCATCATGTCGTTGGCTTTAATCATGGAGGCGCGCACTCTGTTAAGGAGGAGTTTATAGCCTTTGATTTCTTCCTTTGCTTCAATGAGACCGATGATTCTATCTGCGTCTCTGACGGCGGACATTTCGGGAGTAGTAACAACAATAGCTTCATCAGCGCCTGCTATGGCATTTTGGAAGCCCTGTTCAATTCCGGCAGGACTGTCAACAATAACGAAATCAAACTCTTCTTTGAGGGTATCGCAGATTTCTTTCATCTGTTCTGCGGTAAGAGCTGATTTATCTCTTGTTTGAGCAGCAGCAAGGAGGACGAGGTTAGGATTTTTCTTATCTTTGACAAGAGCCTGATTTAATTTGCATCTTTCTTCGATAACGTCGATGATTGTGTAAACTATTCTGTTTTCCAGTCCCATTAATAAGTCTAAATTTCTAAGACCTATGTCTGTATCAATTAGTGCAACTTTTGCTCCGCTTTTTGCAAGAGCCGTTCCGATATTAGCGCAGGATGTAGTCTTTCCGACTCCTCCCTTTCCTGATGTTACAACAATCACGCGTCCTGTCATGTCCGAGTTTCCTCCTTATTCCTGACTGTTTAAGGCATATATAACAATATCACCGTTCACCACTTTTGCCTCTTCGGGCACAAATGAATTAGTTTTTTCGATTTTTTCAATTTCCAGTTTATCCGGTTTTCTGGCAAAGAATGCCGCGATTCGCAGCTGAATAGCATTAATTTTCAAAGCTCTTATGGAGGCATTTTCGTTGCCGCCTGCGCCTGCATGAGCAATACCGCTCAAAATGCCCCATACCGTAATATCTCCCGAAGCTATGATTTCGGAGCCGGAATGACAGTCTCCAATTATTACGAGATTGCCGTCAAAGCTGACAGTTTGTCCGGATCTGAAGTTCTGTTTAAGATAAAGTGTTTTTGTTCTTGAATCGGAAGACTTCTCATCTTTTTTAAGTTCTAAAATTTCTGTTTTCATAACAGGTTCGGAAACTTTTTCGGTAGAATATTTTTCGATTATTTCTTTTCTGGAAGTTTCGCCTTGGTCAAGAGCCGTTTTTTCCTGTTCCTCATAAGGGTTTTCGCGGGAACAAACAATGCCTGCTTCTTTGGCGGCAGTTTGTGTGGATGATGAACCGGAATAAACTTTTTCTATCACTCCGCCCGAGCCTTCAACTATTGATTTGAGCCCGAAAACGTGTGTAGAGGTTAAAGGTACATCACCGAGTATTATTTTAATTTTTTTATCTTTTAGTGTGTTTGCTTCAACTATATTGATAAGCTCAATCAGCATTTCATTGGGAGTATTAACAATACTCAAATCTATGAGGTTTTGCTCAAGCATTATAATGTTGTTCATTTGTTTTACCTGAATAATCTTTAAAACTTTAGCAGTGAGGGTTATTTTTACATAAGGGTTATTGAATTTGAGAATATATTAAAAATTCTGTAAATTCAATTAAAGAAGCAATAGTGTTTCAAAATCTTTACGCTTTTGAATTTTGGTATATCTATTATAATTAGTAAAGGATTATAAACAATATTAATTAAATTGTTTTGAGAAGAAAAAATGAGCGAAAAAAAATTTATTTCAGTTGTGCTAGGGAGTTTAAACAGGATTCAATTCCTGAAACCAGCCGTTGAATCAATCAGAAAAGAGCTTGACGGGCTAAGCTCAGAAATAATTGTCGTTGACGGCGGTTCAAACGACGGAACAATCGAATGGCTCTTTAAACAAAAAGATATTATTACCGTTGTCCAACATAATAAAGGCAAATGGGCAGGCAAAAAACTCCCTAAAAAAAGCTGGGGTTATTTTATGAACCTTGGATTCAAGGCGGCATCAGGCAAATACATATGCATGCTCAGCGATGACTGCCTTGTAGTAGCCGGCGCAATTAAAAACGGTTTTCATCTGTTTGAAGAAAAGCTTGCAAACGGTGATAAAATCGGCGCAATAGCCTTTTACTGGCGAAACTGGTCCCAAGAAAAAGAATACTACGTCTGCAAAACACTAGGCGGAAATATGCTGGTTAATCATGGGCTGTATCTTCGCTCTGCTCTTGAAGAAGTCGGATATATCGATGATGAAAACTTTAAATTTTACCATGCCGACGATGATTTGGCGTTAAAACTTGCTCATAACGGCTATAAATGCATAGACAGCCCCGAATCGTTTATCGAGCATTATCTGCACGCCAATGTGGGTTTGCGGAAAAATAACTCGCAGAGCGAAAGCGAGGATTTAAAAGCTCTCTTAAATAAATGGAAAGATATTTTTCCCTATGAAAACAATAATATCCACAGCCTCGTAAAAAAAGACTTTGAGGATAAAAACCAAACCTACAAAAAGTTCAGACAGATTGAACTTTTAAATCCGTCTGTAGGAATGGAAAAAATTAAGAGAAGTATCATCAAAAAGCTCCTAAAAGTACAAAAATAAGAAAAGTTATAATTAAATTCACCAATTCATGCTAAAATTATTAAGTTTTATCGGAATTTTTTAAAAAATGCGTTTAAATAAAGAGCACAATCTTGCAGGAACTCTCATCGTCGTCGAAGGAATTGACGGCTCGGGCAAAAGCACCCAGCTTTCGCTCTTGAAAGACTGGCTTAATTCAACAACGGGCGGCGTGATTTTTACGGCGTGGAATTCTTCGCGATTAATTTCCGAGACAATAAAATCGGCTAAGAAAAAAAACCTTTTGAGTCCTCGAACTTTCAGCCTGCTTCATGCCATAGACTTTGCAGACAGGCTTGAGCAGGTAATAGTCCCGTCGTTAAAAGCCGGTTTCACCGTTCTTGCCGACAGATATGTTTATACGGCTTTTGCAAGAGACGTGGCAAGAGGGGTTGATAAAAACTGGGTGCGAAATATGTACGGTTTTGCCGTTAAACCTGATTTGACAGTGTATTTTCGCGTTCCCGTAGAAATTTCTTTAAACAGAATTACTTCCAGCCGTACGCCGAAGTTTTACGAAGCGGGAATGGATTTGGAACTGAGCCCGAATATTTATGAAAGCTATAAAATCTTCCAATCAAGAGTTATCAATGAATATGACGCAATGACAGAAGAATACGGTTTTGTGACAATAAACGGCGAGGATACAATTCACAGCCAACAGTTAAAATTCAGAGAAATAGTAACCCAAAAACTTAATCAAAAAGGAATTTTTCCGGAATAATATGACAGATACAACACCAAAAACCAAACACGGCTACCCGGGGCTTTTGATAGCAATCGAAGGCACGGACGGCTCCGGCAGAACCACCCAGATTGAAAAACTGCGTGAATGGCTTGCCATTGAAAGCTATGGCGTTATGGTCAGCGAATGGAAGACTTCGCGGCTTATGGCTAGGGTTATAGACAAGGCAAAAGAAAGAAATCTTCTTAACGCAAATACATTCAGCCTTCTGTATGCGACGGATTTTGCCGACAGGCTTGAGAACAATATTATTCCCGCCCTAAAAGCCGGACTTATAGTCCTGACGGACAGATATACATATACTGCTTTCGTCAGAGACGTTGCAAGAGGCGTCAGCCGCAACTGGGTAAAGAGCCTTTATGACTTCGTGCCCGAGCCGGATTTGGTTTTCTATCTTAAGATGCCGGTAGATGTTCTGCTCAAAAGGATTATCTCAACAACAGGGTTGGATTACTTTGAGTCCGGAAGAGATATAGGACTCAGTACAGACTTTTACGAGAGCTTCAAAATATATCAGAGAAGAATTTTAACCGAATATTCAAAGCTGGCAAAAGAATATGATTTTATAACGATAGACGGAACTCAAAAAATAAACACCATTCAGGCAAAAATGCGAAGCAGAATCAAAGAGCTTTTGGATACGGGAGTGATTAAGTAACAGTTGTTCCCTCTTTCAAAACCCGCAAATACTCTGCCGCTTCGGAATAATCTTTAACGGAAATGACTTTATCCTCAATCCCGAGTGATTTTGCCGTTATGTCAAGGACGGTTTTATTATGTTCCACTGCTATTACAGGGATATTTTTTTCAACGGCTTTAAGAACAGGTACACATCCCAGACAATCGCAGGGCATTATAAGAGCTTTTACATTGTTTAAGGCTATATCGCAAGGCTTTGTATTATTTATCTTGACAATTTTTGGCGCATTATACAGCCCTAAAATTATACACGGCAGATAAGTCGATGAAATGTACTCCGCCGATGCTCTTTTATCAACAATTTTAACCGGTATCTGCGTTTCATCAAAAGCAGGGGAGTGCGCAACAGGAACCTGAAACTCTTTTGCGAGCAAATGAGATATTACCGCCTCGACTCCTCCGATAGGATCAACCCCTATACCTGACGAATAATCTTTATCGTCAGATTCGCCGAAATAACAAACAACCGCCAAGGCTTCCGAGCCGTTTTCAATTAGTTTTTTCCCCGAATTCAAAAGGGTTTGAGGATTACTTAAAATTCCTGTGGAAATGCCCGTCTGCGAAATCGAAAAACTCACACCCGTCGGCTCATCTGTTATAGAAATCTCATTAATTTTAATTCCGTAAACGGCTTCAAGAGCGTTGAGCGTGTTTATATGTATGTTTAGAATGTTTTCGGGTATAGCTTTGTCAAAAATAACTCCTATTTTATTATGTTTTGAATGTCTTAGGGCAATTTCGCCCTTAAAAAAGCTGTCAATAAAATAACCCTCGGTATAGAGCATATTTTCGTTAATGGAGCTGAAAATCCCCGCATTAACAACGTTAGGGTTAACAATTATCGGGCAGACTTTTGAAATCAAATTTGCCGCGGGTCCCGCATCACCGGCAAACCCGCCGATACTTGCGCCCACTCCGGTAGGCACTATAAACGCCGTAATAAAATCATAATCTTTCATAGAGCAAATTATATTATAAACCTCAATTGCAAGAGAAGTTATGACAAGGATACTTCAAGGAGGCTTGCTTACTGAAATAAAACAAGGATGCAAAGGCCTAATAATAAGAATTGTTAAGAGAAATGTCCAAATATTAAAACTATTTTTTTTGTAATAAATTATATGAATTTACAATTCCAGAATGTATATTTTGTCAATATAAAAAGTTTTTTTATAGAATTTAATTTTTTAATAACAGTTTTTTATAAAAAATAGATATAAAAAGATTTTTGGGAATTTTTGCAAAATATCGGTCTGTTTCATTTTTCAAAAATATACTTTAATATGATATTTGTAGATCATAAGGAAAAAGGGTGTTTAGCGATGGGAAAATCTCTGATTACAGGCTTTTTTGTGCCTGCAGTTTTTGGTATGAAAAAGCTTAAGTATGCTCAAAAGTTTGCTCTGATTAGCGGAATTATCTTTCTGCTCGTTGGAATTGTGTTATACTCGTTTATTTCAAACATTAATCCTCAGATTGAATTTAACGCAAAAGAAAATCTGGGAGTTGAGTACATTAAGCCTGTAAAAGATGTTTTAGCTGATTTTCAAAGATTTAGATATGCCGAGTCAAATGGATCAGCTGATGCTGCAAGCATTAAAGATTCAATTCAGAAAGAAATCAAACAGGTAGATGAAGTTGATTCCAGACTGCATACGGCTCTTCTTGTAGATAAAAAATGGGACGACATAAAAGCCAAATGGAATTCTTTAAAAGACAGCAAATATAACTTTGATGAAACCACAGCATTAATCAATGATACTATCGCATTTATAAGTCATTTGACTGATAAATCAAATTTAACTCTCGATCCTGAGCTTGATACTTATTATTTAATGGACGGGTTTGGTTTTAAACTCCCGGATAACCTTGAAAGAATCAGCCTTGCAAAATTTGAAGGACTGAAATTATTAAACAGGAGTACTACAAACAGCACAGAAGCTATTAAAATAATGACGCTCATTGAAAACAATAATAATCTTTTAAATGGGGCTATAAATGTTGTTTATGGCACGAGGGACTCATTAAAACCTGTTCTTGATAAAGATTTTAATGAAGCTTTCAATGCAAATAACGATTTAATAAAACTCATGAACACTATTGCCGCAGGCGGAAGTGTAAGCAATGCAGATTACATTGATGCGACTAACAGAGCATTTGAAGGAAATAAAAAGCTTTATGACATTTATACAACGACACTCCATGAACTTATTAATAATAGAGTAAAAAAATATGCTGATCAGGTTCCAGTTACAGTATTTTGGTCTATATTCGGGCTTCTGGCAATTTTTTACATATTTGCAGGATTCTATTTCTCAGTAACGCAGATTATTTACTCTGTTCAGAAAAGTTCTGCCAAAGTTGCCGAAGGCGATCTTACCGTGAAAATTGAAGTTGATACAAAAGATGAAATGCTTGATCTGGCAGGAACTCTAAATCATATTTTCAACAGCCTCAGAACAGTTGTCGGGCAGGTAGGAGTTTCGATTGAAAACGTTACCTGCGGAACGAAAGAAATGAATATGGCGGTTGAGCAAACAGCTGAAGGAACTCAGCAGGTTGCAAAAAGCGTATCACAACTTGCAACAGGCGCTCAAGATCAAGTAGTGAATGTCTCAGGGAGTCTTGACCATATTCACAAAATTAGTAAGGTTGTTCAAGAAATATCTGAAAATTCACACAAAACTGTGGAACTGTCAAAAGCAACAGAACAAAATGCCGTGGAAGGACGCAAACAAGCAGAAGTAGCTGTCGGCAAAATCAACCAGATTAAGCAAACTGCATCAGAAGTGGCAATATCTATAAATGATCTCGGCAAATTAAGTGTGGATATAGAGCAGATAGTCGATTTAATCAAAGGTATAGCCGGACAGACTAACCTGCTTGCACTGAACGCCGCAATTGAAGCCGCAAGAGCAGGGGAGCACGGCAAAGGGTTTGCTGTTGTTGCTGACGAAGTTAAAAAACTTGCTGAGCAGTCAGCCAAGGCAACTGATGAAATTACCAATATGATTAAACAAATTCAAACCAAAACTAAAAATGCAGTAATCTCTATGAATGAAGCTGTTCACGAAGTTGGTGAAGGGGTTGTTATTGTTGAAAAAACAGGCATTACCCTTGATGAAATATTACAGGCGGCTGAACTCACAGGTGTGCAGGTTGAGGAAATTTCAACTAAAGTCAGCGGTCTTGCAACTAATTCGGATAATGTTGTCAGGATGATGGAAAATATTACTTCAATAGCAGAAGGATCTTCGGCGCTTGCAGAAGAAATATCCGCTATCACAGAAGAACAGACTGCCGCAATTGAAGAAATAAGCGCAAATTCTAATGAACTGGCGAGGGTTGCTGAAAATTTGAAATCACAAATCTCGATATTTAAGGTTTAATCAAACACTATTACATACAAAAACCTTCTGCAACAGGAGGTTTTTTATTATTTTAAACTTCATTATAAGAGCTAATTAGTCTTATAAAGTTAGTGATTTGAAATACAACTCCTTTTTACCAAGTCGGCATTTAAAAACCACAGATTAAAATTTGTAAAGAAATTTTTTAGAAAATGCAAAAATTTAGCAACTATACAGAGTATTTTGTTTTTATATACTTAGAGGTATATAAAGGTTTGATTTAAAGAGTTTTTAATTGTCTGTTTTTTAAATGTTAAATGGGAGGAAGAATTATGACGATTCAATTAAGCACAAGCAAATGTATCGGTTGCAACGAAGTGAACGGTCTTATTGATCTATTGCCGCCGGAACTTGCAAAATTTTATGAAAATTCTTTACACGGAAGTGTTTTTTCGGATGAAAACTTACAGTATGGTTCCCAAAATGGTATGTTTAATTTTAATTTTGAAAGAAATCCAAATCTGTTTAAATATAATTTCAAAGAAGGCCAATTCAAATTTGATTTAACGTTTAATCCCTCTGATTTTGCAGGATTTAATTTCAACAAATTTGACTATAAATACCCAAAATCTGTAAAAGATGATAATGCTGATGTTGTAGAAAACCCCACACCGGAACCGACACCGAATCCTAACCCTCCGGTTGATGATGATACAGGAACAGATCCCATGCCGGATCCTATACCTGATCCTGATCCGCCGGTTGATAATGATGAGACGGGAACTGATCCTACATCGGAACCGACCCCCGAACCAACACCGGAACCAACACCGACAGCTCAATCAGAAAGCAGTAATAAATCAAGAAGCAGAGCGCACAGATAATATTAGACTAAAAGAATAAATATAATGGAGGGTAAAAGTTATTATGTCCGGATTATTTAGTGATAGTTTACTTGGATCAATTACAAGAACATCAATTTCAATTAATACAAATAATTTAAAATCAAGCACTACTTATGATTATGCATGGGTTGATGCGGGAGATGCAGCAGAAGGAAACAATATTTACACAATAAATGAAAGTATTCTTACACCGGACACGGTTATCTATGATAACATCGTTTCTGGACATAATGATCCCAAGACAGATGAATGGGTAATAACTACGAGCAAAAATCCGAAAGCGCTGTTTGATGCTACAAGCGGCAAATATAAAATTGATGTTACGGATTTTCGCGGCAGCGATGTATATGATTTTCGCGATGTAAACGACCAGCCGAACGGAGAAACTCCTGTAGATGTTATGATACTTGACTACGGATCTAACGGATATCTGGATTTTACTCTCCTCGGCGGATACAACAATAAATTTACCGTATTGAAAGATTTTGTAGCCGACGGTAGCGAAGGTAATGACAAAGTTGTACTTGAAGGCAGTCCTTCAGACTGGTCAGCGGCACAATCAGGTTCAGTCAGATTGGATAAAGAAAGCGGACATGACAAAACATACAGTGTAAAAACCGTTAAAAATGAGGCAACGGGTACAGAAGTAACTTATTCCAGCGATTTGGAAGTATTATATACAGAAGCAGATCCTGAACAATCAAATTAAAGAAGTTTTAGATAATACCTCCCGTAAGCAATTGTTTCGGGAGGTATTTTTGTGCAAAAATTTAAAACAAGCAACTGTTCAGGTTGGTTTTTTATAATGAAAATAAATAGTGTTCAAATCAATCAAAATAAGCAAAACTTAAAGAAAAATAATACAAATTTTCAGTTTTGCAACTATACATTCAATTATAGTTTTAAAGCAGTTCCAAATAAATTCGCCTCCTCAAAATTAGAAAAATTTGCAGGCAGTTATATTTCTAATATGAGATACAAGGTCAGTGAGAATATTAATCAAATACTGGCTGAAAAACAAACCCTGAATGTTGAAAGTCTGATTACATATCAAATGAAGGACATAACCGATAACGGATTAAACGAAGCCGTTACTTATATTATCAGCAGGTTTTTCAGATCAGGTGCAAGCAGGATTGAAAATTACATCGGAAAAGAATCTTACAGACCTTATATAACGGATGTTTTCTCAACAATCGGCAAAAAAGAGCAGCTTTTATTTCAAATTCGCAACGGAAAAATTGAAGTAATAAATCTTCTTCAAACCAAACATGACGTGCTGAAGCCGGAAGAGCGAAATATGCTTGAATTCCTTGCAGAACCTTCAAAAGACAATTGGACTAAACTGACATTAAGACAAAAAGCCAATCTCGGACTGCACGGGATATTATACAAAAGATAATTTGCCTGAGAGTTTGTTTGGGTGATAATGAAAAAGGTCTAACTGTTATATCAGGAGGTTGAAATGCAGGGATTTAATATTCAAAAAATCATGAAACAGGCTCAGGAAATGCAGAAACAAATGCAGGGCGCTCAAGCTGAAATGGAAAAGCTTGAGATAACCGGCATTTCAGGCGGCGGAGCCGTTACGGTTGTTTTTAACGGAAAAAACGAATTTCAGTCAATAAAAATAAAAAAAGATGCAGTAAACCCTGAAAATCCCGAAAGCGTTGATGACGAAACAATCGAAATGCTTGAGGATTTAATTTCTGCCGCAATAAAAGACGCTAACAGTCAGGTTAACGCTCTTGTAAAAGACAAGTTCTCATCTATTACCGGTGGCATGAATATTCCGGGGTTGTTCTAAAATGCTGTACAATAAGCCTCTCGCAAGGCTTATAGAAGAATTTCAAAAACTTCCCGGCATAGGTCCCAAATCTGCCCAGCGAATGGCTTTTTATCTTTTAAAAATGCCTTACGAAGAGGTGAAAAAGTTTGCGGACAGCATTATTGATGCCAAAGAAAAAATCAAATACTGCCGTGTCTGTTATAATCTTTCTTCCGAAAATCCCTGCGAAATCTGCTCAAATACTAAGAGAGACAAATCGGTCATCTGCATAGTGGCAGAATCAAAGGATATTATAGCGGTAGAAAAAACAAAAGAATATAAAGGACAATATCATGTTCTTCAAGGGCTTATTTCGCCGCTTGACGGCATAGGACCCGAAGAGCTCAGGATAAAAGAGCTTCTTGAGCGAATTTCCAAAGAACAGCCCGAAGAAGTCATTCTTGTTTTAAATCCGTCCATTGAAGGTGATGCAACAAGCCTCTACCTCGCAAAAATATTAAAACCCCTCGGAATTAAAATAACCCGAATAGCTTTCGGCTTGCCTGTCGGAGGAGACCTAGAATATGCTGACGAAGTCACTTTAATAAGGGCAATCGAAGGCAGAAGAGAAGTTTAAATTATTTTTTTCTGAAAATCCTATAAACCCTCTCGGCAAGCGGTTTTGAAAGTTTAATTGCCTTATGCGGGCAGATTTCCTGACAGCAGTAGCATTTGATGCATGCTTTATAGTCTTTAATTTTTGCTCCGGTTTCTTCCGTCAGGATTACCTGAGCGGGACAGGCTTCTTCGCAAACGCGGCATTTTTTGCAAAGCTTTTTGTTTATGACGGGCTTTGCCACGATAAAATCGGTTAAAAGATTTTGTATCCATTTCGGAATGCTTTCAGGTATGCTTCTGTTGCGTACGGGAGGGAGTTTAAAGTCATAAGTCCTTATTTCATCAAACTCTTTTATCTCAATATCGCCGAAATTTTTGAAATTCAATATCGTCGGCACTGTTTCGGGGGGCATTCCCATTATTTTACAGGCAAGAACATCGACCACCTGCGTATTTATCCCGCCGAATAATGCTCCCGCAAATCGGGGAGTGCCGGAACTCGGTCCTTCTCCTTCCATGCCCATTATTCCGTCAACTATGGTAAAGGTTTTTTCTTCAAAAAGGCTGTTAATATCTGCAATCATTTGAGAAAAAACATTTATATCAGGCATAATAACGTGCTGACGGTATTTTAAAATACCCGGCATCAGCCCGAAAAGGTTTTTGGAAGCGCATGTAAGTCTTGTAAGTCCGTGAGTCTTGAGCTTGGGAACATTTATTATAAAATCAGCCTCAACTGCGGGCGTTATAATATGGACTTTTTTAAAGACTTTTGCGTCAGGTATAGGCATAACAGTTTCGGATGTGTCAAAATTCAGTTCAGCTCCGGTTTCTTTGGCAACTTCATTCAAACCGCAGGTTTCATATAGTGTTTCCAGTATTTTTTTGTTATAAACTCCGGCAGGACTGTCAGCAATGAGAATTTTGCAGTCAAATTTTTGCAGATATTGAATTAAAGCAGCTAAAATTTCAGGATGAGTAGTAACAGCTTTTTCGGGATGTCTTGCAGCAAGCAGATTTGGTTTGATTAATACTTTCGCGCCGGGCTTAGCCTTTAGTTTATTTTCAAAAGAGGGAAATTCGGAAAATATTTGTTCAATTTTTTCAAAAATCATTTCCCTGTTATATTCGGGACAAAAGCAGTATGCGGTTTTTCTATCCATACTTAAACCTTGTTCGTATAAAAAGATTATACTTTGAATTGGTTTCAAATCTTAATAAAAATTACTGAGGAGGTCATTTTGCCTATGTTTGAAATAATTTTAAAAGACTTGATTCTGTTTGAGTTTAAAACATCTTTTGATTTCTTAAAAATCTAAATTTGGCATCATGCTTTCAATGCCGTTATAATAAACTTATATTTACAAACACGCTTTAAGAGAGGTAAATCGGTGCCAAACTACTTATTGGAAATAGGAACGGAAGAGCTGCCGTATAAATTTATTCCTTCTGCGCAAATGCAGTTAAAAAGCTCATTTGAAGAAACTCTGAAATCAAAAGGGATTGATTTTAATAATATCGAAGTCTTGGGGACCCCGAGAAGACTTGCGGTAATAATATCGGGTATTGCAGAATCTCAGCCCGACCTGATAAAAAAAGTCAAAGGACCGCCTGCAAGCGCCGCTTTTGCAGCAAACGGCGAAATAACGCCGGCAGGGACGGGCTTTGCAAAAAAGCAGGGAATTGAACCCGAAAAACTGACAAAAGAATCCGTCGGCGGAGTGGAATATGTTTTTGCGGAAGTTAAAGAAGAAGGCAAAAAAACATCCGATGTATTTGCGGAAATAGTTCCTCAGCTTGTATTGAAGCTTCAGGGCTCTCATTTTATGAGGTGGGAGAATCTTGATATTAAGTTTTCACGCCCGATTAGGTGGATTGTCTCATTAATGGACGCAAAAGAAGTAAAAATAAATATAGGCGATATTGATTCAACGAGATTTTCACGCGGACACAGGTTTTATAAGGATACAGGAATCGAAATAGCTTCACCCGAAAGTTATATCGAGGATTTAAAAAAAGCTAAAGTGCTAATAAAACCGGAAGAGCGGAAAAATGCAATCATTAAATCCGCAAACGAAATAGCGGAAAAAGAAAATAAAGCCGTACGCATAGACAAAAACCTGCTTGAAGAAGTCACATATATAACAGAATTTCCCGAGCCGGTTATTTGCGGTTTTGAAGAAAAATACCTTGAAATCCCGAAAGAAGTAGCAATTACGGTTATGGCTTCGCATCAGAGATATTTTCCGGTTTTTGAGAAAAATTCCGACAAACTTTCAAACAGATTTGTTACCGTTACAAACTATCTTGGTGAAAGCAGGGAAAACATTGTAAAAGGCAACGAAAGAGTAGTCAGAGCCCGCCTCGATGATGCAATTTTTTATTATAAAGAAGACAGGAAAAAAACTCTTGAGCAAAGACTGGAAGACTTAAAAGGCATCACATTCCAGAAAAATCTCGGAACTCTCTATGAAAAAACTCAAAGAATAATCGAGCTTTCCGAATTGATTGGAAATGAGCTCAATCTTGGAGCTTCCGATAAAGAAAATATCAAACGAACCGCCCTGCTGTGCAAAACTGACCTTGCGACGGCAATGGTCAGGGAATTCACCGAGCTTCAAGGTGTTATCGGACATAAATACGCTCTTCTGGAAGGTGAAGAAGAAGCAACCGCCATCGGAATAGAAGAACATTATTATCCTCTTTCGTCCGAAAGCGAAACAGCAAAAAGCATTACAGGACTGGTAACCGGAATTGCCGATAAAATTGACACAATTTGCGGAGTTTTTGCGTTAGGCAAAATTCCTACAGGTTCCGCCGATCCTCTCGGTTTAAGAAGAGCCGCTCTGGGCATAATTTTGACTGTCCTAGACAGTAAAATAAAACTTAATTTAACGGGGCTTATAAAACAATCAATAAAAATTCAGCCCGTAAAAATCGAAAATCCTGATGAACTGCAAGAAAAAGTAAAAGAATTCATAATACAGCGTTTAAGAGTATATCTGAACGACAACAACAGATATGACGCGGTAGAAGCTGTTCTGAACAACAGCGACGCTTTAGCGGATTTGAACGACCTTACCGAACGTCTTTCGGTTTTAAACTCTTTGCTGGGAGAAAATGATTACACCTTGTTCCACGAATCAGCCAACCGCATCGTAAGAATTATTAAAAATTCTGATGCCTGCGGTATTGCAAAAGCCGAATTGTTGGTTCATGGCAGCGAAAAAGCACTGTGGGATGAAATAAAAAACATTGACGAGAATAAGCTCAATTATAATGAACTCGTTAAAGCTCTTAAAAACAGCATACCTGCTGTGGAAAGATTTTTTGAGGATGTTCTCGTTATGGACGAAAATCTTGAAATCAGAAACAACCGCATTAATCTGCTTTCGGCGTTAAACAGGAAATTTGCAAAGATTGCCGACTTTAGTAAAATCGTGCTTTAGCCGTCAATTTTGTTGAGATAAAGTTCTTTTACAAGCACACTTGCTGTTGCGGCAAGGGCAGGGGCTAATATCACGCCTATAAAGCCCATTGTTGTTCCTGCTATAAGCAGAGCAAGAATTATTATAAGCGGATGCACATCAAGAAATTTCGAAAATATTGCGGGTCTTAAAAAAGTATTTCCTGCCCACTGGACGAGCGAGTACAGCACAATTACCCATATTGCAAGTGAGGGTTTAATAAATGCTGCTACGAGAATAGCCGGGACAATGGCAATAATGGGACCTGCTATGGGGACAATTTCCATAATACCGGCAAGAATTCCGAGCATAATTGCAAATTTAACCTTGAGAATTAAAAGTCCTATTGCAGTTAAAACTGCGGTTGCCAGCATTGAAATCAGCATGCCTACAACGAATCCGCCTACTTTAGTTGAGATGTTTCGGGAAATCTCTTCGGCTTTTTCCCTTACATCTGCCGGATAAAACTTTAAATAGCCGGATTTAAGCTCTTCTTTATCCAGAATCATATAAACGACTATGACGAGAAGGGTAAAGATTATTGTAAAGAACGCTATAAAACTTATGGTAAAATTGACTGACCTGTTTATTAATTCCTGCCCAAAATTCGCAAAAGATGGTATTATCTGTGAAATATCGGGCAATATGCCAAGACTTCTGTTGAAAAGATTTAATTTGTCTGTCATTGCAGTAATCTTATCGGAATAATAAGGCAATTGACGGCTGAATTCAATTGTCTGCGAAACCGAAGTTGTTATTAAGGGCAAAACTATAATTGAGCTGATAATCAGTCCGCCTAAAATTACCGTAAAAACTGCTAAAGCTCTCGGGATTTTTTTGCTCAAAACATCAACGAGAGGATTTAACGCGCTTGCAATGACAAAAGCCGCAAAAAATAAAATCGCAATATCTTTCAGCTTAACTATAACAAACAACGCAAATATTAAGCCCAAAGCAAAAATAATATTCTTGGTTGTAAAAATGTTTTTCATTTCCTCTTAAAACTCCCTGTAATCATTACATTAAGTCTAATACAAACAATATTCCCCGTAAAATTTTGCAATATCAGAAATACTGTAAATATTGTTTAATATTTTACGAAATATTTGTTTTGAAACTACTATTGTAGGGAATATATTAAACAGCGAAATATTTGAGTTATAAGAGGGCATTTCACGTACTCTTCCTATGTAACTCTCGCTGTGTCAACATAATTTATTCTTTCCTTTCTTCTTCTCCGCTCCTTCCTCTGCAAAAGACTTTCTGCCGCCCAAAAGGCGGCTTTATTCTTCTGTTTTCGGATGTTCTTTTTCAATGAGCCGAGCGAGAGCTTTAATATCACCCTTTAATTTAAAATATTCGGCAAATTTCGGCGTGGTCTTTAAAATAAATGACCTGCCGTTTTTGTCTTTTTTCTTGGTTATAAGTCCCTTGTCAATAAGCTCCAGAATATGGTCGTAAGCGGACTGACCTCTTATTTCGACCAGTTTTGTCTGTCTTATCGGCTCTTTTATCGCAATAACCGAAAGCGTCCTTAATGTTCCGGACTTAAGCTCGACAGGAACAAGCTTTTCTACGATGTCCATATATTCCTGTCTGACTTGCAGTATATATCCGTCCTCATCGTCAATTTCAAGAGCACAATCCCTTGAAGAATATTCCATAATTAAATCCAAAAGAGCCGATTCAATTTCGGTTTCATCCTCATTAAGAATTTCTGCAATTTCTTTTATTTGCATTGCCTTTGCGGTAACAAAAAGAACAGTTTCAATTCTTGATTTTAAAGTCATTGTTGTAATTATAAAGTCCGTAATTCATGCATGCCTTTAAGTATAGCACATTTAACGGGAATATTAAAACGCAGAAAACAGAAAGGGGCTTATTCAGCCCCTTTAAATATCTCATCTGTCTTACTAAGCCGTAAATAATTCTTTAACATCTTGAACAGTGTTTTTGACAAAATCCTCGACTTTGTGGACAACATCTGCAAATACGTTTTGTTTCCCGTTGATTATGAAACTTGCACCCTGCTGTTGCAGAAGTATGTTGCCTTTTTCGTCAAAGTTCTCATGAATTGTTGTCTTGCTTGTCGAGCCGAGAGCTATCTCAGTGATACCGAGTTTATCGAGCGTAAGGAGTTTGCCGTGGTAACCGCCGACTTTCATACCGAAATTATATTTCTTTTGAAGCCAAATTATATCTTTTGAATCAAGCTTCATGTCATTCCTGTAATTAATCAGCATTTCTTTTGCGGCAAGGGCTTTAAGAGCTTGGAAACCGTCTTTGTAGCCGTCGGGTTTTCTGTCATTATTGAGGTCTGTATTGTTTCCGAACAAATCAAGTCCCGATTTGCCGCCTCTTATGCAAAGGACACCATTAAGAACATCGTTAACAAATTCGTTTTTGCCGTCTCCGTTAATATCAAAGAGAA
>CAZXPD010000015.1:0-43068 GCA_964643065.1 uncultured Gammaproteobacteria bacterium | reverse complement strand
AAAAGTATGCTCAAAACCCTATGTTTTCCATAGGTTTAGCGTATGTTTAGCACATCTTTTACGAATTCTTCCTTTTGTTGAGAATAAATAATGCAGCAAGGGCTTATTTACAAAACTTTTTTATTAAAAGCATTTTCAAATTTCACTTCAGCATTTTCTTTCGGATTATCAACTACGGGTTCGGTATAACCGAGCAGTTCTTCCAGTGTGGTTTTTAATTCTTCACAGCTGCCGATTTTTTTAAGTTTACCTTCTGTGACAAGAGAAATCCCGCCCGTTTCTTCGGAAACAACCACACATATTGATTCGGAGCATTCTGACATACCTATTGCGGCTCTGTGTCTTGTTCCATACTGCCAGCTGAGATTGGGATCTTCAGTAAGCGGAAGCAAAACACCCGCTGCGGCTATTCTGTCATTTTTTATAACTACCGCACCGTCGTGAAGAGGAGTATTAGGGTGAAAAATTGTTAATAAAAGCTCGGTGCTTATTTGAGAATCCATTCTTATTCCGACTTCAGTGTAGTTTTCATAGGCTTTTTGATTTTCAATAACTATCAATGCCCCTGTATGAGACTTGCTTAGATGTCTAACTGCTTCTACAATCTCATTAACAACATTTTTACTTTCTTTCTTTTGTCCAAAGTTAAAAAAATTCCTGTTAATGTTACCTGATTGTCCGAGATATCCGAGAAGCCGCCTGAGTTCCGGCTGAAATATAACTACAAGACTGAATATTATTATGCTCAAAACACTTTCGAGAATTTTTCCTATCAGATACAGCTTGAATACTTTGGTTAAAAACAAAGCAATAACAAGCATCAATATGCCTTTTAGCAATTGTGCAGCCTGACTGCCCGTAATATATTTGTAGATTTTGTATATAACAAATGAAATAATAACCAGTTCAAGAACATTTACTATGCTGAGCTGGGAAATGTTATCAAAAAGAGGATGAAATATGGCTTTATTAAGGTTTTCAAAAAACATAAGCACCCTAAAAGGCTTAACATGAAAGTCTTTGCGGTATTAAATCCAATGCAGTCAAATCTTCAAAAGTTTCTCTTTTTATTATAACATCTGACTCGCCTTTATGTAACAAAATTGTTGCGGGTTTCGGGACACGATTGTAATTACTGGACATGGAGTAATTGTATGCACCCGTGTTGAAAACACAAATTAAGTCTCCTGCCTCTATCTTGGGCAGCTCAATGTCTTTTATTAAAACATCGCCTGATTCGCAGTATTTACCTGCTATGGTTACTTTTTCACAGGGTTTTTCATTTGCTTTATTGGCAACCACCGCATGATAAATTGCACCGTACATTGCAGGCCTGGGATTATCTGCCATTCCGCCATCAACGGCAATGTATTTTCTCCCATGAGGCACCTGTTTGTAGCTTCCCGCTTTATAAACAGTTACACCTGCCGTCCCGACAAGGCTTCTTCCGGGCTCTATTATAAGTTTCGGTTTTTTTACATCATATTTTAGGGAATATTTTTCAATGGCGTTAAGAACAATTTCAGCCAGCTCGGCTTTCGACGGTGGTGTATCGGCTTTTGTGTAAGTTATTCCCAAACCGCCTCCGATATTCATTTCTCCCAACTCGATACCGAATTCTTTTTGAATTTTTTTGAACTGTTTCAGAATAATTTTTACAAGGTCTTTATATATAACTTTCTCGAAAATCTGCGAACCGATGTGTCCGTGAAGCCCTTTTAGAGTGAGATTTGTGTATTTGTTCTTTATAAGTGCAAGAGCATCGTCCAACTGAGTTAAATCAAAACCGAATTTGCTGTCTAAATGTCCCGTCTGAATATATTCGTGTGTATGGCATTCTATTCCGGGAGTAATTCTGAGCAGGATATTAACATTTTGTTTTTTTTCGGAAGCAATTTTATTCAGCAGTTCGAGTTCATAAAAATTATCAACCGTTATCCGTCCGATGCCGACTTCAAGAGCAAGTTTTAATTCTTCGGCAGATTTGTTGTTGCCGTTAAAAAAGGCTTTTTCAAGAGGAAAACCGGCTTTATGCGCGGTATATATTTCTCCTCCCGAAACAACATCAAGTCCGAAGCCTTCTTCCTTCATTATGCAGCAGATTGCTTTTGTCATAAAGGCTTTAGAGGCAAAAAGCATATGAACATTTTCGTATTTTTCAAAAGCCTTTTTATATTCACGGCAGCTTTTGCGTATTGTTTCCTCGTCGACAACATAAACCGGAGTGCCGTATTTTTGAGCGACTTGCGTAATATCACATCCGCCTATTTCCAAATGTCCGCTGCTGTTAACCTTTGCCGTAAAAGGCATTATTTCCTGATTGACGTCTCTTTGCATTTTTTTCTCCTTGAACTGACAAATTTATTGGGTTTGCTGTCAAATAAAAGTCCTGATTATGTTATATGCCGTATCCCTTTGAGCCGGAATAAATCCCGCCTGATTAATGTTTTGTATAATCTGCTCTGAGGATGTTTTGTTAAATTCCGTACCGGCGCATCTGACAACATTCTCTTCCAGCATTGTACCACCAAAATCATTCGCCCCAAATCTCAAACTGAGCTGGGCTGTCTTGAGTCCCTGAGTTACCCATGAAGACTGTATGTTTGAAATATTGTCAAGAACAAGCCTTGATACGGCAAGGACTTTCAGATAATCATAAGGATAAACATTATTCGAAATATTCTTTTTGAGTTCCGTATTCTCACTTTTGAAAGTCCAAGGAATAAATGCGGTAAATTTGCCCGTTTTGTCCTGCAATTCCCTGATTTTCAACAAATGTTCAATAATGTGTTTGCTCTTCTCTCCAAAACCGAAAACCATCGTGGCGGTTGTATTAAGCCCGAGATTATGAGCTGTTTCCATTACTTCAAGCCATTGAGAAGAGGTTATTTTATTCGGGCTGATTTTTTTTCTTATATCGTCGGACAAAATTTCCGCTCCGCCACCCGGTATCGATGAAAGACCTGCCTTTATAAATTCCTGTATGAGCTCTTTGACACTGATTTGGTTTTGTTCCGATATGAAAACTATTTCAGGAGGAGAAAAAGAATGAATGGTTATGTCGGGAAAGTCTTTCCGTATGTTTTTTATCATATTCAGATAGTATTCAAGCCGTATTTCTGGGTTTAATCCGCCCTGGAGCAAAACTTGAGTTCCGCCGATTTTAACCAGCTCTGTTATTTTGTCTTTAATCGTCTCATAATCAAGTACATATGCGTCAGAATCTTGGCTGCTGCGGTAAAAAGCGCAGAATTTGCAGCGGCATGAACATATATTTGTGTAATTAATGTTTCTGTCAACTGCAAATGTTACAAGATTATGCTTATGAAGGCTTTGTCTGACTTCATCGGCATAAATCCCGAGTTTGATTAAGTCTTTAATTTCAAAAAGTTCTAATGCCTCTCCGGGAGTTAGTCTTTTATTTGTAAGTTTCATAATAAAAAATTATTATACGGCCTGGTAAAAGAAAGATGTTAATAAATTATATCCGAAACTTTTATGGTTGTTTATTCTTTCGGTAGAGCCGATAAATAATATTCCGCCGTCCTTAAGGCTTTTCCTGAATTTTTCGTAAAGTTGATCCTTTGCTTCTTCGGTAAAGTAAATTACAACATTTCTGCATAAAACTAAATCAAAATTGCTTTCGAACCTGTCCTTAAGCAAATCCTGCCTCTCAAATCTGATTTTTGAAGCGAGTCTCGGATTAATCTGGTATCTTTCATCTTCATGACTGACTAAAGGCGGTAAAGGATGAAAATAATGCCGAAATTCTCTTGGAACGGTTTCATGTTCCGCTCTGGTATAAATTCCTTCTTTTGCCTTTTTTAATATGTTTTTGTCAAAATCGGTTGCCACAAGTTCACACTTTTCCAGAACGCCAAACTTTTCCAAAAGCATCGCTATGCTGTATATTTCAGCGCCTATTGAGCAGCCTGCCGACCATATTTTCAAGCGGTTTTCTTTTTTCAGCATTTCAGGCAAATATTTTGTTTCAAGTTCTTTAAATTTTTCAGAATTCCTAAAAAATTCAGAAACGTTTATGGTAAGCATGTTAACAAACTCGTTTAATTTAACCGCATCTTCAGTTAAAACTCTATAATATGCCTGAAGATTTTCAATACCGTTCCTGTTCATTAAAGAAGCTATTCTTCTTTCCATTTGGGTGCTTTTATAATTTGTTAAATCAAGATTTATATATGCGGCTATTTTTTTCTTAAAAACAGTAAACTCCAGTTCGGAAGGAATTTTGTCGGTACAAATATATTCGAATTTATTATCAAGAGTATCGTCTAATTCTCCCATGTTTTTCCAATCCTCACTTTTATTGCCTGTAAATTGCCTTAACTATTGCATCCGGTATTTTATTAAGGGGAACTACTTCATCAGCAAGTCCTGCATCAATAATACTTTTAGGCATGCCAAATATTGTACAGGTTGACTTATCTTCAGCTATACAATATCCGCCGAATTTTTTCACGATTTTTGCGCCGTTTGTTCCGTCTTTTCCCATTCCGGTTAATATTACGCAAATTACGTTTTCGCCGTATTCTTCAGCCACCGACACAAGTGTTGCGTCAACAGCCGGTCTGACGCCGCATGTGGGCGGATTTTGGTTAAGTTTAATTCGCCCTTTTTCAACAGTCATATGATAATCGCCCGGAGCTAACAAAGCAATATTTTTCTCTAAATAATCATTTTCTTTAGCTTCCTGAATTCCGATTTTGCATATTTTATCCAGTCTTTGGGCTAAAAGAGTTGTAAATTTTTCCGGCATATGCTGTATAATCAAAAACTTTGCCGGCAAGTCTTTAGGTATGTTAGGAAGGACTTCTTTAAGCGCTTGCGGACCTCCGGTTGAAGTTCCTATAACAACGGTTTTTGTTTGAACGGATTTATTACTTTTATGAATTTCGGGTAATTTTGTTTCTACAACCTGTCGGACATTTTTTAGGCTGGCGGTATTTCTTTTGACTATTGCTGCCAGCAAAATTTTTGTAATAAGCTCTTTTTCAAGATTCTGTATCTCGCTTTCGGAATTAGCCAGAGGCTTTTGAATAAAATCAACCGCCCCGAGTTCAAGTGCTTGTAATGTTACGTCTGCGCCGGCATATGTCAAACTGCTGAGCATTATCGTAGGAGTGGGTTTTATTTTTTGAATCTCCCTCAATGTATCCAAGCCGTTCATAATCGGCATTTCTACATCAAGCGTTATTACGTCAACATCAAGTTTCTCGAGCTGGCTTACAGCCATTTGCCCGTTAACGGCAATTCCTACTACGTTTATATTCGGATGACGACTCAAAATATCAATTATAAGTTTTCTAATAAAACTTGAATCGTCAACAACAAGTACTTTAATTTTTTCTTTAAAATCCAGCATGCTTTCTCTTTACAGATTTTTTAATTTTCCGTCTAAATTTGCTATGTTTGTTATTCTCAACCCGAAATTGTCTTCAATGACGATTACTTCTCCTCTTGCTATGAGTTTGCCGTTTGCGTATAGTTCTACGGGTTCGCCCGCTACCTTATCTAATTCTATTACAGAACCTCTTGTAAGTTCCAGTACTTTTTTAATGGTCAGCTCTGCTCTTCCGAGTTCAACCGTCAGTTTTAGTTTAACGTCCATGAGCAAGTCAAGATTTTTATTTTTTTCGCCGGATATGGCGGGTGAATTATCGAAAGAAGCGAATTGAGCAGGCTGAACTGTAATGGGCGCTTCTTGTACCGGAGGCGGAGCTGCTGTTGCTGCCTGTGCCTGAGCGGATGTGCTTTTTGGAGGCGGTTCTGCTGCAGCTCCCTGTTTGTTAGTTTCTTTAACTTCCTCTATCATTGTATTCATGGAATTCATCAGACGGTTGATTTGTTCTTTGACAGAATCAAGCGATACAAGCTGAACTATTTCACTGTCGATTAAGTCACCGACTTTAAGTTTGAAGGATACCGCTATAACAGGGAATTCAAAAACCCTTTTGGCTAAATCAACAGTTATTCCGTTTTTAGCCAATTCGACAATAGGAGGGGTTATATCGATAGGTATATTGTACATTGAGGACATTGTGGTACAGGCAGTTCCTATCATTTGGTTCATGGCTTCCCCGGCAGCACTTAGCTGCAAATCGCTAAGTTCGCATTCCTGAACATTTCCGTCTCCGCCCATCATTAAGTCTGCAATAATTGCAGTGTCTTTTGGGTTTATAACAAATATTGTCGCTCCCTTCAAACCTGCCTTGTAATCAACCTGAATGGTTACGCATTCACCCTGGGGTTTTATGGCGCTTTCCGGTGAAATGTACTCAAGAACCACCGGCGTGGTAATGTCTACTTTGTTTCCCAACAGCATAGACAACGTTGTGGCCGCTGATCCCATGGAAATATTGCCGATTTCACCTATGGTATCAACTTCCACCGGAGTAAGCAGTGTAATTTTATTCTCTTCTGCGGGTGAAGTTTCAGCCCCTTTTTTTAGTAATGCATCAATTTCATCTTGTGATAAACTGCCGCTCATAAAAACCTCTATTTAAAACTTAAATTATTCTTCCATATTAATTTCGTTGTAGTTATCAACTATATTGATTGCGATTTTGTTTTTCAGTGTTCCCGGTCTGCCGAGAAACTTGGGTATATTGTTAATTTTCACAACTAAATTGTCTTCGACCTTCGTATCTAATCGTAAAACATCTCCAACTTTTAAATCAACCATATCCTGAACCGATATTACGGTACTTCCGAGTAAAACTGTTGATTTGACATTTGTTTTGGCAAGTTTGTCCAAAACTTTTTGCCTGTCTTCGGCAGAAGTAATGATACCCTTTGCCTGGAAAATATGTTGCGTACTTAGCTGCCCGATAACGGTCTCAAGTACCGGATAAGGAAAACACAAACTCAAAAGACCTGTGAACCTGTTGCTGATTTGAACTTCAAAAGTTATAAGAGCCACAATTTCACCCGGACTTGCTATTTGTATGAATGAATAACTGCTGTCAAGACCTATGATTTTTCCCTGAACCGGAAAGATATTTTTCCACGATGCTTCAAGGGTTTTTGTAATTTTATCTATTATTTTTTTAGCCAGAGCTTCTTCTACATCCGTTAACTCTCGTGCTCTGATTTCACTGTTACCTGTGCCGCCCAGCATTCTATCCACTATGCTTGAGGTTACTTCATGGCTTATACCCAACAAAATCTGTCCGGGTAATGGAGATAACTCAAGTATGCCGACCGTTATGGTACTTGGCATTGAACGCGCAAACTCGTCGTAGGTCAACTGGTCAACCGATATTATCTCTACGTCAAGATGCATCCTCAAATATGCCGATAAAACAAGAGCAACCTGTCTTGAAAATTCTTTATGGATATCCATAAGAGCTCTCAGGTGGTCTTTTGAAAACTTATCGGGACGACGGAAGTTATAAAGCTTGAAGCCTTTTTTATCTTCATCATCCTCGTATTCATAAGAAAAATCCAGTTCAGCAGGTGACGACACCGTTTCAAACGAAACGTCTTCAGTACTTGTCTCTGAGTTCTGCAATCCGGAATTCAGAGAATCAAGAAGCTTGTCTATTTGCGCTTGTGTTAATGTATCGGAACTTCCCAACTGAAACCTCTCTTATTGAATTATAAAATTACCGAAACTTACCCTTAAAACTTCTCTTTCTCCTGCGAAAATCGAATTAACGGCTTCTTTAATCTGTTCCTTAGCCATTTCTTTGCCTGCAATGCTTGAAAGTTCATCAGCTGTTTTTGAAGAAAGAGTTGATATAACAGAATCTCTTATAGCAGGCTTGAATTGACTCATTTCAGCCTCTATTGCTTTCATCGGATCGGCAGCTTCTCCGCCATGACCTGACTTAGTACCCTTTGAAGCTTCAGCATCGCTTTGAGTTTTGGTCAATTCAACAGCTACACTTACTTTTAAATATCTTTTGGTTCGTGGATCGCTTAAATTCAAAATAAATTCGCCAAGATCCAAAATAATTCCGCGCTCAACCTCTTCTCCCGAGCCTTCTGTATTATCAGTTGCGTCGCCTTCACCGCCCATTTTTTGGGTTATGGTTGAAACGGCGCCTTTTAAGCTGTTTTGAATTATGAAATAATTACTGCCAATGAATAAAGTACAGATTAAAACCGTAATAACCGTATTGACAAGAATTAGCTTCATTCCTCCAAAATCGGAAGAAGCTTTTTCTTCGATTACGGGCGCTGCTTTAACTTCTGTTTTAGGTTTTATTCCTTTTGCTTCAATTGGTTTTACCATATTTATTCCCCGATTATATTTTTCTAATTATTAACCCCTGAAATCTTATTTTATATCAGATTTGCTTCGGAAGTTTCAAAAATTCTCAATAAAAGCCTTTTTTGTTCCAATAATTCTATTTTTCCGACATTAAAATTCTCTGATTTACTGACTTTTTTTTCGAAAACCTTGCTCAACGAACCCGTAACCGCACTAAAACTGCTTGACGATGAAAGAGAAAAAGCATAAAGCACTATAAAAAGCGCAAGCAGCAGAGTTACAAAATCCGCATACGATATTATCCATCTGTTTGTGTTTTCGTTTGAAAAAATACGGTTATTCAGGTTCATTTAATTTATTCTGGTTGCCTCCCACGCTTTAATTAAACAATTTTCTCTTTTATGCAAACATTTTGAATATGAAATAAGTTTTTCTTCAGTTATAAAAGGACTTTCAGCTGATATTACAGATATTATACCCTCTAACAGCATTCTTTTAAACATCATTTCATCTGCCAATAATACTTTCAGTTTTCCCGCTATGGGCAGAAAGACAAGATTAGCAAGTCCTACCCCGTACAAAGTGGCAACAAATGCGACTGCAATTCCGTGTCCCAATATAGAAGGCTCGTCAATATTCCCCATTACCTGAATAAGACCGAGAACTGCTCCGATAATCCCAAAAGTCGGAGCATAACCGCCAAGAGCTTCAAATACCCTGATGTTCATTAGAGATTTTTCTTCTTCAAGTTCGATTTCATTGATTAATATGTTTTTTACAATTTCGGGATTATTTATATCTATTGCTAAAGAAAGACTTTTTTTGAGGAATTTGTCTTCAATTTGTTCCAATACATTCTGAAGCGCAAGAATTCCGTTTACACGGGCAAAATTTGCTATTTGGTTTAATTTTACAACCGTATCCTGAGCATTACGCGGTTTTTTTAAAAGATTTTTATATACCGAAATAAAAGCATTATCAATAACGCTCATGGGAAAATTGATAAAAGCAGCCGCAAATGTCCCGCCTATAACTATAAGAGCGGCGGTCGGCTGAAAAATCATTCCCAATATATCAGTATTGAAGTTGCTTGAACCCAAAACAACCGTAAATCCGATTATGATACCGAAAATTGTTGCAATATCCATACCCCTTTTATATCTCCCTTACCGTTAAAAGCATTTTTAACCCCAAGTTTTATTTGCAATAAATACAATTTTTTATTTATTCATAAATAGGATACTTTTTTTATAAGGATGTTAGCATCCACTAAAAAAACGATTTAGCCTCAAGCATGCTGACAGCAATAGTTTTTTGATTTTTTCCGATTAAAAATCCGCTTTTAATTGTTTTTTAATGAGAACTAATAATTCATTTAATGAATCTTCGGGGCGTTTCTCAATTGTACAACCTGCCGCAAATTTGTGACCGCCTCCGCCAAAATACTTTGCTATTTCGCAAATATTTATTCCGTTACTTCTAAAACTGACCTTTGTTGTGCCTTTAACTGTTTCTTTAAGGACAAAGGCAATTTTAACGGTGTCTATTTGCCGTAAACTTTCCGCAATTCCTTCCGTGTTATCATCGGAAGCCCCGACTTCTTCAAGAAGCTTCCTTGTAACAAAGGTATAAGCTACTGCTCCATTTTCCACCAGTTTCATATTGGATATTGCTTTGGCATGAAGCTCTACCATAGCCAGAGGTTTGGTTTCGTAACAATGTTTATAAATAAACGACGGCTCCGCACCTTTTTTTATTAATTCTGAACATACCATAAGAGTTTCAGGTTTTACGTTATCAAACCTGAACCCCCCGCTGTCGGTTAGAATGGCTGTATAAAGATTTGTCGCAGTATCTTTTGTTATTTTTCCTTTTAATAAATCAACGAGTTCAAAAATAATCTGTCCTACTGCTGTGGCTTCCGGATTTACGATATTAATATCGCCGAATTTATTATTACTGACATGATGGTCAATATTAACAGTAAGTTTAGCATTCCTAAAGATACTCAGAGCCTCTCCCAGCCTGTCCGGAGAACCGCAGTCAATGGCAACCGCAATGTCATAGTTTTGATAAAGAGATTTGTTTTCAATATTTTTAACAAATTCTATTCCCGGCAAAAAAGTATATATATCGGGAATTTTTCCGTTAATTAGTGCATCTACTTTTTCCACAGACTTGTAATTGTCTAATTGCTCTTTTAAAGCAAGCATTGAACCGAGTGTATCACCATCAGGGCTTATATGCGGTATTAAA
Organism: uncultured Gammaproteobacteria bacterium; assembly: GCA_964643065.1. Taxonomy (GTDB): domain Bacteria; phylum Cyanobacteriota; class Vampirovibrionia; order Gastranaerophilales; family CAZEDP01; genus CAZEDP01. The sequence continues at coordinate 32,579 of CAZXPD010000015.1, read as the reverse complement.
GCAACACTTCTTGCATTGTCTAAAGCCTGAATGAACTTTTTTTCTTCTTCCATCGAATTCTTTTGTTATATACTGATTTTGTGATTTTAACATAAACAGGAACGCAACTATGGATATAATATTGTCATTTTCAGCCATCGGAATAATTCTTGTACTGATTGTTTTTGCCTGCGTTTTATTTACAAACGCGGTTGAACACCTTGGTGAAACGCTGAATTTAAACGAAGGCGCTGTCGGCAGTGTTCTTGCAGCCGTCGGAACAGCTTTACCGGAAACAATAGTGCCGCTTGTAGCAATTCTAGGGGCTTATGTAACCGGTTCAAATATTGAAAAGGGTAATGAAATCGGCATAGGTGCGATTATCGGAGCTCCTTTCCTGCTCGGGACGCTGGCATTTTTTATAACCGGTCTGGCAGTTTATTATTACTCTTATAAGGGCAGACGTTCGCTTGATATGCCCGTTAATACCGAAATAATGTTCAGGGATTTAAAATATTTTGCATTTGCTTATTTTATTGCCGTTTCAAGTTCGTTTATTCCGAACATCTTTTTTAAGCACTTTGTGGCAATTCTATTGCTGGTTATATACGGCATTTATGTTGTAAAAACAATTAAAACTGCAAGCAAAATTCCCGACGGCGGGCATGAAGAGCTCGATGCCTTATACTTTACAAAATATATCGAGTTCAAAGGCGCGCTTCACCTGCCTGCAATAATCCTTCAGCTTTTAGTTTCTCTTCTTGCGATAGTATTCCTTGCCCACTTTTTTGTAGAAGAGCTTAAATTCATATCACACGCTTTAAATATCAATCCTTTTATACTGAGTTTGCTGATAACTCCTATCGCAACAGAACTTCCCGAAAAGTTTAACAGCATTCTCTGGATAAGAGCTAAAAAAGATACTCTCTCAATGGGGAATATCACCGGAGCAATGGTATTTCAAAGCTGTATACCCACTGCCGTAGGAATTGCGCTAACGCCATGGATTTTAACTTTTGATGCATTCATAAACATTATTATGGTTTATTGTTCCGTACTTATTGTTTATCTCAATATAGTGCGCAACAAAGGCATATTAAAACCGGCTTCTCTGCTCGGCGGCGGAGTATTTTACTTGTTTTATGTAATATATGTAATCTTTAAAATCAAACCCTGGTAATTTTGTCACAAAAACTGCACATGTAAATAAAATTTTTGAAAAATTAACAAATATGAATAAAAAAAATAAAATTTACATAAATTAATATAAAACTAATAACCAGGCTAATATAAACATACAGCGGTTAGTGTAAAATAGTATGGGATAGATTTTGAGGTTAATTTATGTTAACCTTAGTAAAAGTTTTGTTTATATCAGCAATCTTTGTGCAAGCAGTTTTGGTTAGGACTTTTTAGCACCGTGTTTTATACGGTTATTAACCTGATTTATCCGTTTAGAAACTTTCCATAGTACAATTGCTACCCCCTAATAATTTCCAATTTTTATATATAAAAAAAGTAAGTGGTTTACAAAACTCATAAGGAGGCGTAGTTATGTCAAACCTACTGGATCGGAAAGCGGACAAAAAAATATTCAAACACAGAAACGATGAGTTCGAAAAGTATTTGTCGGAACAACGATCAAGAACAACTTTTAACGGCATAGAAGTGGCTGCGTTTTCTTGGTATAAAAGACTTTTGGGATTGGGATGCAGCATTTAATCAAATCATTATTATAAGTTTGCAAACAGCGGAATCAAAAGGTTCCGCTGTTTTGTTTCATAATAAATATATGCTGATTTTAAAAATTCGGGAGAAATATATGTCAAAAAAATATCTAAAAGCCCTAATCCCACAGGATAACAGAGTAATTGCAAGCAAAATCAAAATTGCCGATAACTTTGTAACAAGACTTGTGGGTTTGCTTAACAGAAAAAGTCTCGATAGTGACGAGGGACTGCTTATTATTCCTTCGAACTCAATTCATTCTTTCGGCATGAGATTTGATTTCGATGCGGTTTTCCTCGACAAAAACAATAAAGTTGTTCACTTAATCGAAAAAATGAAACCTTGCCGGCTTTCACCTTTGGTGAAAAAGTCAAAAAGCGTTCTTGAGCTTGCGCCAGGGATAATAAGCGCAGTAAATATCAAAATTGGTGATGTGCTTAGTTTTGAAAACTAATCGGAATTAATTTGAGCTCTTTTTTTCAAATTATCATCCACAATGACAAGAGCCTCATTACCTGCAAACTGTTCAAGTTCTGCTCTTGATTTTTCCGCTTCCAGTTTGGCTTTGTACTGAATATTCTGTGCCTCTCTGTAAAAAACATCTGCTACGGCAAGATTTTCCGGCGCGGAATTTTGAGCTGCCTGATAATATTTGTAGCGGTTTTCCAGAAGTTTATTTGCAAAAGCAAGCCTTTCAAGTGCATCTGTATAGTTTTTATAAAGAGTTACCAGTTTTTGCTGAAGGCTGTCGATTTCCTGCGAGAGAAGAACCAAATCACTGTCAGTTACTCTTGAGAGCTTATTATTGATAAAACTGTCATCTGCAAGGATTGAGTTTAAGAGGCTTCCACCGAACATTGCTCCTGTTCCCGCGGCAACATTCGGCGTTCCCATGCCAATCAGAGGCGCGACACTTGCCAGAGGAGAAAGAATTTTCTTAACAGCGCTGGTTTTTACCTTATCACCGTCGGGGTTCGAAAGTTTTAAAATGGCAAACTTAATCGTTTCGCTTCTTTCTACTGCAGACTGCCATAAAATCCTTAAATCGGCAAGATTATCTTCTTTTTCATAATCAATTTCGTCTTTGATTTCTTTTGCTATTTTTTGGACGTCTAAATCATTTATATCAGTTTTCTTGTCTCTTTTTGGGGCTTCTTTTTTAGGTGGTTTAATGTCTTGCGGCAATTTAGGCTTATCTGTTTCTAAAATCCCCTTAATGCCGATTCTTGGCATAATCGGCATTAGTTCTTTTGCTTCCTGTGAGTAACAGAAATTGCTAAATGTAAAAAATATTATAGAAATATAAGTTATGATTTTTAACGAATTCACTTTTTACTACCCTTTTTTCAAATCGCCTGTCTTTGTCAGATTTAACCCGGATACGGTTTTTTCTCCCGCCATTCTTTCAAGCTCTATTCTGCGCAGTTTTATTTCCTGTTTCAGTCTCAGCTCATTGAGCAGTTCCTTGTCATAAAGAGCTGAAGATGAAATTACGGCAATTTCATTATTTGTTTTGATTGCATTTGAGTATAGACGGTTTTGGATAATAATATTTTGTCTGCATTTCTTTAATTCTTCCAGAGAGCTTTTATAATCATAATAGTTCTTTATTATCCGGTTTTGAAGGTCTTCTATAAGTCCTGCCAACTGTATTAATTCAGTGTCGGTTATAGGCATTTCTTTGGGCATGGTTTTATTGTTCAAAACTCTGTTTGCCAAACTGCCGCCTGCAACGGAAGCAGTGCTCATGAAACTGTCAGCTCCGAGAATATTGGGTAATATTGCTACACCGCTTATAAGTGTTGAAAGCGACCTTGCCATGATTGAAGAATGTATTCTTCTTTGTTCGGGCGGCATTGCGAGTTTTTTTAATGCAAATCTGATTACGGCATTTTGCTCGACCGTAGCTTCCCAAAGAGCTTTTATGTCTTCAATATCCATCTTTTTTTGGATTTCAAAAGATTCTTTCGCTTTGTCTTGGTTTTGCTCAAAGAGCGGGGTATCAACTTTTTCGGGAGGTTTGCTGATAACAATTGTTTTCTGCTCAGTTTTTTGCAGGCTAAGGTCTATATTATTTTCTGCGGCAGTTTCTGCGGTTTTGTTTTCGGCTTTTGGTTTTTGTTCGGTTGTATTAGCTTTTAAATCGGTGTTTTTTATGGCTGGAGTCTCTTTTGTTTTAGTAACTGCTGTTGTTTTGCTGTTTTCGGCGGGCGGCTTTTTAACCGCAGAAACTGCCGAAGGCTTTTTTTGAGGTTCGTTAATCTTAACTTCTTTTTTTGTAACAACTGCTTCAGGAACCGGCGGAACATTTTTGCCTTCCGCTGAAAGAGTGAAAAATAATGAGAATGCGGAAACAATAAGAAGAAGTTTTCTTAATTGTTTGTCAGATTTTGAATTTTTAGAAGCATATGTCAGCATTTTTAAATATTTTAATTATTGTTAACTATATAACCACTTTTTAATAATATATTACAAAAAGAACGCAGGGAATTGTTTTTTAGCTTTATAAAGCTTTTTTAAGAGCTTTTTGTCAGCAGAGATTTGGATATGAAACGATTTTTGGAAATATCTTTTTAAACGTATTGCAATAAACTATAATTAATTAATAATATTGTTGTAGTTCTGTATTATGGTACAAAAATAAAAACATGTCTTCTATCGCTAATATACTTGTAGTTGATGATAATCCGAAGTATTTGAAAGACGTACTTCCAATGTACGGCTATGAAGTAGTCGTTGCAACCGACGGAATACAGGCGTTAAAGGTTCTTTCAAATAACAAGGAAGACTTTGACCTGATAATATTGGATGTTATGATGCCGAATTTGGACGGTTGGGGTACGCTTAAAGCCATCAGAAACGATGCTGATATGGAAGATTTGCCGATAATTATGCTTACAGCCGTTGACAGCGAGCAAAAAGAAGTTTCCGGTTTGAAATTCGGAGCAGATGATTATATCGTCAAACCTTTTGCTCTGCCGAACCTTCTGGCAAGAATAGAAGCCCTGCTGAGGCGGTCAAACTGGAAACAGAAAAAAAACCAAAGCAAAAACATGAACTTGCCTTTTACAAGTGATGAACCCATTGTTCCATTAACTTCAAGGGAAAAAGAAGTTCTTAAACTTGTGGGGCAGGGGGCAAACAATCAAGAAATAGCAGAAAAGCTGTTTGTAAGAGAAGTTACCGTTAAAACTCATTTAAACAGCATTTTTAAAAAGCTTAATGTTTCTAACCGAACTCAGGCCGTACTGCTGGCAATGCAGATGAACTTGATTAACTAAAAGAGGATTCTAAGGACCGATGAGTAATTGTGCAAAAAGTAAAGATGAACTTATTAACCTTCTTAGAAAAGGTAAAGTTGATGATTTTAACGAAATAAGATTATGCGATCAAAATGCACCTGTCGATTTGACTGAAATTGATTTTAACGGTTTGGACGTAAACGGTATTAATCTCAACAACGCTGATTTATCAGGTTCTGATTTCAGCAAATGCGAAATAAACAATACGGATTTTTCAAACTGTGATTTAACCTGCGTAAATTTTACAGGCTCTGTTATAAAACAAACCGATTTTTCATCATCAATTCTCTCGGGTGCAAAGTTCATCGGTGCAAGTGTAAACAACTGTGATTTTGCCGATGCGGATGCAGGAGGAACAGACTTTTCCGAAGCAGATCTGACCGATTCCGATTTTAGTCTTGCGCAGAACTTGGGAGAATGCATTTTTAACAGTTATACTGTTTGGCCCGATAATGATAACCTGCCCGAAGATTTTGATACGGAATACACTGAAGACCTTTCCAGCCTCAAGGATGATGAATTTGAGGATGATTTTGAATATTAATGTCTCCTTAGAGGATATGGAAAAAATTAATTAAAATTATACTTTGTCTCCCTTATCATATTAATGGAGACATTTTATAAAGCTAAAAATTATGAATTTAAATGATTTTGATTATTTTTTGCCCAAAGAGTTGATTGCTCAGTTTCCGTCCGATAAAAGAGACGATTCAAACCTTCTTGTCATTAACAAAGAAACAGACGCAATCGAATTTAAAAAGTTTTTTAACATAGTTGAATATCTCAACAAAGGCGATGTGCTTGTTATTAACAATACAAAGGTTATCCCGGCAAGACTTTTCGGCAGCAAACCAAGCGGAGCTAAAATAGAAGTTCTTTTGTTATCTTCAAAGCAGAATGATTTATGGGAAGTACTGCTTAAGCCTTCGAAAAGAATAAAAGAAAATGACAGAATTATTTTTAACAGCGAACTCTCGGCAGAAGTAAAAGAAAAATTTGAGGAAGGCAAATGGCTCGTTAAGTTTATTTTTGAAGGGGATTTTGAAAAAATCGTTAATAGTATAGGCATTATGCCGTTGCCGCCTTACATATCAAGAAAAGAAACGGATGAAACCACTAAAAAGATTGATTCCGAAAGATATCAGACAGTGTATGCCGAAAACCCCGCGTCCGTTGCAGCTCCTACGGCCGGGCTTCATTTTACTGACGAATTGTTGCGCAAGATTGAAAAAAAAGGAATTATAATTTGTCCGGTTACTTTAAATGTAGGCTTGGGGACGTTTAAGCCCGTAAAATGCGTAAATATCGAAGAACATAAAATGGAATACGAATATTATGAAATATCTGCCAAAACAGCTGAAATAATAAATAATGCGAAACAAAAAGGCTCAAAAATCTTTGCCGTTGGCACTACTTCCGTGCGTACTCTGGAAACCGTATATGGAAAATACGGTGAAATTAAGGCAAACAGCGGTCAAAGCAATCTCTTTATTTATCCGGGTTATAATTTTAAGGTAATTGACGCTCTTATTACAAACTTTCATTTGCCGAAATCAACCCTCTTGATGCTTGTGTCAGCTTTTGCAGGGAGAGAAAATGTCCTTAATGCATACCGGAAAGCTGTTGAAAAAGAATATAGATTTTACAGCTACGGAGATGCAATGCTGATTTTGTAAAAAAAAAGAATAAACAAAGGATATAAATTGCGATACAAAAGTTTACATAAGTTATATTAATCTCTCGGACTGCAATCGCAAATCAGCTTCCGCAAGACAAAAGTATAAAATATATTTACTGATAAATCAGACAGCACTGTCTATGAAAGGTTGATATCCTTGAAAAACTGTTTAACAGTCAAAAAAAGACAATTTAATTCATCTCGGATTTTCAAAATAAAGACAAGAGCTAAACATATATATATAATAGTTAAGTGAATATCTGATTTGGGATTGTTTATTAAAATCATTTACATTCAAATATGATACGTTAATCAAAATTAATGTATATGTAGGATAATCACTTTCATTATATTTTGCTACTCTTAAGTCATAAATGGGATTAATGTATTTGTAAAATGTAAGGTAGCAGGAAATTCTTGAGGAATAAATAAAATGCGCTTAAAGCAAAATAAAAAGAAACTGGCAATAGCGCTTATCGCAGGTCTGATTACCGGTTTAATAATATTCAACTCGTTTTCAAAAAACAAATCCGAGATTGACCAACTTAACAGACAGCTTCAAGAGCAAAATGACAAACTTAGCCAACAAAGCCAAATACTTTCCAACATTAACCCGGGTGCCGGCACAAATGCGAACAGTAATAAGTTGGTTGTAGCAAGAACCGAAATAGCTTCGGGTACCAAAATAAGCGCAGATATGCTTGATTATAAGGAATTTAAGCCTTATGAATATCCTAATGGCGGTTTTAATTCGGCAGATCAGGTAATAGGTTCTGTTTTAACCACTAATGTTAAAGCAGGAGAAGCCATAACTAAACTTAAAATAGTTAACGGCGGAGATGACAGCAGTTTTAACATTCCTGTCGGAATGAGAGCTATAACCGTTCCAATAGATTTTGTTCAGGGCATGGCATCATACATTCATATAGGTTCAAAAGTTGATATTATCTCGCTTTCAAAAGCCGAAAACGGTCAGCCCGGTTTAATTCTTCAGAATATAAAAATCATTCATTTTGAAAAAGCCTCTGCTCAGCCCGGTACTCCAACTTCTACAAGTTTGGGAGCTACTGCGGTTACGTTTGAAATACCGGCATCCTTGTCGGCAAGATTTGTAGAGGTTATAAATCAGGGGAAAATCCAGATTATTGCGAGAAATACCAGCGACAGCAGAATTGTTCCCATAAAACTGAGCCACAAGTCCTTCGGTTCATCGAACGGCGGAAGTTTGTCTTCTCTTAAAATAGCTCCGCCGCCTCCGCCTCCGGGTTTAAAACTGGATTCTGCCAATGACGGATTACCGCAACCGGCAACTCCGGGAACAGGCGGTTCAGGCAAAAAAGTTGAAATAATTCAAGCTAACGTAAAAAATGAAGTTACTTTTTAATTGATGAATAAATATGATGAAAACAACCGAGAAAAAACAAAATATTAAATACCTGACCGGTTTTGTTATTTTAAGCTTAATGCTTGGCGTGAAAGTTTGCTTTTCACAAACCTTGCCTAAAATAAGAGACGTAGCGGTAAACCCCATAGATATCCAAAATAAGGATTATTTGGCTAAAGATTACGGTAAAACTCAAAGAAATAATTCTCAGACAAAAACATCTTACAAAGCTGCTGAAGTTGTTCAGGATGAAATATATTCGCAATCCGAAGCATCCCTTAAAAAAGGTAATTCTGCGTTATCTGCACTTATAGGCAGGTCACATCTCATAAAATTTGACATACCGGTTAAAAGAATTTCTATTACAAATCCTTCTTTGGCTGATTTAGTCATGATATCGCCTAAAGAGCTTCTTTTAAACGGTAAAGCGGCAGGAACCACAAGCCTTATTATCTGGGGTGAAAAAGGAGATCCGGTATTTTTTGATTTGGTTGTTAAAAATGACGCAACCTCATTTTTAAATGCTGTTAAATCTTTAACACCCAATGAAAACATAAGCGTTAAATTCACTGACGATCTGAATGCAATTTTCTCGGGGAGAATGACGTCTGTCATAAATAAAGAAAAACTTAAAAATATAACTCAGGCTTACGGGTATAAATTTGTTGATTTACTTGAAGCCCCCACACCTCAGGTTGTATTGGAAGTTAAAGTTGCCGAAGCAAGTCGTGCATTTACAAAAAATTTGAAATCATCCTTCGCGGTCGGAAGTTATTCGGATACGTTTAAGTTTGGCGTAATACCTCAAACTGCATCAGGAGCAGCTGAAGGAACAACATTCGACGGAACTCTTAACGGAATAAAAAGCTTCTTTGTCAGAGGTGATTTTACCGGTGTGTTTAGTGCAGCTGAACAAAAAGGGATTGTAAAAGTGCTCGCAGAACCTAAATTGGTTTCTACGCACGGTAATAAAGCCAGCTTTAATGCCGGTCAGGAAGTCCCTGTTCCTACAGGAGTTGATCAGAACGGAAACTTGTCTTATGAATATAAAAATATTGGTGTAAGCATTGCTTTTACGCCATTCATACAGGAAAAAACGTCAAGAATATTGCTAAATATAGTTCCTGAGGTCAGTGAAATCGATTCAACAACAACTGTTACTCAAAATAACGGTTCTGTTATATACGGTTTCAAAACAAGAAAAGCTGAAACCACGGTTGACTTGAAAACAGGACAAACACTAGTAATAGCGGGATTGTTCTCTAAATCTGATAACAACACAAAAACACAGATACCGATAATGGGGGATATTCCGGTAATTGGCAAGTTATTCGGCAGTTCCGAATATAAAAAAGGCGAAACGGAATTAATGATATTTGTTACGCCGAAAATTATCGATTCAAACAGTCTTTCGAACGGAGTATAGAACAAAATGGATTTCTTTCCTGCAATTATTATAGATAATGATTTAAGCTCAGCAGAAAATCTAAGACAAATATTAGAAAGTTATAACTATGTCAAAATAGGAGGCATTTATAATAACCTGATAGATGGTTTTAATGCCGTAATTAGAGAAAGACCTCTTTTAGTCTTTATAGATATTTCAGAAAATACCGACTTTGCTTTTGAACTGATAGAAAAAATTTCAAATGATAACAGAAGCTGCATAATATTTGCCACCTCGTTTGACGGCACACCGGATTTTATTATAAGAGCATTGAAAGCCGGGGCAAGAGAATTTTTGTCAAAACCGATAAATGAATCTTCTTTAAGAGCGGTTTTACAAAAAGCAAGAAATATTGCAGATCAGCAAAGCAGCGGTTCATCCGGTAAAATTTTCAGCGTATTCAGCAATAAGGGCGGTATCGGCAAAACAACAATAGCCGTTAATCTTGCTTATAATCTTGCAGAGATTACAAGAAAAAGAGTTGCTCTGGTTGATTTGAATTTACAGTTGGGCGATGTTACGACATTTTTGGATTTGAGTCCTTCATTTGACATTTCCTACGTTGCCTCTCATCTGAACAGAATTGATGAAGCATTTTTGCTCAGCACTCTTGAAAAATATAAAGACAATGAATTGTATGTGCTTGCAGATCCGCCTTATTTGGAACAGGCGGAAGACATAACAACGGAACAGATTTCTTCTGCCCTGGGCATTCTCAAGTCTGTATTTTCTTACATAGTCATAGATACGGGAAGCAATTTCGACAGCAAAAATTTATGCTCACTTGATGCATCTGACAGCATACTTTTGATATCCATGATTAATCTGCCTTCAATCAGAAATGCCCAGAGAAGTATGGATTTATTCAAAAGACTTGAATACAACCAAAGTAAAATAAAATTAATAATTAACCGTTATATGCCCACGGACGAGATTTCTATTGATGATATAGAAGATGCTTTGGGTCATCCTGTATTCTGGAAAATCCCGAACAATTATTTTACGGTAATGTCGGCTATTAACAGAGGTTTTCCGATAGCAAAAATTGATCCGAGATCTCCTATTAACGAAAACTTTATGGAACTTGCCGCCATGATGAGCAACAATTCTAATTATGTTCAGCAATATAAATATAATGCCAAAAAAGGAATATCATTTTTTAACATCGGCAGTTTGCTTAAAATGTTTAAATTGAAAAAATAGGGAGGCATAAGGCGTGTCACTGAAGGACAGATTAGGTAAATCTGATGATGCCAGAAATGATCTGATTTCAAAAAATGTAAAAATACAGTCAAGCCAGAGAACAGAGGATGTAATTGCTCTTCAAAAGGTTAAAGACAAGCTTCACTCTGCTCTGATTGAAAGAATTAATTCAACTGCGACATGGGATAAATATTCTGAAGACGAGCAAAAACATTATATAAGGCAGTTCATAGAAAAGAAAATTTTGACGGATTTTTCTTCTACTCCCTTAAATACCAATGAAAGAGAAGCTTTAATTCGTGAGATTTTACAGGAAATCAAAGGATACGGTCCTTTGGATCCCCTGCTTTCTGACCCGGGAGTTTCCGATATTTTGGTTAACGGAGCTGACCAGGTTTATATCGAAAAAGGGGGAAAACTCATTAAAACCAATGTAACTTTCAAAGATAACAATCATTTAATGAATATAATCGAAAGAATTGTTTCTAAAGTCGGAAGAAGAATAGACGAAAAATCCCCAATGGTTGATGCAAGATTACCTGACGGTTCAAGGGTAAATGCTATTATTCCTCCTCTTGCAATTGACGGACCGTCATTGTCAATAAGAAGGTTTAAAGCTGATGCCGCCAGTCTTGATAATTTGCTTAAATGGGGTTCAATGACAACAGCAATGGCAGATACACTCATTGCATCAATTAAAGCAAGGTTGAACATAATAATTTCAGGCGGAACAGGTGCCGGAAAAACCACCTTATTAAATGCTCTTTCAGCCCAAATCCCTAGTGACGAGCGTATTGTTACAATTGAAGATTCAGCGGAACTTGCATTACAGCAGGAACACGTTGTCAGGCTTGAAACAAGACCCCCGAATATTGAGGGCATGGGAGCGGTCAGTTCAAGAGACTTGCTGATAAACTCATTGAGAATGAGACCCGATAGGGTTGTAATCGGGGAATGCAGAGGAGCTGAAGCCCTTGATATGCTTCAGGCGATGAATACCGGTCACGACGGTTCTTTGACCACCCTTCATGCTAACTCACCCAGAGATGCCTTAAGCAGGCTGGAGACAATGGTTTTATTTTCGGGGATTGACCTTCCCGAAAAAACTATCAGAAGCCAGGTAAGCTCAGCCGTTGATTTAATTGTTCAAGTCAGCAGGCTTAGCGACGGCTCCAGAAAAATAATTTTTATTACCGAACTTGTAGGTATGGAAGGTCATATCATAACAACGCAGGATATATTTAAATGGGATCAGGCAGGTCTTGATGAATACGGCAAGGTTGTGGGGAGCCATACTGCGACGGGTGTACGTCCGAAGTTCCTGGAAAAATGCAAAGCCAAAAACATTGACTTGCCGCCGTACCTGTTCGATGCTAAGACTCCTCCGGTCTATCTGTGTGCGGATCCTCCTAACAAGAGAATGGTGTCTCAAGGCAATAAAGATGTAAATCCTAACTACGAAGGCACAGTTGAAAAGAAATTGGCAAATAAGGAGCTTTTGAGAAAAAAATTATCAAGCGACAACAATAATAGAATTTTTTAATGGCATAAAAATTCTATTTGAGAATATCCCTTTGTTTTTAATAATTACTGTAAAACGGCTGTAAAATATGTTTTTAATAAGTATATTAGTTGGTATAAGTATTTTTATTATCTTTTTGGTTTTGACCGACAAAGATGACACTGTAGTGGGAAAGAGACTTAAAAAACTAAGTCAGAACTCCATGTCTGTGAACCAAAATAATGAGAAAACAGCAGATAATCTTTTATTTGAAGACACCGAATACAAAATAAATTTCTTAAAGAAAATTCTTGAAAAATTCAATTTTACAAAGAATATTAAAGCGCTTATCAGAGTGTCAAACGCTAAAATTACCGTTGATATTTTTATAATACAAACTTGTCTTCCTTTATTCACAGCTCTTTTGTTATCTTTGTTTATTATGAAAATGGCTCTATTGTTTTTGAGTGTGGGTTTTGCCTGCAGTATAATGCCGTACTTAATTTTAAAAATTAAGGCAAAGAAAAGGCTTGAAAAATTCACTGCACAATTCCCGGAAGCTCTTGATTTAGTTTCAAATGCTTTAAGAGCCGGTCATTCATTATTATCATCATTTCAAATGATTGTTCAGGAAATGACCGATCCTGTAAGTACAATATTCAAAATAGTTCATGACGATATTTCTCTCGGTATAGATGTTCGTGAAGCATTAGACAATATGACAGAATATATGCCCAAAAGCGTTGATTTAAGATTTTTTGTAACTGCCGTGCAAATACAAAGGGAAATCGGAGGAAACCTTGCAGAAGTTTTGGACAGTTTAACCTATACGATACGAGAAAGGTTTAAACTTCTGGGACAAATAAAAACACAAACCGCTCAGGCAAAATTATCCGGTCTGGTACTTGCCTTAGCACCTCTGGCAGTTTCATTGATTATTTGGATAATGAATCCTGAGTATCTTCAACCTTTAATCAAAACGACTTTAGGAAATATTATCCTGTGTGTAACTGTTTTAATGGCTTCTGCCGGATATGCAATTATAAAAAGAATAACAAATATAAGGGTTTAAAATGAAACCTTCATTAATAATTATATTAACTTTTTTAATCAGCTTAATTTTTTATTTTTTGCTTGAAGAAGAATCAGGAGACAGTTTACTTCAGAAAAGACTTTCCAATCTTTACAGTCCTACACCGGAAAATTTACGTATTTCTTCAATTCAAAAAATAATAAATGCCCTTAACAAGGTTATGATGCCTATTATTAAACTGATTTCCGATAAAATTAATATGAAGGATTTAAAACAACTCTTAACCGAAGCCGGCAGGTCTGCTACCAATGATGAAGCTTTTAAGTTTATAGGACTTAAATTACTTTTGGCTTTTATCGGTTTTGTAATGGCGTTATCTCTTGTCTTTTTGGGAGTAGAACCCCAGCTAAGAATAGTTTTGCTGATAATTTTTCCTCTTTCTTATTATATTCTGCCGGATTTCAAGCTGAAAAAAGAAATAAAAACCAGACAGGAAGATATTCTTTATAACCTGCCCGATGCTTTGGACTTACTAACGGTTTGCGTTGAGGCGGGTTTGGGTTTGGATGCCGCTTTGATTAGGGTATCAAAAGAACAATACCGAACAGCGCCGGTCTTATCCAGAGAATTTGAAATGACCAGTAAAAAAATTATGTCGGGTATTTCAAGACAGGAAGCATTTAAAGCATTGGCGAACAGAAATAACGTACAGGATTTAAGGTCTTTTGTCGCTCTTTTAATTCAGACAGACAAACTGGGTACTAGTATAGGGCAGTCTTTAAGAGTATATTCGGATACTATAAGATCCAAAAGAAGACAAAGAGCAGAAGAGCTGGCAGCAAAGGCAAGCGTTAAAATGGTTATACCGCTTGTTTTATTTGTTTTACCCTCAATGTTTGTAGTCCTATTATCACCTGCCGTTATGAAACTGATTGAAAATTTGAAAAATATTCAATAAAAATATTTAAACTTTAAAAAAGATTTTAATTTAAAAAAACGATTGCCCATAGCATAAATATTGTTAAAATTGAGGGTAACTATGTTTTGTTTGCAGTTTATTAAGGAGATTATATTATGATTCCCCAAAAGACCTATGAAGAGCTCAAAGAGTGGCTGGAAGGAAAAAAGTTTCAGAAAAGAATTGATTCCCTTGCCAAAAAATATAAAGGTAAAAAGGTTCTGCTTTACGGTGCAGGTATTCTTGCATCAGTAATTGCCGATAATTATAATTTATCGGGTTTAGAAATTATAGGCGTTGCCGATAAACGCTTTATCGGCGGAGAAGGTGCTTTCCATAATTTCAAAGAAGTTGATGTCTCAAGTATTGCTGACTGTCAATTTGACGTTATTCTTCTTGCAACATACAATTCTTATGATGTTAAGGCGTTTTTAAAGGAGCATGTCCTGCCTGAACTCAAGCAAGTTAAGATAGAACCTTTTGTAAACAAAAACTGTAAAGAAAAATTCAGTGAATTTTTAACCAAAATGTATAACTCGCTTTAATTTTTTGGGAAAGATAGGGCAAAATGGTCCTAAACTTTTTTTCGCGTCCGAAAATTACTAACGGTAAAAAGTCCCTGCTTTTAATCAGGCTGGATACTATCGGTGATTATGTAATTTTCAGGAATTTTATCGAAATTTTGAAAAAAAGCGAAAAATATAAGGATTTTTCGATAACGCTCTGCGGAAATATTATATTTAAAGAACTTGCCGAAGGACTGGACTCGGGTTTCATTGACAGATTTGTATGGATAGACAAAAAAAAGTTCTTAAAATCCGGCGCGTATAAGTTTCAAAAACTTAAAGAAATCCATAAGCAGGATTATGCAAGTTTGCTTCACCCGACATATTCAAGAGAGTTTTATTTCGGGGATTATATTACCAAAAAAACACCCGTAAAAGAAAAAATAGGCTCCCAATGTGACCTGTCAAACATTGAACACGACATGAAACACGTTGCAGACAAATATTACACAAGGCTTATTCCCGCAAAGGAAGAAATACTGTTTGAATTTTACCGAAACAAAGAATTTTTCGAAGCTCTGCTTGAAACAAAATTAGATATTAACAAGCCTTTTATTAACACTGAAAGCATCACAACAAAATTAACCCCTTTGAAAAAATATGCGGTAATGTTTCCGGGGGCAGGCGCCAAGTTCAGGCAGTGGGACACCGCAAAATTTGCGGCTGTTGCCGATTATATTTATTCAAAGTACGGTTATGAAATACTCTTAACGGGAAGTAAAAACGACCGAAAAACAGCAGGAGAAATAATATCCAAGTCAAAATGCGCTAAAATCACAAATATTTGCGGAAAAATAAAACTGTTCGAGTTGGCAAAAATTATTTCCAAAAGCGAATTTTTAATTGCAGGCGATACAGGAGCTTATCATATTGGGGTTGCAGTAAATGCAAAAGTCATCTGCATATCAAACGGCAATCATTTCGGCAGGTTTGTGCCTTATCCGAAAGAAATTTATGACAAAGTACTATATATTTATCCCGATGCTATTACAGGAAAACTTGACGATTACGATTATCTGGTTTCGCGGTTCGGGTTTGGTTCGAAGCTGGATATTAATAATATAAGAACAGAAGATGTATTAGCATTGGTCGACAAAATAATTACAATGCCTGATGAAAAAATAGAGGAAAAAAATGAATTTAGCTGCGGAAATTGCGAAAAAGCTCTGTCGTAAATATCAGGTAAAATTACACAGAACTATTTGCTACTTAAAACCTTATTTCAAAACTCCTCTGGAAAATTTGCCGAACGTTCCTGATATTGTCAAATATTACCGTGATTTTCATAAAAATCCTGAACTTACAAGAAAACCGGGCGGTTGGGAATACAAAGGGAAATTTTATCCTGATTATTTGCATGTCGGCGGAGCGTGCAACACTATTTTCAAAAAAGCCCTTGAATACTGCAAAGGTAGCGGTATTGATATCGGCGCCGGTTTTTGGCCACTGCCGGGCTCTGTTCCTACGGATATGTTCAGAGGACCCGGGCTTGAAAAAAGCGTTGCAGATTTTGATGACGGTTCACTTGACTATGTATTCAGTTCCCATTGTCTTGAGCATATTGAAAACTGGAAAGAAGCACTGCAGGAATGGGTAAATAAACTAAAATCCGGCGGAGTTATTTTTCTGTATCTTCCGCATCCTGAATGTGAAATCTGGCATCCGGGTGCTCCCTTTGTGGGTGATAAGCATAAATGGGTACCCGAGCCGCAGGTAATTAAGGATTATTTTAAGGAAATGGGATTTGGAATCCTGGATTTTGACGATGGTCCCGATGCAATGCAGAGTTTTTTCGTCTGCGCAAAAAAAGCGGAGTGATTTTGTATGGATAAACCTATTGTTTCTGTGGTTCTTGGAAGTTATAACAGGCTTAAACTGCTTAAGCTGACAATAGATTCGATCAGGCAGGAAATCAAAAACCTTGAGAGTGAAATTATTGTTATTGACGGTGGTTCTACCGACGGTTCTTTGCAGTGGCTGAAAAAACAAAAAGACGTTATAACAATTCTCCAGCACAACAGAGGTATATGGAAAGGTCAAAAAATCAAGCGCAGAAGCTGGGGCTACTTTATGAACATCGGTTTTAAAGCTGCAAGCGGTAAATATGTATGCATGCTCAGCGATGATTGTCTTATAATTCCCAATGCGCTGGTTAACGGCATTAATTTCTTTGAGGAAAAGCTTTCTAAAGGTGAGAAAGTCGGAGCCGCTGCTTTTTATTGGCGCGATTGGCCTGTAATTGAAGACTATATTGTGTCTTTTAATTTTGATAATCTTTATGTCAATCACGGCTTGTATTTAAAGGAAGCTCTTGAAGATATCGGCTATATTGATGAGGAAAATTTCTTCTTTTACTGTGGAGACAGCGACTTGTGCCTAAAAATGAAGCATAAAGGCTGGCAGGTACTTGAGGCACCTGACTCGTACATTGAACATTATGCCCATGCTTATGTGAATGTTAAAAAAGGCAATGCTGAACTTGTTGAAAAAGACGTTGAAAACTTAATCAATAAGTGGAAAGGAATTTTCTTTTTCGAAGAAGACAAAGAAAACATCCACTATACTAAAAGCAAAGAATATCAAGACAAAACAAATACTGTGAGAAAATTTAAAAGATTAATACTGCAGGATTTCAAACTTTCGTCCGAACATTTACGATTTCTTGTATTTGAAAAACACAAGAAACAACTGAAAGACTTTTTCAGTAACATGATTTCCAAAGTCAGCTGATTTTAGCTGAATCTAATATCTGCTTTTTCCAGTCTTGCAAGGGCTTCCTGAAGCCTGTCGTCCGGTGCCACAAGCGAAACTCTGAAATAATCACTGCTCATTGCGCCAAAAGCCACACCCGGCGTAAAGACAACGCCTGTTTTGTCGAGCACGGATTTGCACCATGTCTTAGAATCAAGTCCCTGCGGAACTTTCAGCCATAGATACATGGTGGCCTTGTTGTGTCTCAAGTTCCAGCCCAGCTTCCTGAAGCCTTCGGACATAAAGTCGCGGCGTTTTTGGTATTTTGCCGTTATTGCAGCCACATACGAAGGAGGCATTTGCAGAGCAGAAATAGCCGCATCCTGTACGATAGAGCTTGTTCCGTAATCAACATTAGTTTTGAGCGAATAAAGCCCCTTGATATATTCTTTGTTTCCTACTGCGAAGCCTATACGCCAGCCTGCCATGTTGAAAGTTTTTGAGAAAGAATGGAATTCTATCGCAATATCTTTTGCTCTTTCTATCTCGAAAATACTCGGTGGACGATAGCCGTCGAAGCATATTTCGCCGTATGCAAGGTCAGTGCAAAGCAAAATATTATGCTTTATGCAGTAATCAACCAGTTCCGTGTAAAATTCTTTTGTGGCTATTGCCGCAGTGGGATTGTTCGGGTAGTTTACAAAGAATATTTTTGCTCTGTCTGCAACTTCGTCAGGTATGGATTTCAAATCGGGCAGGAAATCATTTTTTTCGTCCAGCTTGATATGATGAACTTCTCCGCTGGCAAGCCATGTTCCTCTTGAGTGAACCGGATAATAAGGATCGGGAACGATGTTTATATCGCCCGGGTCTGTATATGCCAGCGCAAGGTGAGCAAGCCCTTCCTTTGCTCCTATTAAAGTCTGCACTTCATCGTCGGGGTTGATTTTTACGTTATATCTGTCAAGCATCCACTGCGCAATGGCTTCACGGAATTCTATTTTGCCTTTGAAGCTCGGGTAGCCGTGGTTTTTGGGGTTTCTTATGCTTTCAACCGCTATATCAACTATGGGTTGAGGTGTAGGTCCGTCGGGATTGCCTATACCCAAATCTATTAAATCCGCACCTTTTGAGCGGGCTTCTTCTTTCCAGTCATCAAGCTCTGCGAAAATGTACACAGGCATGTTCAGTAACTTTTTTGCGGGCCGGATGTTAATTTTTGTCTGCATTTCTTATTACCCCAAGAATTCTTTTCTTATGTTTATTGTATATTACGTGGGAAAACCGTTCAAGGAAGAATTTAATATTTGGAAAGATTTTAGGATGAGAAAAAAACCTGTAATTTTGCTACCTATTTGCAGCCCTTTTGCAGCCTTTTTTGTAAATGCTGTTTTATTCAAATCGCCTCTTGAGGCTGTGTTTATAAGTGAATTGGTCTTTTATCATAATTTTGTAACCTTTTTGTGTGTCACCCTCAGCGACTGAAAGGAGCGTGAGGGTCTGTTCTCAGTAGTTGGTGATATAGATCCTCACGTTCGCTAACGCTCACTGAGGATGACATGACCTTATATATTTTATTGCAGTTGATACTGCTGATATTGTTATTATAGCAGGGATTTGGGCGTCCAAAGGTCCCCTAATTGTAGCCGTTTGGCCACAGTTTTTCATGCCGAAGCATGAATCTGGATTTATTTGTTGTTATTGTGGATGTTCGGCATCTGACCAGTGGTGAATCAACGCTTTTAAGAGTTTTAAAGGTACTTTTAAGTTTCTATATGTTTCGCAGCGCTTCGCTTTCCTGCGACCCCGCTTCTTTTTTTGAAAATAAAGAAGCGGGGGGAAGAAAAAAACTTGCCTCGGATGTTCCACTCCTACATTTCTACTCTGCTCACGTTTTTTGTATTACAAATCCATGTTCATAAACTCGCTTCGCTCAAACAATATGAACAAGAGATTATACGCAGAGTGAAATGTCACGGAGTTCCACAACTCGGCACGGGGTTTGGATTATTGTATTGTTTCTGTGTTTGATGCTTTTCGACCTGCTTCGCAGGTGGAGGGAAATGTCTATATGCCCGCCCGCCTCCCCAATAATGATAAGGGGCAGATGCCCCTTGTATAGACAAGGAGTACCGATGAAAAGGATTTTTGTTATTGCGCAATGATTTTGCGATCCCGTGTCGGGGCACGGGATGACGGGGGCAAATGGGGTTGAGATTCTTCGGCTGTGCCTCAGAATGACGGGATGAAACTATAGAAAGAAGCAACGACCTTGTGATGCCGTGTCGTAGCACGGCATGACGGGGTATTTTTTGGATTGCTTCGTCGCTGTGCTCCTCGCAAAGACGGTTTAGAGTTTTATGATATTTTATAAAGACGGTCAGGCTGCTTCGACTGTATAAGCAGTCTCGCAGTGACATGGATTCGCTTACCATAATGGTTTTACGTTGGCAAGACCCTGAACATTAGCGATTATATTTGTTATGCATAGACGGGTGCTTCAGGGATGCATAATTAGTTTGTGGTTTGGCGATGGTTAGATTGCTTCGCAACCTTGATTATTACTAAAGGCAAAGCTTTTTGGCTCGCAATGACATGAATACACTTGGAATGAGGGTATTCCGCCGGTAAGATGCTGAACATAAACGATAATAATCATTAGCAAAGTTTTATGCTTCAGCAAAGCATAATATGGTTGATGAGAAGAAAGCTTTAGGATTGAACAAAATATTAATTCACTGCTACTTGCTTTTCATCGCTTATTACCGACCCGTCAACAAGAGTAATGAGCCTGTCGGCTTTTCGGGCAAGGTTTTGTTCGTGGGTTACTATGACAAACGCCATTTCGGTTTCGGAGTTTATCTTGCGAAAAAGGTTATAAATTTCGCCGCTTGTTTTTTGGTCTAATGCGCCTGTCGGTTCATCGGCAAAAACAACCGCAGGGTTGTTCATAAGCGCTCTTGCGATTGCAACTCTCTGATTTTGACCGCCCGACAGTTGTGCAGGTCTGCTGTATAACTTGTCGGATAATCCTACACTGTCAAGAATATGTTCCGCTCTGTTTCTTTGTTCTTTAGATACTTTTCGTCCTATGAAAGCAGGCATTAAAACATTTTCAAGGGCGTTAAATTCAGCCAGAAGCAAATGAGCCTGAAAAATAAACCCGACTTTTTCGTTGCGAAATTGTGCTTTTTCTTTATCCTGCCACTGAGAAGTCTCTTCACCGAAATAAAGGAGCTTTCCGCCTGTCGGTTTATCGAGAAGTCCCAGAACATTCATCAGAGTACTTTTACCTGAACCGCTGGGACCCACTATGCTGATGAATTCGCCTTTATTAATGGTCAGGTTTATTTTGCGCAGGGCATGTACCGGTTGGGCGCCGAAATATGTTTTTGAAATATCTTCAAGTTTTATTAAAGTCTCAGGCATTAATTGCCTCCACGGGGTTGAGTTTTGCCGCCTGCCATGCGGGAAGAATACTTGCAATAAGACTTGTTACCATTGAATAAAACAGCGCAAGCAGAGCATATTGGAAATTTATTTTTAAAACAGGGATAGATGTTGTCAGGAAGGTCTCGGTAGCGGAACTGAGCATGTAGCTGTACCATGATATAAGGAGTTTGGCGCCGACAAGACCTGCAAGATAACCAATAATACTGAGAATAACAGCCTGACTTAAGAAAATGAACATAACCGAAGTGTTTTTTGCTCCCATGGATTTGAGAATACCTATTTCTTTGGACTTGGAAGCGATTAGCAGAATAAAAACACTCGTAATGCTCGAAGCCGCGGCAAAAATTATAAGGAAGTTTATGAAAGCTATAATCAGTCTGAATCTTGAAATCTGTTCGATGATTTGTTTGTTGTCCTCCATCCAGCTTTTAGCGGTCAGTCCCGTCAATGGTTCAAGCCTGCGGGCTATTATGTCCGCCTGATAAATGTCTTTGATTTTTATGCCGATGCCTGACACTTCATTGCCGAGTATCAAAAGCTGTTGTGCTGATTTGAGGTTTGTATAAACCTGCCCTTCGTCCTGCCCGCGGAGTCCCGTTGAAAAAATTCCTTTTATTTTAAATGTTTTAGTCGTTCCCCTCGGTCCCGTTACGCTTATTCTGTCGCCGAGCCCTACGTTGAGTTTTTCACCGAGGATTTTGCCGATGACAATGTCGTTAATCGAAATTTTATCAATGCTTCCTTCAATCATATCCTTCTTAATATCAACAACTTTTGTTTCCTGTTCCGATATAATTCCTTTAATGTTAACGCCTCTTTCTCCTGCTCCTCTCACGGCTATCCCCTGTCCGCTAGCGTAAGGTGCGGCGGCTACTATCTCGGAGATGGGAAGAAGGCTTTTAATTATGCTTTTATAAGATGAAATATTTCTGCGTCTCGTCAGAGTTTTGTCTTTTACGACAATATTGTTTTTAAATTCGCTGTTTATGAGCTTTGAACTCCTGTTGAAAGTCTCAAGTTCCTTTGTAAGATAGACATTGTAGGAACTTGAAACGGTCTTGTCGATTAAGTCGTTGAAAAATGAGAGGTTTATTGACGGAACAAAAATTATTATGGAAACGCCTATACCGACTGCCAGCGCAATTATAAACGATTGCTTTATGTTGGCAGTCATATACCTGAATGCGATGAAAAGCTCGTAAAGTTTCATATATATTTATACCGGTTTACATTCAAACAATGAATTTTCGCCCACCCCTGCCCCTCCCTTGAGGGAGGGGATTTTTGTTGTTTTGGGCTCGCGCTAGCGTCAAGGCCGCTACGCTCGCCCGTAAGTTTAATAAAGTACCCTTTATCTTGCTCATTAATTAATTGCATTTTAGTATTAATCTCTGAAGTATTCTTTAATCTTAATTCTTGTGCGGTTTGATAATTTGCTGTTTTCATAAGACTCTACAATTATATCGCCGTTTGAAAGCCCGCTTAAAACCTGATAACGATTATTGTCAAAGGTTTTCACATCAATCGTTGTTTTTTTTGCGAACGTGCCTGTTTTCTTAAATACGAATTTTGTTTTTTCTTTTTCTGTAACAAAATCTGACGGGATGACTATTGCTTCTTTAATTTCGCCTGTAACAAGCGTTATATCACAGGTCATTCCAACTAAAACAGGCATTTTTGCCGTATTTGCCACTCTGATTTTTGCGACGAAAGAACCGTTGACGGGATCAACATTTTTAATAACCTTAAAAACATTTCCTTCAACTGTTTTTTCGGGATAAGCATCGAATACAACGTATGCCTTTTGACCTTCTCTGACATTTGAGAGCTCGTTTTCTTCAACCAGCGCGCTTATATAGATGTCTTTAGCAGTCACAAGTCTTAATAAGGGCTTGGTTGGCGATACAGTCTCGCCTTCGTCAGAAAGTTTCTGCGCTATATAGCCTGATTCGGGGGCTTTGAGGATAAAATTATTCAATCTTCCTTTAGAAGAAAGATAATCCCCTTTTGCCGAAAGGATTTGTCCTCTTGCTATCATAAGCTGTTCTTTTTTTGTGCCTTCTTTGGTTAAGCTGAGATTTTGTTCCGACTGAGCGAGTTTTTGCTTTAATGCTTCCAGTTGGCTTTGAGAAGCATTAAAAGCTTTTTCGGATTCTTCTCTCGCAAAAACAGTTTTTTCATAATCTCTAAAACTTACAGCACCGTCCTGATATAGTTTTAGGTAACGAATTTCATCAGATTTTGCGTCAGAAAGCCTGACCTGAGCCTGCTGCATATTTTGCAAGCCCGAAGCAATATTGTCTTTGAGTTCTTTTGTTTGTGCGAGAGCTATCTCCAGACTTTGCCTGCGCGGTTCGGTTAAAAGATTTTTATACTGCGCATAAGCTGATTCCAGAGAACCGGCTGAACGCATAAGGTTTCCGGCTTCCTCTTGAGAGTCCAGAACGGCAAGAATCTGTCCTTTTTTAACATAGTCGCCTTCTTTAAAGAGTATTTTAACTACCGTACCAGTAACACTGGGCGCCAGAGCTATGTCCTGTGAAGATTCAACTGTGCCTGTTACTGTAACCCCGTTAACGGCTGTTTTTTGAATTATTTTATAAGCCTTAACATCAGTTGCCGCAAAAAACAGTCTGTAGCCGGCAAAAAGTACAAAAAACATAATTAAAATAGCAAAAAACACTCGTTTTTTAGATATTTTTTCCATTGAAAACAGCCTTTTTATTGTCAACACTGTTTATTATACTAAAAGCAAAATCTTTTTCCGACCTGCCTTAAGGCAGTCTTGAATAGTCATCCTCAACCCTTGTAATGTCATCTTCGCCAAGATAATCGCCTGTTTGGACTTCAATAATAACGATTTCGAAATCGGTTTTATTTTCTATTCGATGAAGTGTTTTTCTTGGAATAAAAAGCCTTTCGCCTGTATTAAATTCTTTCGCTTCGCTTCCGCAGACAAAAGTCGGAACGCCTTTAACCACCACCCAATTTTCGTCTCTATGGTCATGAAACTGCAAGCTCAGCCTTTGAAAAGGCTTAACAAAGATTTTTTTTACTTTGTAGCCTTCGCCTTCCTCAAGAACGTTAAAATAGCCCCATGGACGGGTTTCTGAATATACATAATTTGAATTGTCTTTTTCGGTTGTCATTTATTTAACACAATACTAAGCTGAGCAAATTTTAACAGATTTAAAAAAACATATTGTCATACTCAAAAATTATTTTTTAACATATGTTTACAAAAATAAGACCTTTAATGTAGCAAAATTAAATTCTTATAATTTATAATTAATCTAAATTTGTCGCATGTCTTGATAAAGAAAATTTTCCATGATAATTGTAATAGCAAGTTAAAGCATGGTTAATATTAATAGTATCGCGTCTGATTAAAGTTTTATGAGGTAAAAAGAAAGAAATTGTACACAGCAGTTGAAAAAGAAAAACCGATTACATCTCAATGGCTGGGCAGGCATATTCTTGCTGAATTCTGGGGATGTGATTCGAACGTTTTGAACAATGTAAGTATGATTGAAAAAATGATGAAAGATGCCGCAGTTAAATGCGGGGCTACCGTGGTGGATACAAAGTTCCATATGTTCAACCCTTACGGAGTCAGCGGTGTTGTAATCATTGCAGAATCTCATTTGGCAATTCATACATGGCCCGAGTTCGGTTATGCAGCAGCAGATTTCTTTACATGCGGCACAAGCTGCGATCCCGAAGTTGCCTATGAACATCTTAAAAGTGAGCTAAATTCTTCGTCCGCCTCTTATACCGAGCTTAAAAGAGGAACAATTGACGAAACAAGAGCAAAATTAATTGAAGCTCCGTTTGAGATACACTGCCAGAAGTAAAATCACTTTATATAACGTTTATAAACCCCCCACATACCGACAATAATGCCTGAAAGAGAGAGGCTTATTGACCATATCGGAAAATTGGAATGAAAATGCCTGTCTATATAGTGACCGGCAATGAAGCCGAGTATTATTGGCGTTAATAAAGAAAAAGCTATATCAGACATTATATTTTTCCTGAATTATTATTCGTTGCATCTAAGATATTCTAAAACAAGCTGAAATGTTTTTCTTTTGATTTTGAAAATGTATAATAAAATTGTTACGGTTAACGGCAGATTAAATGAAAAATAAAGCCCTCGAGGCTCTAACAAAAATTTCAGATATTCTTAACTCTGCTTTAGAGCCTTCGCAGACTTTGGAATTGATATTAGCTCAGATTAATAATGTTTTGGGCTGCGATAAGGCTCTGATATTGTTTTTAGACGGGGATAATCTTGTTTTAAAATCTTCAATCGGTTTTCAGACAAATCAAGGAAATGCTTTATCAGACAAAAAAATTGCCTCAATTAATCTTCAGCTCAAAAAAATAGTAAAAAATAAGGAAACTATCTTCGATTCTGTTTTAAATTCTACCCAGCCCTTCTTTTTAAACACCCTCAATTTAGGCTTAAAATATCCTCTTTCTTACATCTCAACGCCTCTCAAAATCAGAGATACAATGTTTGGTCTTATTGTGCTTATAAAAGAGAGAGAAAATTTTTATTCCAAAGAAGATGCTGAAATTGCCAAAGCATTTGCAAATGCGGCTTCTTATTCGGTTAAAGATGCTGAACTCAGCAGCGTGTTTAAGATGCAGTTAAAAATCTTAAAAGAAAATGTGATAGAAAGAACCAAAGCTTTAGAAACCATAAAAAAGCAGAACGTAAAGATTCTTGAAGCGGATAAACTCAAAAACGACTTTCTTGCTAATATTTCGCACGAGCTTAGAACCCCGCTTAATGCCATTATTGGTTTTTCGGAAGCGCTGAAGCTTAAAATATTCGGTAAATTAAACGAAAAGCAGGAAGAATATGTCGATGACATTCATTCCAGCGGATTGCATCTTCTGGGAATGATTAATGATTTATTGGATCTCTCCAAGATTGAAGCAAATGAAATGAAGCTGACCAAAAAGGATTTCGATGTCATCAGCGCAATCAGGGAAGTTATTAATATCGTCAGTCCCCTTTCAAATAAAAAAAATATTTCTGTTGAAATGGAACATGAGGCTTCCGAGGTAAATTTGAATGCGGATTACCGGAGATTTCAGCAGATATTGTATAACTTATTGAGCAATGCCATAAAGTTCAGTGACGAAAACGGTAAAATACAAATCGTTGCGGAAAAAAACAAGGAAAATGTCACAATTTGGGTTAAGGATAACGGTGTGGGCATCAACGGCGAATTCCATGAAAAGATTTTTAACAAGTTTCAGCAGGTTGATGCGTCTTATGTCCGCAGGCAGGGCAGTACCGGTTTGGGTCTGGCTATTACAAGAGAGCTTGTTGAAATGCACGGCGGAAAAATTTGGGTTGAAAGCGAAGAAGGTAAAGGAGCAAAATTTATTGTTGTTTTGCCTTTGTTAAGTGATATATGCAGTGAACTACAGGTCAAGTGAACCATGAATAACTCTATAAAAGGAACTATTTTAATAGCAGAAGACAATCCCGTTAATTTTAAGTTGTTAAGAGATGTTCTTACTTATTATAATTTTAAACTAATCGAAGCATATGACGGTAAAACAGCTTTTGAAAAAATATCGGAGTTTAAAAATGAAATCGATTTGATTTTGATGGATTTGAGATTGCCTGAAATGGACGGACTCGACGTTATTAAAGCAGTAAAGCAGAATGAGAAATTAAAAAATCTGCCTATTTTTGTCATATCGGCATATGCTATGGAAAGCGATATAAAAAGCGCTATGGAAGCCGGATGCAATAATTACATTACAAAGCCTATAAATGTAGAAGATTTTTTAGAAAAAATAGAAGCCTTTTTCAGGCACTGTATTAACATCTAAGTTATTCTTACGATTTTTAAAATCAATTTTTTAATATACTAGAATCTAGGTTGATTAAAAAAATAAAAATGTCTAATTTAATGCAAGATAACGAATATAATGATAAAGTCCACAAGCTTGAATCAGGATTAGATGAACTTAACAAACTTTATGAGTTGTTCAGCGTAATAAATTCTTCATCCGGATTAAGCTCTTTTTGCGAAAAATTTGTTTCCTACATCAAAAAAAGTTTTGAGCTGACTAATGTTTCGGTCTTTGTGGAAGAAAATTGCAAATTCAGGCTTTTTTCCTCTACAAGCAGTTTATCCACATTGCTCTTAACTTTTGAAAATAAAGGAGAAGGCATTTGGAACTTTATTAAAGGCAATAAACCTTTTTACGTTATGGATGAAAACAGAAGAAACATTTATCACGATTTCTTTGAAAGTAACGGATTAAATGAGCTTCAAAGCATCATATGGCTGCCGCTTCAGCATGAGAATCAAATTATAGGAATTGTTGCTCTTTCAAGGAAAGAAAATAATGAAAGTTTTACCGAGGCAGAGTTTATGTCTCTGGAAAAAATTTCAAAAGAAGCCTCGGCGGTTATTTACAGATATAATGAGCAGAAATTAAAAGAGGACAATTTAAATCAACTCCAGCGTTCTCTGCATAACATATCCATTCTTTACAATATCGGTCAGACAATGAACTTTATTGATGATTTGAAAAGATTGCTTAAACTAATCTTGGGTAAAGCTATTGAAACGATTAAAGCCGAAAAGGGCTCATTAATGCTTTATGATGAGATGAAGGAAGAATTGATAGTAAAGGTGGTTTTTGGTCTGCCTGATAAGGAAACCGAAGAGAAAATAAATGACGGTCTTTTGGAATGTACAACGATAAGAATCGGAGAAGGTATAGCCGGAGATGTTCTCGTTTCTAAAAGAGCCATAATTACCAACCTCGGTTCAGACGACCCGAAATTTAAACATTCGGAAGTTTCCAGAGTATCGTCAATATTATGTGTTCCGTTAATAGCCAACGGTGAGGCAATCGGCGTAATTAACATAACAAATAAAATGGACGGCGAACTCTTCAATCAGGATGATATGGATTTTATGGTTGCTCTTGCAAATCAGGCGGCAATAGCCATAAATAACGCAAGACTCTATGAGCTGGCAACCAAGGACGGTTTAACGAAATTATATCTTTACAGGCATTTTTATTATCTTTTAGACCATGAAATAAAAAGAGCCGACAGGTATGACCACTCAATTTCCCTGTTAATGATGGACATTGATGATTTCAAAAACATTAACGACACATACGGACATCAAGTAGGAGATCAAATACTTCGTGAAATTGCAAACGTAATTTCTCAAACATGCCGAAAAATTGACCTTCCGAGTAGATACGGAGGAGAAGAATTCTCGGTTATCCTTCCGGAAACTCCCAAAGAGAATGCGGTAATTATTGCCGAAAGATTGAGAAAAAAGATTGAAAGCATTCAGGTTGACGCAAAAGACAATCAAAAAGTATCTACTACAATCAGCATAGGAATAGCTTCCTATCCTTCAGACAGCTCTGATTTAAAGGGGCTGATTGAAAAAGCTGATGAAGCTTTGTATTTTGCCAAGAAGCAGGGCAAGGACTGTACTGCTCAGTTCTTAGACAACGGCTCTTTTGTCGTTAAATAAGTTTGCTGTCAGACAAAAATGAAACCGGAAGGCTATTTCAGATAACTTTGACAAGGCTTAACATTAATAAAATTTGTTAATAAATATAACAAAAGCTAAAGTGCAGCTGCATTTAAGTAAAATCTTACATAAACAGCTTTCTTGCAAATTCGTGTAACCTTGATGGTGAGGTTATATGATATATTAATTTTAGTACTTTGCGCAGTATGGGGGTAAAGGATTTGAACGCAATAGAAGATGCTCTTGATACCTTATTTGATAAGGAAACAAAGCGGTTTAACATTGAAAACGCAACATATTCCCCTGAAGAAGTAAGAAATCTTCTCGGGATTGATAATAAACAAATTGAAAGTTTATGCAAACAGGTTTGTATTTTTCCTAAAAAAGACAACCTTACGGGAGAAATATTTTTCTTCAAAAATGATGTTGAAGTGCTGAAAAAAATCAAGGATCTTCATGAGAGAAGCGAAAAAATTATAAAAAAACGAAATACGAAAAAAGAAAAATCCCAATTACCCGCAAAGCAAAAAGACAGTCAAAAAGATCAACAGGCAATTGCAACGTACAGACAAAGCGAATTAAAATTGCTTTCGGAAGCCATTAATACATCCGGTGAAACCATCGTTAACAAAGTGACTGCATATCTGGATGAAAAACTCGAAGGCATTGATGAAGTTGTAGTTGAGCTGATAAAAGCAAAAGTCGAAAATGAAAGATTAAAAGTTAAGCTGGATCAGTTTATAAAAGAAAACTATTCTTTAAGGAACGAGGTTGAGAACTTCAGACCTCTCGGACTCGGGCTTTACTTAAAAAAAGAATAGCTTCAAAGAATTTTATTTGTTTAACAAATTCCGGCGGGGATTTCGCCGTTGTTTTTAAACTGAGAATTATACAGGTTTTTGTAAATACCGTTTTCTTTACTAAGCAGACTGTCGTGCGTACCTGTTTCAACTAAGTTTCCTTCATCCAAAACAATAATTCGGTCGGCGTGCTGTACGGTTGAAAGCCTGTGAGCAATAACAAAAACAGTCCTGTCTTTCATAAGTCTGTCCAAAGCTTTTTGTACCATTGCTTCGGATTTATTGTCAAGAGCGCTGGTTGCTTCGTCAAGAATGACTATCGGGGCGTTTTTCAAGAGGGCTCTCGCAATTGCAACTCTTTGCTTCTGTCCGCCGGAAAGCATAACGCCTCTTTCACCGATTTTTGTATCAAGTCCTTTTTCCAGAGTAAATACAAAATCATCAAGATATGCGCCGTTTACAGCTTCTTTAAGTTCTTCTTCGGTTGCATCCTGCTTGCCTAGAAGGATGTTTTCTCTTATTGTGCCGTCAAAGAGAAAATTGTCCTGAAATACAACACCAATCATCTTTCTGAGAGAAGTTAAATCAATATCGCGAATATCGATACCGTCTATTTTAATGCTCCCTGCGGTTAAATCATAAAAACGCGGAAGCAAGTTGACCAGGGTAGATTTACCTCCTCCTGAATTCCCGACAAGCGCGGTGGTTTCTCCAAGTTTTACTTTAAGATTTACATTTTGCAAGGCTTTTTTATCTTTTTCATATTCAAAACTAACGTTTTCAAAAGAAATTTCGTTTTTAACCGTATCTAAGTCAACAGGAGAAGAGCTGTTTTTAATTTTCGGTTCTCTGTCAAGAAGCTCTAAAATCCTTTCCAGTGCAAGAAAGGAATTTTGCGTTGCCACAGCTATGTTTCCGATACCTTTGATAGGGGTGTACAACATTATTAATGCTGTTATAAACGAAATAAAAGCTCCGCTTGTAATTTGCTTGGTCAATATCAAATGGCTCCCGTACCATACGACTAGAGCTATGCCTATTGAAGCCACTATGTGCATAAAAGGCGTAAGCCAGCCGTTGAGCTTGGTGATTTTCATCTGCAGATTGAAAAAATCTTTTAAAGATTTCTTAAAAATGTTTTCTTGATAACCTTGAAGGTTATAAGAAGCTATGAGTTTATTTCCCGCGAAGGTTTCGTTGTAGTTTGTCAAAAGAACGCCGCCTGTTTTGACCATGCCCTCGGAAACGTGCTTAATTCTCTTTTTTATCTTAGACAAAGGAATTAATGTTGAGGATAGTACGGTCACAGCAATAATAGCCAGCTGCCAAGAGTTATAAAGCAGCACGGAAATCAAAGCTATTGAAGAAAAAACTCTTGTCAAAAGCGACCTGACGTTGTTTAACAAACCGGATGTCACATTATCGACATCACCGCTGAATCTTGTAATTATTCTGCCGGATGAGCCCGTATCAAAAAAAGCGGACTCGTACCTTAACAGCTTGCTAAATAGGTCA
This sequence comes from uncultured Gammaproteobacteria bacterium, assembly GCA_964643065.1. Taxonomy (GTDB): domain Bacteria; phylum Cyanobacteriota; class Vampirovibrionia; order Gastranaerophilales; family CAZEDP01; genus CAZEDP01. The sequence continues at coordinate 1,803 of CAZXPD010000015.1, read as the reverse complement.
AATTTTATGTCGTTTGTGATTTTTGAACAAAGCCATCCGTTGGTATATGTTGATACATAAGTAAGAAGACCTTGAATAACCGTGAAACCAACTATTATAATCGGAATGAACCAGCTTGCCTTAACGCTTTTTTCAATGAGTACGTTATCCATATACGGTCTTAAAGAAAAAGCAATTGCTGCGTCCAATGCGCCTATTGGAATGGTAATGAGCATTGCGGTAATAAACCGAGGCAGATAAGGCTTGATGTAACGGAACATTCTCTTATAAAGATAAAAATAACTGTTTGATTTTTGCTGCTTCATATAACCTTCTTAGTTTTCTGATATTTAAGAATTGTATTACAAACGCCCTTTGACATCAAAGAGCGTTTGGGAGTTTAATGGTTTTTTATTTAAGAAGCAATACCTAATCTTTTCTTTTCTGTCTTAACTAAGTCATCTAAAAATCTTGGAACGATGCATTCTTCTTCAAGGAATTTTACCATCGGTTCTAACAATATTTGTCTTGTACTTTTTGGTTGGAGGTTTACAAAATTCAGATACTGCCAAATTTTAACAGCCGGCTCTCTTTCATACTTGTGATGTAAAATAACATCTAATGCTTCACCATCCATAGGTAAAGTTTTAAACTGGCTCATTTGTCCTGATGAAATTACTTTTTCCATATCAGGTCCCATAAATTTAACCAAATCGGAATACCCTCTGTTAAAAGAAAAAGCGTTAGGTAGTCCTCTTATTGCATCAACAACATCGAGTGGTTTTGCATTTGTTTGTTTTAATAAAAAACTGCCGTCGAGAGTATGAAATTGTTGACTTACTCCAATAAACTTAAACATTACTTCTGAGAATTGTGTTTCAGGGGTGGAATCAAGAAATTCTTTTCTGAATTTAGATTTTTCTGTACCTATCAATTTTGCTATCTCGAATAGTTTTGCCTCAGCTTTTTTAATATCACAACCTTGTAAAATATCCCTAAGATTAAAAAAATCCATACAGTTAGACAATCTGTAAGATAATGGAAAAATTTCTTTAAATTTGCCTCCATTTGATCTGTTTAATAAATTAAAAAATTCTTCAGAGGATATCTGTAATGCACTTGCTTTGAATGCAGGCTTGGAAGAGTAATTTGATGATACAATTCTTTGTTCAATTTTCATTTACAATCTCCTTTTGATAAAAAAATTTGTTTTATGTGTATAAACAATGAACATGAAAAAAGTTGCTATTTATTGTAAAAAATATTTACATTTCAAAACAAAAAATAAAAAACAGATATATTTTAAAGTCAGCTAAGGTTTTTAAATTGTCAACATTCTCAAAATATGTTTTAATAAACAAATAATGTAATAATAGTCTCATAAGATAACGGAAGTACAGATGAAAATAAACACTGAAAGATTTGGGGAAGTTGATGTAGATGAAAATCTCATTTTCGAATTCATCATTCCCGTTTTAGGCTATGAACGGCTTAAAAAGTATGCTCTGGTTGACTACAATCCGGAATCGCCCTTTAAATGGCTTCAGGCTTTGGAGGATCCCAATATTGCTTTCCCGGTGACTTTCCCGGGTTATTTCGGGATAGACTATGAGTATGTCATACCTGAAGAAGAAGCAAAACTGCTTGGACTGACGAGTTCAGAAAATTTACTGAGTCTTAATATTGTTTGCGTTCCGCAGGGGGATCCTCAATCCTCGACAATCAATCTGGTCGGACCGTTGATAATTAACACTCTGACTAAAAAAGCGATGCAGCTTGTACTTATTAACACGGAATATTCGGTCAAGCACAGGCTTTTTGACG
>CAZXPD010000014.1:30074-45319 GCA_964643065.1 uncultured Gammaproteobacteria bacterium | reverse complement strand
TGATGTCATGCTGAAGCAAAAATCCTTGCTAAATAATAATCTCTATGATATTCAGCATCTAACCAACGTTTGAAATGCGCATCATGTTACAATCTAAAAATGAGTAAGGATTATTTTGTTTACATATTAACAAATTATAATGAAACATCGTTTTATATCGGATTTACGAATAATTTAATAAGACGTGTTTATGAACATAAACAAAATCTTACAACAGGGCATTCTCATAAATACAATATTACAAAACTTGTATATTATGAAATGACTTCATCAGTTGAAGAGGCAATTAGAAGAGAAAAAAAATTAAAAAACTGGCACAGAGAGTGGAAATTGATCTAATAAAAAAATCTAACCCCGAGTTTAAAGATTTTTACGATGATTTAATCAGATAACACTTATTATGACAATTAAGCCACATTGGTAAGACCCTGAATACCAATGAATATAGTTGTTATCAGCGACTCTGGCTTCAGGGTGACATGTCTAATATAAAGCGCTCATTGCATTATTTCTTTGTTTTTTTATGTAAACAGTGAGGATAAAAAGGTACATCAAACTGTATTCTGCTAATTAATTCTTTTGAAATATTATTTTCTTTACCCAAGGACGCATCAACCTCTTTGATTTTTATTCCGCCATTTTTTTGAGATTTTTCATTTGTTGATGTTGTTAAAGCTATGTCGAATGAAATACTACTTGCCTTAGCAACTTGCTCACCATCGACCTTATTCGGTGCTATGGGGAAATTATGTAATTGTTCCCATAGTTCTTGTTGAGCACTCATTATGCCTTCAGATATTTCAATTAACGTTTCTTTTACAAATTCTTTTATGCTGATTTCATTCATTTATTTTTCCTTACGAATTCGCGGTTATTTTTTTCGAGATTTCGCTTACTGTTTCTGCTAATGAATGATTTATCAGCAATTCTTCTTTCATTTTTTCAAAGGAATACAGAATCGTAGTGTGCTTTCTTCCTCCAAAAGCATTTCCGATTGCGGGGAAGCTGGAGTTTGTCATATCCCTGCTGAGATAGACTGCAACCTGCCTGGCATACGATATGTCTTTTGACCGGCTTTGTCCTTTTATGTCAGCAGCTTCAAGAGAAAAATGGTTAGCTGTTATTTCGATTATTTTATCAATAGTTAAGGAGCTGGTAGCACCTGAAAAATTAATGATTTTTTTAACTGTTTCGACCGTCATGGGGTAGTCATTAATGCTAACATAAGCTACTACTCTGTTAAGAGCTCCTTCAAGTTCTCTGATATTATTTTGATAAGCCGTTGCTATTAATGCCAGCACTTCATCAGGAACTTCCGAATTATCTCTTTCAACTTTGTTTTTCAATATGGCAATTCTTGTTTCAATGTCAGGAACCCCGATATCGGCTAACAGTCCCCATTCAAATCTACTCCTTAGCCTTTCAGTCAATGTTGAAATGTTTTTCGGGTGTCTGTCACTTGTGATAACAATTTGTTTGCCGGATTCGTAAAGAGTGTTAAATGTATGGAAGATTTCTTCCTGCGTAATTTCTTTTCCCTCAATGAACTGTATATCGTCAATAAGCAGAATATCAGTCTGACGGTATTTAGCCCTGAATGCCGACATTTTATCCGTTCTGATTGAATTAATAAGATCATTTGTGAAAGATTCCGTGCTGGTGTATTTAATTTTCAGCCCGGTATGATGAGCAAGGATATAATGACCTATTGCCTGCATAAGATGGGTTTTGCCCAAACCTACGCCGCCGTATATAAACAAAGGATTATGCGCTTTTGCGGGGAATTTTGCCACAGCAAGCGATGCTGCATGACAGAATTTATTGTGTGCACCCACAACGAAAGTTTCAAATGTATATTTGAGATTAAGGTTGTATGAAGTACTCCGCAGCGCATCTATCTGAAATTCGTTCAGAGGAAGGTTTCGTTGTTCGGGTCTGACTTCAGGTTTCCTTTCAGATTCTGTTTCTTTTGATTTATCTACAATTATTTCAAGCGCAATCTTGATGCCATGGATTTCTTTTAAAAGGTTAATAATAGCGTCAGAATAATTCTTTGCTATCCATTCTTTGCTTAAAATGCTGTTTACTGCTATTGTAAGTTTTTTTTCGTCAAAAGAAACGAACTTAACAGGCTTAATCCAAGATTCATAAGCAGGATAATCAAGACTGTCTGAAAGTCTAGATATTACCTCATCCCAAATCTTAGCGGAATTTTCTTTTAGCACGGTTTTTCCTTCTGTTATACAGCAGGTTTAGTAAATGCTATTCTGCAATTGCCTGTTCGGTAATTATTTCTGAAGCGGAAACAGCGACAGGAATTTCAACTTCTACTTTAGAAGTCAATTTTAGGAGCATTTTATATTCGCCGATATGATTTATCGGGTTATTAAGGGAAATATTTCTTCTGTCAACGTCTATTTCGGTTTTTTCCTTTAACAGATCAGCGAGTTTTCTTGTGGTTATGGCTCCGAATAGTTTGCCACTTTCCCCTGCTTTAACAGAAAGTTCAAGCTGTCCAAGCTCTTTAATTTTTTCTGCCTGGACAAGAGCTTGCTGGTGAAGTTTATCAGCTTTTGCTTTTATTACGGCAAGGTTTCTTTCTCTGTTTTTTAATGCGCCGTCAGTTGCAACTTCAGCCAAATTAGAAGGAAAAAGAAAATTTCTTGCATATCCGTCGGATACGTCAATTATATCCCCTGTTTCGCCGAGTGAACGAACATCTTTTTTGAGTATTACTTTCATTTAGGCCTCCTTGTATATTTATTTTCCGTTAAATTTTTAATTCATAAAAAAAATTTACTATAAAAATCTTACGATAGGAAGCTAAAGGAAATAAAAAGTTTTAAAGAATTAATGTTTATTGATCAATTGAGCTTAAAATAATTCTTTCAACTTCTTTGAATTGTTCTTCATCGTCTATGTCGGTCAGTCTGTCCATTAAATACACATCTGGATTATGCCCCAAGAAATCTTTTGTCTGCTCAAAAATCTCTCTTTTAACGGCATATATAGCTCCGTCTTCGCAATAAAGGTTTCCCCTCAAATGTTTTTCCTGGCGTCTTGGTCTTAGATGATAATTGTATAAACAGGTCAGAGTCCCGTCTTCATTGTCTTTCCATATCGGCATTGCTTCGCCTACCCTGAAACCGGTAAAAATCGAATCTTTATCTGAATTTAAAAATCTGTTTAAGACATTGTCTATTAAAATAGCATCCCTGAGAGGACTGGTTGGCTGTAAAAGGACTATTATATCCGGAATGTAGCCTTGTTTTTCCAGCTCCTCAACAACTTGGACAATAACAGGGGCTGTTTTTGTTTCATCAAGTGCAAGATAGTCCGGTCTTGTTATGACTTCAGCTCCATATTGCAATGAAACATTTTTTATTTCTTCATCTTCCGTTGAAACTATAACTTTATTTATCGTATTGGAATTTATGGCAGCTTCAATAGTCCAAGAAACAAGTGGTTTTCCTGCAAGAAGTCTTACATTTTTTCTGGGTATGCCTTTAGAACCGCCTCTTGCGGGAATTATGCCTACTATATTCATTTAAATTATTATCTCCGTCATTTCATCACTTAAAATTATATGACTTTACAAAAATCTACAAAACCTGATTTTAATTGAAATTTTTTTTAAGAAATATTATCAAAAAATACTTTGTAATATAACTTAACAACAGCAACTAATTAAGCAAATTTTAGCAAAATATTTTTTTTATATAAATAGCAAGGATTTTATTTGTTTTTAGAGAAATGCAAGGGATGGAATATGAATCAAGCATTACCGCAAAGTGTGCCTAGTAGCCCGGGGGCAAATGCAGTAGCAATAAATATTTATAGTCCAACAGCCAGTCCGTTTGGTGCGGGAACAGCTACCTCCGGTCAGCAGAGTTATTCTCCGACGGGATACGGCATACCCGGTTATATGCAGCCGGGCGGCATTCAGCCTGTTTACAGCCCGCCTTATCCATACCCGGCGCCGTACAATTACCTTGTAAATCAATGGCAACAACAGAATCAATACGGAGGGGCTCCCGGTGTTCAAACAACCGGTGCGGGAAATGTTCCTGCCGGTGCTCCGGTAAATACGGCTATGTCTCCATCATCGGCAACGCCTGTTCCGCTAAAAGAACCTCAAACGGAAGGTAAAACTCCGCCTAATGAAGAACAAAAGCAACAGCCGGCCGAACAGCCCAAAGATGCGAAAGCTGAAGAAAAACCAGCGGAAGCAAAAAAAGACGATAAGACGACAAAAGTGCCTGATTCGTCTAAAATGATAGTACCTCTTACCGATGAATATATTCAAAAGCTTGAAAAAATGCTTAATGATACGGACTATACAGTTAGAGCACAAGGCATAAAAGAAGTGCTAAAAAGATTTAAAGAAGACGAAACCAGAAAAAGCGATAAAGCTCTGACTGCGCTGCTGAATAAAGCGCTCCAGGATCCTGATCAGGCAGTGAAATCTTTGGCTATTATGATACCCGAAGCCGGTTATGCTGTCGGAGACAATTTAACGGTTCAGCTTTTGGAAAATATAAAGAAACAGGAAAGCAAATACATTAATGTAAATCAGGAAGCAGCCAGAAGAGCTTTGGACAGAATTAAAGACGAAAAAGCCAAGCTTGCGGCTACAAATGCACAACCTGCCGGATTACCGCAGGTACAGCCGAATGCAAATAATTTGCAGCAAGCTCAGTCTCCGCAGCAAAATACATTACAACAGGCCGCAGGGACAATTCCAAATACTCAAAACCCAAACGAAGCTTCTCAAATAAAAGATAAATCAGAAACACCTGTAGTCGGTAAAAACTTAAATATAGTTTCGCAGTAAACGGAGCCTGAAATGATTAATCCTATAAAATCAGTTTCTAATATTATCGGAAAGTTGAAGGAAACCTCTAAATCAACTTATTTGGCTACTTTTATAGGGTTAGCCAGTTTGGGAATTCTATCCAGCGACTCTTACGAACACGGCAAAACAAAATACAGAGAAAAAATAAGAGAGAATTTAGCAGACAGCATAACTGACGTTTATGGAAAACATATGATAACAGGAGGAAACAGTCATTCTACTGAGGAATTGAAAAACTGGTGGAGAATTAGAAGGCTCGACAGCAAAGGTCCCATGTATTTGTTGACAATAGTTATACCAGGATTAATAGCGACCGGACTGGGTGAATTATTAAGAAATATTTTACCTCTGGCATTAATCGGAGGAGCTTTATTCGGCAGTAAAATTGAGAATAAAATTTCAAACAGCTCTGCTTTAAAAAGTTTGCATAACTCCCCCAGCTTGGTTAAAGTAGGTCAAAAATTAAAAGGGAAATTTGCTTTATTATGTGCCGCATTAATAGGTATTCAAGCATTCAAGGGATTTTTTACTGATGTTATCGGATTTGGAAAGGAGAACCCCATTGAGTAAAGCATGTTGTAAAAGCAGTAAAGTCAGATATACGCTGATTTCGCAAAATAGACTTTTACATTACTTAATAAAAGAGAAAATATTAGCAATTTTTTAACCCCTTTTATTTTTAATAACATGGTCAATTGTGAAATAAGAGATTAATAACGTAAATAATATAACGGGAAGGAAGAGAAAATGACAACACCAGCAGAATTACAACCAATACCGACAATGCCGATGCAAGCTGTCCAACCTATAAATCAGGGCATCAGTCAGCCTATTATGGCTGCCCCTGTTGCGGCTCCGGTTCAAATGCCGGAACAGTCCGCACCGCAGTATTATTATAATTATCCAACAGCTGCATCACCATATGCTATGCCTCAAACATCAGTCTATGGTATGCCGGGGCAATATATGCCTGCAGCTCAATCCCCGTCGGTAAATGCGGTTAAGATTGATATAATCGGACCTCAGGCTTACGGTGGCTCTCCTGCTCAACCGCCCGTGGTAAGTCCGTATTCACAAACTGCATATCCTCAGGCGCCAATGCCTTACTTCTTACAACCTCCGATGATGGCACCGCAGCCGTTTATGCCAGCTCCGGTACAAATGACAGCTCCTCCAATCCCTGCACCTGTTCAACAGCAACAACAGCAAGGACCGACAGCTGTTCCGGCAGCTCCGCAGCCGCCTACTCCTCCCCCGCCGTCATTAATAGACCAACAAAAAGCTCCTGAAGCTCCGGTTCAGCCTGAAGCACAAAAACCGGCTATCGCAGAGAAACCTGCCGTAGCAGAGAAACCGGCTGCTCCGCCTCAACCTGCAACACAACAACCTATCGATGTTGCCGCTTTAGCAAATCAATTAAAATCAGCAAATTATGATGATCAGGCACAAGCAATAAATAAAATTGCTGAAATTGCTGCAACTAACCCGCAACAAGCATTAGAGCTTTTAAACGAACCCGTTATGAGGGGTTTATCTGATATAGTTAATGCTGATACCACTCAGTTAAACAATACGGCTCCTCCTGCTCCTGAGCAGCCGCAGGGTGCGCCACCGGCTGAAAAACCAAAATCGGACAGAGAAAAAGCTGAAGAAAATAAAATATATGCAATGTACACTTTAGGAGTTCTTGAAAAGAACTTTAGACAAGCAGCGGATATGGAAACCCAAAAAGCCGGACAACCGCAGATTAACATTTCACAACTGCCGGGTATAACTCCTATAGTTTTACAAGCTAAGACACATCCAAACCCGAAAGTCAGAGTTGCAGCTCTTCAAACATTAAGTTGGCTGGCAGATCCTGAAAACGGCGGAAAACCGCAGGATTATGACACCCTCTCAACTATATTCAAAATCGCATCAGAACAGGATGCCGACCCCGAAGTAGTTGATCAGGCTCAAAAATCATTAAAAATATTGGAAAGCATTAAACCGCAAGCGGCTTCGCAATCACAACAACCGGCTGCTGAACCACAGCCTGCACCGCAAGCAGCAACTCAGCCTCAGCAAGCTGCAGTCGAGCAACAACCAGCACCGCAAGCTGAAGCAGTAAATGCCGCAGCAGATATGGCAGCAGCAAATGCAGCAATAGAGGAAGCTCAAAAAGCAGCTGCTGCTCAACAAACAGAAAATAAAGCTAATTAATAATATAACTAACAGGGAAATAATAGGAAGTTATTCGGGCCGCAGAACAAGCGGCCTTATTTTTTTGTATTTAAAAAATTTTCATTAAATTTCTTTTCTATACTTTTGGAATAATAAAAATAAGCAGCTAAGTTTCAAAATTCACAACGGTCAAAATATATTGTAAAATTTAGACAGGTTAACGGTAAAAAATATGAATAATATGACAAACGATAAAAATAATGAAAAGGTCATAAATATTTTCGTCAAGCATAAAAAAAATTTCCATGTATCCGGGGATGAAAAGGTAGTAAGAAACGAGGACGGGAATTATTTTATTTGTATCAAAAAAGACGAAAACGGCAAGTATTTTGACGAAAAAAAGTTGTTGGAAAATGCGGACAAATGTTTTTATCTTGTAAAAGTTATGGTTAAAGGATCTGAATACCCATATATATATAATTACCGCGTTTCAGGCGAAATGATAGAAAAATTTCTTGCAGGATATATAAATCAAGAAAAAGAAGGCAAAATTATTGAAATAAATACTTATTATCCCGAAGAATTAGCTTAAGATTAATTTGATTAAACAATAATTAAGTTTAATTTCCTTGTGCCTTGTTTATGATATTATTACGAATAATAAGTTATTTGCTGATGATTTATTAGATTTTAAAAAGTTTGAATTAAAGATACAGTTATTTGCGGACAATATTTTATCGGAGCATAAAACAGAATGGCATTAGAGGGAAAATTAACAGGTAAATGCCCTCAACCTGAAGATTTAAAAATAAAAATAGAAAAACTTCTTTACGAAGTAAATAAACCTTCCCAATATATAGGTTTGGAAGCAGGAGCTTTTATTAAAAATTGGGATACGGCTAAGGTGAAAACGTGCATTGCTTTCCCCGATATGTATGAAATAGGTGTTTCAAATCTCGGGCATCGGATTTTATATTCACTGATAAATTCTTATGATAAAGACGATTTCCTTGCGGATAGGGCTTACGCACCTGCAAATGATTTCAAAGAAGTTCTTAAAAATAATAACTTGCCTCTTTTTGCGGTAGAAAGTTACAGAGCTTTAAGCGAGTTTGACGTAATAGCCTTTTCTTTACAATATGAACTGAGTTACCCGACAATACTTGCAATGCTTGAAATGGGCGGTATTAAATATAAAAGTTCCGAAAGGGGTGAAAATGCTCCTTTAATTATTGCCGGCGGTCCGGGCAGTTACAATCCCGAGCCTTTGAATGAATTTATCGATGCTTTTATTATTGGTGACGGCGAAGAAGTTCTCATTGAAGTTTTGGAAGAAGTAAACAAAGCTAAATCCGATAAACTTTTCAAAGATAAATTATTGGAAAATTTAACAAAAATTGAGGGAATTTATGTTCCTAAATTTTATAAGCCTTTAGCGGATTTTGGCAGACCATATCCCATTGAAAAAAATGTTCCCGAAAAAGTTTGTAAAAGAATATCGGATATGGATGTTTCAAATGTTCCGGTTCAATTCCCGGTTCCATATTTGTCAACAGTGCATGACAGGGCGGTTATCGAAATCAGACGCGGCTGCAGCAGAATGTGCAGATTTTGTCAGTCATGCTTTGTAAATCTTCCGGTAAGAGACCGAAAAGAAGAAGATATAATTACTGTGCTTGAACGTACTTTGAAAAACACAGGATATGATGAATATTCTCTTCTCTCTCTGTCGTCAAGCGATTATAAGAACATTGAATCTCTTGTTTCAGTATTGAATTCATCATTCGAGCCGGAGAAAATCTCACTTTCTTTGCCAAGCCAAAGAGCGGATGCTTTTAGTCTTAAACTTGCGCAACTTGTGCAATCAGTAAGAAAAAGCACCTTGACTTTTGCTCCTGAAGCAGGCAGCCAAAGACTTAGAGACGTTATTAACAAAAATCTGAATGAAGATCAAATTTTTAATGCGGTTTTAACAAGTTATCAGGCAGGTTGGAATAAAATAAAACTCTATTTTATGATTGGGCTGCCTAATGAAACATTTGAAGACCTGGATGAAATAATAAATCTTCTTAAAAAAATAAAGGACAAAACAAAAGAAATAGCGGGAAGAAACGGTTTTAACACAAAACCCCTTGACTTAACCTGCACTGTCTCGACTTTTGTCCCTAAATCATTTACTCCTTTCCAGTGGTATGGACAAAATCCTGTTGAATTAATCGAAGAAAAAATCAGTTATTTGAAAGAAAAAGCACAAATTTTAAAAGGGGTAAAATTAAATTTCAATGACAGTTTTTTGTGCAGGATAGAAGCTGTTTTTGCACGGGGCGACAGAAGATTAAATTCCTTAATAGAAAATGTTTATAGAAAAGGTTCTTATCTTGATGCATGGGAAGAGAGCTTCAATAAGCATTTATGGGAGGAAGCGGCAATAGATGTCGGAATAGACCTTGAATTTTATGCTTCAAGAGAAATAAATCCACAAAAAGAACTCCCGTGGGATTTTATTGATACCGGACTTGATAAAAACTGGCTTATAGATGAATATAAAAAATCTTTAGAAGCTGTTGCCGGTATACCTTGTGATGAAAAATGCTCTAATTGCGGAGTTTGTTCAACCTTCAATAAAAAACCGCTAACAGTTGTTCAATCACCTGTCATTTCAAAATCAAGCGCTTCTGCAATAAAGATACAAGAAGAGGAAAGATACAGATACAGGCTCAAACTTCAAAAAATAGGGTTTTTAAAATATATTTCACATCTTGATTGGTTAAGAATGATTTATAGGGCAATGAGAAAAGCAGGCATTAAGCTTTGCTTTACACAAGGATTTAACCCCTCGCCCAAAATAGCAATTGGAAATGCGCTGCCGTTGTTTACAGAAAGCATTTGTGAATATGCTGATATAGAAATTTTAAGTCCGCTCGAAGAAGAGTTGTTAAAAGCTAAAATTAACGAATTTTTGCCTGAAGAATCCAAAATATTAAAAATTGTTAAAATTCCTAAAGAAGAAAAAGCTCTTGATAGACAAGTGTCTTGGGCAAAGTACGTTTGCGAACCTCTTGACCTCCATGTACTTGAGGCAATAAACTTAAATTATGCAATAAATGATTTTCTTTCAAAGGATAAAGTTTTCTTTCAGAAAGAAAAGCACAAAGCTTTAAAACACAAAAGCAAAATAAGAGTTATTGATATTAAACCGTGTGTGCAGTCGGTATTGTTAGAAGATGAAGATTTAGGAATATTAAAATTAATTTTGTCGGCAGGGCAGGGTCATGTCGAAAAGGAAAGCATCGGAAAAAACGAACCTTATATGAATAAGATAACTACAAGTTTGAGAGCGGATAAGTTTTTAGAATTTTTATATCCTTCCGTTAAATGGAAGATAAAAAGAATCAGTTTACTTGACGGTAATCTGAGGGAATTAATTTAGTTTTTTAAAATTTTGAAAAGGGTTTAACATGACAAAATCAATTATTGTTTCGGAACGTGATAACATCGCGGCAGTTTTGGATAACGGCAAAGTTTCGGAGTTTTTTATCAACCGCGGTGATATATTGCTTGGAGATATTTATCTTGCAACAGTCGAAAATGTACTGCCAAGTATTGACGCAGCGTTTGTCAATGTTGGCGGTGATAAAATGGGATTTCTGCATGCCTCGGATGTCTCAGGAAAAGGAGCTTTGAAAGACAGAATTGCCCCTAAGCAACAAGTTCTTGTTCAGGTTATAAAAGAACCTACCGGACATAAGGGACCAAGAGTTACTACCGCTGTCAGTTTGCCGGGCAGATTTTTGGTGTTTATGCCTGATGAGAAGGGCGTGAGTGTCAGCAAAAAAATATCTTCCGCAAAGGAACGAAACAGGCTCAAATCAATCGTTAATCTTTTAAAGCCTGCCGGCGTTGGAGTTATTATAAGGACAGAAGCTGAAAATCAGTCCGAATCGGAAATACAGGAAGATCTTGAACTTTTGCTGGAAAAATGGAGCAACATTGTAACTGCTGCTGATACCGTAACACCTCCTAATTTACTTTATAGAGACCAGGATTTACTTTACAGAGTCATAAGAGAAGCCTGTACTGAAGAAGTAAATGAGATTGTTGTCGATACACCGTTTGCTCTTCACAGAACAAATCAGCTGCTTCAAAACTGGAATTTAGGGAAAAATATCTCGGCTTCGGTTTACAAAGGTACGGATAATATACTTGTTGCAAAAGGAATTGACAGAGAAATAAGAACTGCCCTTCAAAGTAAGGTCAACCTTCCGAGCGGCGGATACCTGTATGTCCAAACAACTGAAGCTCTATCCGTTATTGATGTTAACAGTGGGAAATTTACGAGTTCTGCCACTCAAAGTGAAACTATCAGGCAGACAAACCTTGAAGCCGTTGCTGAAATAGCTCGTCAACTTAAATTAAGAAATATTGGCGGAATGATTATAATTGACTTTATTGATATGGAAAACCGCATTGACAAGCTTGCAATTTTAGAAGCTCTTGAAAATGCGCTTGAACCTGATAAGTCGAAACCGCAGGTTGGTCAACTGTCTGATTTGGGTCTTGTAGAACTTACAAGGCATAGACAAGGACAAAGCCTTGCTGAGATATTTACTAAAAAATGTCCTGCTTGTCAGGGTTTAGGAGCAATAATTGAAGAATTTAATTTTGCCTCACAGCCGATAGACCCTGAAGCAAATAAATTTAAACAACAAAAAGTAAAATTTCCTCAAAAAGTAGGGAAACCATTCCAGAATGAAACTAACGGAAATATTGGCACTCAAAAAACCAGACATATCAATGGTGAAACAGCTCAAAATACAGAAAAATATAATTTGCCTAAACAAGGCATAAAAACTTTTCCAAATCTTGCGGCATCAGCAAAATCAAAATTAATGAGGAACGAAAAACAGGAATTGGAACTCAATGAAATTAATGATGAAGTGATTGCACAGATTTTTAATACAAAAGATTTATCTGCAAACACTTCAAAAACAGTCCATTTAGCTGAAGTTCCTCCTGTCGTTGCCGGGGAATTAATGAATGAAAATTATGTTCCGAGTGTTTTTACGGTACTTAGGGAAATAGAATCAGTAGAATCAACTGCCCAAAAGCAAATGCCGGAAACAGGCGGAGATAAACAACGACAAGAATTGACAGCAACGCCTTTCAAGCATATACAGCATAATAAAAAACCGCATCATAATGTTCAAATGAATAAGTATAGAAATGCAAATCAGCCTGAAAGAAAAAATCTTGCGGATGAAGTCAATAAAATACATATGATGAATCAATTGAAACAAAATGAAAAAGAAAAGATCGAAACAGATACGAATAAAGAAAATCTATCCGTTCAGCAGCAAACTCAGCCTAAACAAAACATAAATTATTCCAGACAGCAAGGGAAAAAACCATTGACAAAACAACCGCAAGCCAAACTTCCGGCAATTTCGGTTAATTCACAGGCAGAGGTTGTAAAAAAAGAGGTACCTGCTGAAGTGCCTCCGGCAGCTAAAGAAACAATCCAGGATTCACAAGTAAAAAGAAGGGGCAGGAAGCCGAAAGCAGTACCAGCCAAGACGGAATAAACGATGAAAAAATGTTTCAAATATTTTTTGGTAATTTTTTTATTGGCATTATTTAGTGAGTTTAAGTCGGTTGCTTATAATGCGGGCATATATTCTGACATTTTAAATAATCAACAGATTACTATGGCGGCTTATGCTCAGTCTGGTGAAAGCTCCAAAAGCCTCATAAATAAGGTCAATGAAAATTTAAGTTATCAAGAGGAAACAAACGAGATAAAAGCTGCCGAAAAGGCAAAGAAAAAGATTGATTTTTTTAAAATAATAATTAATATTTTTAAATTTCTCATTATAGTGTTTTCAATTATTCTTGTGACGTTGTTTTTTTCGACCTTATTCAAGAGACAAGAGGCACAAAAAAAATTCAATTCTTCCAGATATGGCAATAATAACAATGTGGTTTCAAATGATGAAAGAGAAATTTCAGACCTATCCAGTGCGGTAGTATCTTTTGTTAAACACAGGCTTAAGCCTTAGTAGAATAATAGTGAACGCAATACAAAAACTTTTCCGGGCTCAAATTAAGTTCTTTAGAGCTTCTATTACTGTAGGATCCCACTTAGTGCCTGCTTCTTCAATCATTATTTTTAAGGCTTCGTTTTCTGAAAGAGATTCACGATAAGGTCTGTTGCTGGTTAAAGCATTAAATGCGTCAGCAACGGCTACTATTCTGGCGCCAAGCGGAATGCTAATACCTGCAAGCCCTTCCGGCTCTCCCTTGCCGTCCCATCTTTCCTTATGATAATTAATGTACGGTATTATTTCGGACATAAAGTTGATTTTCATAAGCAAGCTAACGCCGACATTAGGATGGCTTTGAAGTTTTTGCCAATCTTCTTTGGAAAGCTTATTTTTATTTGCAAATATTTCGTCAGGCAAAGCGATTTTGCCTATATTTCTTAAAAGACAAGCAAAATAAATTAAATCTGTCGTTTTTTCATTTAAGTTTAAATTTTCAGCGATTTTTTTTGCCAGTTCTGCAACTTTACGTGAATGTTCGGGAGGATATTTGCTTTTGGCATCAACTGCAATCGCAAGCGATTCAACAAACTTTTGCTGAATATCTCCTAAATCACCGATTTGGGCAGTAAGTTCGGTTCTCAAATGTCTTAATTCACTTGCAGTAACTGTAACATCTTCCAACGTGTCCTGAGACTGCTCAACTAACTTTTGAAGTTTAATTGATGTAACAAATAACTCTGCAATTATTTGCATGAGCTTGATGTATTCTGAGGGAATAAGTTTTTTTGTATAATTTTCGTAAACTATAACTCCGATTTTTTCCCAATTATTTAAAATTGGAACACATATAACGATTTTTGCTTTATCTTCGTTTAATTTTAAATTTGGTGCCCAGTTTTTTGTAACTTTTGCATTTTTTAAATGAGTGGTTTGATTTTTCATATAAGCTTTAACTGCAGGGTTATCATCATCAAATTTATACCCTATGCTTTTATAGTCTGAAATATCAATCGTAGGCAGGGAAGTTCCTGCAAGTTGTAAATCAAATCCGGAAGGCTTATTACCGCTTTTGATAAAATCTGAGGAAAGATAAATATGACAAGCGTCTATATTAAACATTTGGACCAGTGTTTTAGCAATGGAATTATATATTATAAAATCTTCACTATTGTTGAAACCAAGGAGTGTTAGAGTTTTGTCAATCGAATATATTGAAATAAGCTCCTTAATCTGATTTTTCAAATTAACGGTTTTATCTGTAATTTTTGATCCGATTTTTTTGGATAATTCTTTCGAGATAAGGTGCTCGGTTAAAAAATCACCCAAATTCAGTTCAAAAATAGCTTCAAAAGGATCTGTTTTATGACGTGAGTTGCTTTTCATTAAGTCTTAACTTTCTAATATGTTCTTTAAACTTGGAATAAAAACTTTCTAACCATCAAGAAACTACTTAGGCCTACGCAATCTTAATATATGCCTTCAATATTTTATATCGGTAATTTTTTAAAAAACTTTGATAAAATGTTTAATTTTTTATTATCTATAAAATATATCTTAAATATGTGTAAATTCTTACAAGAATATATGCTTTTTCTATAACAGTATCTATGGGCTGTAATGATTAATCCATGTGGGTTTAGGCAAGAATAACCGTTTTTTAAATGTAACATAATGTAAATTTATATATGAATTATATAATAAATTATGCAATTTTTATATATTAAAAGTTTTTTAAAATATATAAGGTACGAGTAAAAAATCGAATAATTTATAAATTTGACATGAGGAGGTCAAGGTATGAGCAACACTATTAACCCTATCAACAAAACTTTATGGAATTCTGATGAATATTTTTCGAAGTCAAAAACCGAGAAAAATTCTGTAGCGGATGATACCAGCATATTTACACAAAATTCAGGTATCTCTCAATCAAATTCAAGCCAGCAGGCTGGAGATGTAAATATTACAAAACAAAGCAACGAAGCAGAAGGCAAGAATATTAAACAGGAAAATGATAATAAACAAGCCGGTAAAGTTAATGCATCCGAACAAAATAATGAAGCAGAAGGCAAAAATATAAAACAGAAAAACGAAAACGAACAAGCAGGCGATGTGAATGCCTCAAAGCAAGGCAACGAAGCAGAAGGCAAGAATATTAAACAGGAAAATGATAATAAACAAGCCGG